>JAYWEO010000320.1:0-8920 GCA_043779225.1 Prosthecobacter sp.
CGCATAGCCGACCGCGCTCGCGGTGAGGTTCGTGATCTGCGTGCCGTCAATGAGCGTGTCGTTGATCACCGTGACATTGAACGTCGCCGTCGTCTGCCCGGCCAAAATGGTGACGCTCGCGGGAAGCGTCGCCTCCGTCGTGTCGCCCGACGTGAGCGTGACCGTAAGATTCGCGACAGGCGCGGGCGTGGCCGTCACCGTGGCCGAGACCGGCGCGACGCCCTCGGTCACGGGATTCGCGGAAAGATTGATCGTGAGATACGTGAGCGGCGTGGCCTGGATCGGCAGCTTGTGGCAACTGCGCCCGAGCGTGCTGATCACCAGCACGCTGTCCGTCGCGTTGAAGACCATGTCATACACCGGCGCATTCGGCACCCCGGTGCCGAGCTTGTTCCAGACGCCGAGGTTGTTCACGAAGGAGCAATAGACGCCGTTGTCCGTCCCGCACGCCACGCAGTCCGTCCCGTAGAGCTTGAAGAATTCCAGTGAACGCAATGCACCCACGCCGGTGAGGTCGCCTGTGATGTTTGCCCACGTCGCGCCCGAATCCGTGCTGTGATAGACACTCGACGCCCCCGTTACGAACACATGCCGGTAATCATTTCGATCGAGAATGATGTCTTTGATCGTGCCGCCGGGAAATGCGCCCGCTGTGCTCGCGACCGCGCCGCCCGCCGTCGTGCGGATTCTCACCGTCGAGCCATTTCCATAGTATAGGATGTCGGGGTTTGGCACGCCCGCCAGCCAGCCGCCGTAGGCGATGGGGCACGCGGCATCGGTGCCGTTGTTGACCCCCGAGACCGGCGTGAGCGCGGTGACGGTGTCGCCGCGGTTCAGCGACTCGTAGGCTGCATTCCCGCCGCCGATGATCATGCGGCTGGGATCCACCTTGTTCAGCTCGACGGGTGTCACGAACTGTCCCGAAATCGCGGGCCCGCTGTTCAGCACTGTGAGCGCGGGAAACGCCGTGCTCAGGAGCGTGTTCGACGCATCGTAGGTCTTACGGAAAAAGCCGCCGAGATTCTGCGAACTGCCGTAGCGGATGGACTGGCCGGGACTGCTCGTGTCATCAATCGCCACATCCCCGCCGTCGCCGCCATTGATCCACGTCCACACCGTGGACGCGGCGGAGGTCTGGATGTGCGTGCCATTGTCCTGCGCGCCGAGCATGGCGGTGTGCGTGAGGCTGCTGTAGGCCACATTGTGCGCCTCGAAGACCGCGAGGTTTCCGTTCGCGGAATTCCACGGCGTCGTGTTGTTCGTCGGGTTCGGACGCCGGTAGATGCCGCCATCGCTCGTCTCGACCAGCGTGCCCGCCGAGTCGCAGAACATCTCGCGCGAGTCCGCGTGCGGCGTCGTGCCCCCCGAGTTTGGCGAATGCAGCGACGTGAACTGGCTGCCGGCAGCGAGCGTCGCATCCCCGCGGAACCGCCCGCCCTGCCCGCCGACATACACGAGCGCCGGGTTCGTCCGATCCGTCGCGATGGAAAAGTGAAGGCTCGTCTGTGATCCCGTGCTCGGCGTGTCCATCTGCGTCCACGTCGCGCCGAGATTCGTCGAGCGCCACACGCCCGCCAGATTGCTCGCGCCCAGGACGCCTGCATACAGCGCCGTGGTCGTGCCGTTGTTGAACATCGCCATCTCCACCTTCGGCGTGCTCGCCGAGATGCCCGTGAGATTGTTCGTCACATTCGTCCACGTCGCCCCCGCATCGTCGCTGCGGAAAATGCCGACCGTCCTCACCGCCGCGAAGAACCGGTTCGGATTGCCGGGGTCGCCGACCAGATCACTTATCGGCCCCGCCGACAGGCCGTTCGTGCCGGACACCAGCGTGTACGAAGCCCCCGTGCTCGTGCTGCGAAACAGGCCGCTGCCATTGCTGAAGATGAAGCCGCTGCTGTAGTCGGAATCCGACGCCACCATGATCACCGTGCCCCGCGCCGCCACGCTCGATGGATTTTCATTCGGCAGCAGCGTCGTGCCCGTCACCGTCCAGGTCGCTCCGCCATCCGTCGTGCGCAGCACCCCGATGCGCGCGCTCCCCGCACCGCCGAGGCTGCTCTCCCGCGCGCTCGTCGCCACGAGCGTCTGAAACGTCGGATCCGTCGGATCAAATTCCAGCGCACCCATGGAAAGCGACGCCTGCGTGTCCATCAGCGGAGTCCAGCTCGGGCTCGTCGCCGTCCCATTCGTCGTGCGCCAGACGCCGCCATTCACCGCAGCGATGTAGATGATGTCCGGATTCGTCGGATGAATCGCCAGCGCCTGGATGCATCCGCCGATCTCATTGTTCGGCGGCACCGTCACCTGCCCGCCGATCGTCGCCGCCGGCCCCAGCGTGATCCACGCCGGCCCGACCTGCCCGGCGGGTGCCAGATCGGTGGACGGTGCCAATGCCGCCTTCGGCAAGCCTTCCGGCGGTGCGTAGCCCCGCGAAGGAAGGTCGGTCGGCTGCAACGCCACCGGCTCCGCCACCGGCGGCTGCGCCTGGCTGAGCAAGCCGGCCAGCAAAACCGCCGAGGCGGCGAACGTCCGTGCGGCTTGGATCATTCTGTTCCAATATGTCGTTTTCATCTTTTTCGGGGGCCTTTCCGTCTCGCGGTGCGGTTCGTTGAACGCACTGCTGCTAGTGTTGATTGAATGGGGGCAAAGGGTCAGCGCCGCGCCGGATGCGGCGCCGTGTGCTCGCGGCGTGGAAAACCAAGGCTGCTCCCGTGTGAGTCCCTCAGCCGCGATCGACCCGGATGAGATACAGGCATGCTCGCCGAACGAGAATCGCAGGATGCCGCGTGACGTTCCCTTGCCGCGCCGCGCTCCGTCCATCGCATGAAATTCCGGGGAGGTTCCATATCGCTTTTGATGATGTCGCTCGCCCATCACCATTCAAGCTCCAAATATCAGCGAACAAGTAGGATTGCATAGTCCCACCTCCCGCCCGTCCCTGGTGATTGGGGCCGCGCCAAATGCACCGGAAGCCGAATCGTTTTCGCTCTTCCAGATCAAGCGACTCGCCATCCTACTTCAGCAGCCCGCTGTCCGCGAGCCATTCGCGGAAGCGGAATGGCCACGCTCCCGCGGCCGTCGTCGTGCCGGGGCGATAGCCGAAGCCATGTCCGGCATTCGAGTAGATGTGCAGCTCGGCCTTCACGCCCGCGGCCTTGTATTTGAGATAGAGCGAGGCCATGCCCTCGGCGATGTCGGGCCGGTCGCCATAGCCGCAGGCGATGAAAAGCGGCGGCATGCCTTTTTCCACCGTGAAGAGATTGGAAGTGCCGGGATAGATGAGCGCCTGGAAGTCCGGCCTGCATCCCGCGCGCTCGATGGGATCGGCCGCGTCGGCCTTGCCCGAGTCCGACTGCATCGCGGCAAACGCCGCAAGTTCCCCGCCGGCGGAAAATCCCATGACGCCGATGCGGTCGGGCCGGATGCCCCATTCCTTCGCCCGGCTGCGCACGGTGCGGAGTGCGCGGCGCGTGTCCGCCATCGCGTGGTCCTGGATCGTGTAGGTCGAGTCCTTTTCCCGCGCGAGGCGGTACTTCAGCACAAATGCCGCGATGCCATGATCGCGGAACCACTCGGCCAGTGCATAGCCTTCGTGCCCGAGGCACAGCTTCGAGTGCCCGCCGCCCGGCGCGATCAGCACCGCCACACCGGTCGCACCGGATGTCGGGAGGAAAGGCGTGATCGTGGGATTATGCACATTAGTCACATTGCTCCCGTCGAGCTTCTCCGGCTCATTCACCCGCGCCTCGGAACCTGGCGCCCCATGCGGCCAGAGCGGGATCGCCGCTGGCCAATCCGGCACATCGGCAGCGATGGAAAATGCGGTGAGGGCCGAGAGGAAAAGGAACGGGAGAATGCGGTTCATAAAGTGAGAGACTGATTTGGTGCGGCACACATACATGGCCCCCGTGCGCGCATTCAAGCAGCGTCGCCACGGGGACGCGCGCTCCGCGTCAGCCCGCTACCCGCCCTTTGCGAGATCGAGGAAGACGATGATCGAGGGATTCCCCACCGGCGTCTGATGCCCGGTGAACGTCAGCCCGCCCGTCTTCGCATCCACGCGGAAGACCGCGATCGTGTCGCCGCGCTGATTGCAGCAATAGAGGAAATTCCCACCCGGCTCCACGGTGAAACTCCGCGGGTAGTCCCCGTGCGTCCATTCCTCGGCGACGAATTTCAGCGCGCCATCCTCCGCCACCGAGAAAATCGCGATGCTGTCGTGCAGCCGGTTCGCCGCATACACGAAGCGCCCATCCGCCGACACCATGATCTCCGAGGTAAAATTGCTCCCCGCAAATCCCCCCGGCAGACTCGACACCGTCTGCCGTGCCGCGAGCTGCCCCTTCGCCGCATCGTAGTCGAAGAGCACGATATTCGACCCTTCCTCCTGGATGGAATAGAACCAGCGCCCATTCGGATGAAACGCAAAATGCCTCGGCCCATCCCCCGGCGGCAGCGCCACGGAAGCCGGTTCATTCGCCGTGAGCACACCCGCGTGGTCGTCGAACTTCCACACAAAAATCCGATCCAGCCCGAGGTCCGCATGCATCACGAACCGCCCCGCGAGGTCCGCCTGGATCATATGCGCGTGCGGCTGGTCATGGCCGCTGAAGGCAAAGCTCCCCGCAGGCGCATTCGTCGCCGTCTTCGGCCCCACGGTGCCCGCGTCCTTCTTCGTATCGCTCGCCGCGCCGAGGCTGCCATCCGGCAAAATCGGCAGCACCGACACCGACCCGCCGAAGTAATTCGCCACCAGCAGAAACCGCCCCGAGGGATGGATGCTCACATGCGTCGGCCCCGCCCCGCCGGAGCTAATAGTATTCATTAGCTTCAGTCCCCCATCCGCCCGGTTCACCGCATACGCACTCACCGTCCCTGGGTCCGCCTCGCCCATCCGGTCCGTCTCATTCGCCGAATACATCCGCGTCCCCTCCGCATTGAATATTAGGCAGCTCGGGCTCCCGCCATTCTCCACCACCGCGCGTGGCGTCATCGCGCCCGTCGCACGATCCACTTGGAAAATATGAATGCCGCGCCCATTCCCCGGCGGCAGGTCCACCTGCGTGGGCCGCACATTCTGCAAAGGCGCGCTGTACGTCCCCACATACGCCAGCAGCGGAGCCGACGCCGTCACCGCCCCCGCCGCATACAGCGAGACCAGCACCGGCCCTCCGGCGGCGAGCACGGCGGAAGTCTTCAGGAAAGAGCGGCGGGAGATGTCGGAGGGATTCATGATTCGGGAAATGCTGGGTAGATGCTCAGCCGCCCGTTGTCGCGAATCTTCGGCAGTGTCCTGATTTGAATTTGGAAGGCAGGAAGGCAGGAAGAAATACGGCTCAACGCGGACGCTTCCGCTCTCACGATTTCTCCGCGTTTTCTTTTTCTGCCTTCCTGCCTTCCAAATTGGGACACCGCCGAATCTTCGCACTGAGCACTCCCTCTTCACCTCCCCACCCCGCACCGAAAACAATCCCACTCAGTCCACCCGACTTCCATCTTGACGCCTTGCACGGCGGGCAGGCGTCGCGGCCGTCATGTCTTTGGCTTCGCCTCGTGGAAACGGCCGGCCGATGGAAGTGAACAGACCTCCATGCCTTGAATGAAGCCACGCTCGATGGAGAACCGATGACCGACGCGCTCATCGGCAAGAATGGTTCCAGCCATGTCGCGCACGACCTGATGCACCTCGACCAAGACCCTTCCGCTGTCCTCCGGGTGAAAAGCCAGCGGCTCCACCTGCGGGCTGATCTCGCTCCACTGCTCCGTCCAGTAAGCGCGGACCTCTGCCGGGCCGCGGACCAACCCGCCCTTGAACGCTCGCGGCCAGGCCACGTCCGGCGTCATGAGGGCGAGAGCGGCGTCAATGTCCCGCGCGTTGAAAGCCGCGTAGGCTGCGCGCAGCAGTGCGATGGGTGGAGAAGGTGGCTCTGTTGGTGTGCCTGACATCAGGGTGGGTTCCTTGGCATGCGTGACTCGGAGCGCGTAGCCCCACCTGGCGAGTGATGGTACGACGGGAGACTTTCACCAGCCCTTTAGCGGAGAAGGGTGGCGGGGACGAGGGTATATTTGGGCCGTGGGGGTTTTGGCAAAAAGAATGGGCGTTCGGGGTTTGGGGCGCGTACTCCCGGGAGTACGGGTCGGCTGTCGGGGAGTTTGGGCTCAGATTTCAGTGCGCTGCGCCCGGTCCCTGCGTTGAAAATGGATTCCGGCACCCCCTCTGAGGGAGGAGGGATGCCTGCGAGGCGATCCCCTTCCCCATGGCGGGGAATCTCGCGCTGCGGGAATTCCGTGAACGGGAGCTTGAGGCCGCGCAAACGCCGTGCATGCTCGCGGAAATCCCACCATGAAGACTCCACAGAACTCCGCTCCTCATTTCACCCATGCCCCCATCACGCGTCGCAATTTCCTGAGGAATGGCGCGGTGCTCACGGCGGGGCTGGCCTCGCTCTCAACGATGGTGAGGCTCTCGCCGCAGGCTCGCGCGCAGGTGAACAAGAACAGCAGGCTGCGCATTTTCCAGATCGGCGTGGGCGGCATCGGGAAGATGCAGCGCACGGGACTCCACGGGCATCCGATGGTGGAGTTTGCGGGCTTCTGCGATGTGGACAGGCGGGAGCTGGACAAAATCTCGAAGGAATTCCCCGGCGCGTGGACGCTCACGGACTATCGGGAGGCTTTCGCGAAGCGCGTGGATCAGTTCGACGCGGTGATCGTGGACACGCCGGACTTTCATCACGCGCCGATGATGCTCACGGCGCTGAAGCACAATAAGCATCTCTACGGCCAGAAGCCGCTCGTGCAGCAGCTCGATGAACTGCGGATGATCCGCGACGGTCTCGCCGCGAGGCCGGGGCTGATCACGCAGATGGGCAACCAGCGCGCATGCAAGGAGGGGCGCATGCAGGCGGTGGAGATCCTGCAGAAGAATCAGCTCGGGCGTCCGGTGGAGGCCTATGTGTGGACGGGGAAAGTGGAGCGCGGGACTTACTTCGTGGAGCCGTGGAGCGAGTACACGCCGGCACAGCCGGTGCCCGCGGAGATGGACTGGGATCTGTGGCACGGCGCGCTGACCTCGAAGCTGCCGTACAGCGAAGATCTCGCGCCGCGTCGCTGGCGCGCATTTTGGGAGACGGGCGGCGGGCAGCTCGCGGACTGGGGCTGCCATCTGCTGGACCTGCTGTTCTTCGCGTATGATCTGAAGTCACCCGAGGCGGTGATGACGAATACGATCAAGCCCGCAGGGACGGCGCACGCGGGCCATTGCCAGAGCACGCTCACTTTCGCCGGAGGCGGTAAATGCACGCGGGAGAAATTCGTCGTCCACTACAATGACAGCGGGCTGATGCCGTCCTTCGCCGCGCTCGGCCTGCCGGACGTGAAGGTGGGGCCAAATCACACGATGGTCGTGTGCGAGGAGGGCACGCTGCTGCTCCAGGCGGATGGGAAGATCACCATTTTCCGCAAAGGCAAAGTGGTCGAGAATGAGCCGATGCCAAAGGTGGAGCCGCGCGATCACTGGAAGGATTGGGCGGACAATTGCCTCGGTGGCAGCAAGTCGCTGTGGACGCCGCTGACGATCGGCTGGCGCATCACGGAGCCCGCGCTGCTGGCGGTGAAGGCGTCGCGGTTCCCCGGCGAGGAGCTGCGCTGGGACAGCGCGACGTGCCGCTTCACGAATCACGACAAGGCGAACGCGGAGATCGTGTCGCGCAAGTATCGGGCGGGCTTCGAGCCGCCGGTGGTGGCGTAGCGGCGGATCGAGTGCGCAGTTCGCCGGTTTACTCGCGCGCGGGGATCGCTAGCCTGCGCCCCGCCTTTGCATACGCCGCCGCCAAGACCAGCACCACGCATCCAATACCCGCCCGAGCTTCCGGTCTCCGGGAAGCGGGATGAGATCCTCGCTGCACTGGAGAGGCATCAGGTGATCGTGGTGGCAGGCGAGACGGGTTCGGGCAAGACGACGCAGCTCCCGAAGATGTGCCTCGAACGGCTGCTGGTGACGAAGGCACGCGGGCGCATCGGCTGCACGCAGCCGCGTCGCATGGCGGCGACAAGCGTATCGCGCCGCGTCGCGGAGGAACTCGCCGTGCAGTGGGGACGCGAGGTGGGATGCAAGGTGCGGTTCGGCGATGACACGAGCCGGGACACGCTGGTGAAATTCATGACGGATGGAATCCTGCTCGCGGAGATCCAGGGCGATCCGATGCTGCGCGCGTACTCGATCCTCATCGTGGACGAGGCGCACGAGCGCTCGCTGAACATTGACTTTCTCCTCGGCCATCTGCGCGGACTGCTGAAGCGGCGGCCCGATCTCCAGGTGGTGATCACCTCCGCGACGATCGATACGCAGGCATTCTCGGCGGCATTTGAAAATGCGCCCATCATCGAGGCGAGCGGGCGGCTTTTTCCCGTCGAGGTGCGCTACAAGGATCTCGCGGACGCGGAAGGCGAAGGACTCGTCGAGGATGTCGTGACGGCGGTGGAGGAGGCATTCATCGAGTCGGATGATGGCGACGTGCTCGTCTTTCTTGCGACGGAGCGGGACATCCGCGACACGTGCGACGCGCTCACCGGTGCGCTCGGCAGCAGCTACGAGGTGCTCGGGCTTTTCGGGAGAATGGCATCGGGCGATCAGCAGCGAATCTTTTCACCGGGGCCGAGGCGGCGCGTGATCGTGTCCACGAATGTCGCGGAGACTTCGCTCACGATCCCGCGCATCCGCTATGTGATTGATTCCGGGCTCGCGCGCATCAGCCGCTACAATCCGCGCACGCGGACAAAGCGACTGCCGGTGGAGCCTGTCGCGCAGAGCAGCGCGAATCAGCGCGCAGGCCGCGCGGGTCGCGTGCGGGATGGCGTGTGTGTGCGGCTCTACGCGCAGGAGGATTTTGCGGCGAGGCCGCAATTCACGCAGCCG
>JAYWEO010000321.1:0-9784 GCA_043779225.1 Prosthecobacter sp.
GAAAATCACGGCTTTTGCAAACTGGAGATTGAAGCCTTCCTCGCCCGTCGCGTCGGTGATGAGCACGCGCGAGGCGCGATCCGCGGCGAAGTCGGAGAAAAGTTCGCCCGCCGTGCTGCCGACGGTGCTCGTGCTCGCGACCTTCACGCCATCCTTGGAAAACAGCGAGTGCAGCCGTTTCGCGAGGTCGGCGCAGAAGCGCGCGTTCGGGCAGAAGACGACATATTTTCCATTCGGTCCGTCCTTTGCCGCGCGGCGGCGGAGCGACTCGGCGACGAGATCCAAACGCGCTTCGGCGATCTGCCACGCGAGCTTGTCGTCGGCGAGACCGGCGAGGAATTTCACCTCGGCGTCCGTGGCTTTCGTTGCCTTCGCGACGTCCTTCACGAGCGTGGAAAGTTTTTCCGGCTCGGCGGAAATCGCCTCGGCGAGGCGCACGTATTCGTCGGCGGCGACGGTGCGGAGTTTGTCGTCCTTCGCCACGCGCTTGCTGGTTACGATGCGCCATTTTTCGAGCGCCTCCCAGAGCACGAGGTGCGGCTCCTCGTCGAGTTCCATCTCCACGCTCTCGACGACGTCGCGCACGAAACGCTTGTGCGCGCCTGCGAGCCAGCGGCGGCGCGTGCGCAACATGCGGCGGTGGATGCGGTACGTCTCGCTGATGTGCAGATGCAGCTCGCCCTGGATCGCCTTCGCATCGGCGCCCGGTTTCGCGAGCGCGGCCACGAATTCCTTCACGGTCGGATCATTCGGCAGCAGCGACGCGAGCTTGCCCGCGTGCAGCTTCACGAGCGCGGGCACGGTGGCGCTGCGCAGCGCGAGAAAGGCGCGGCCCAGCTCGACGCGGCGCGCGGTGCGCTCCTTAAATTCGGCGAGCTTCGCGATGGAATAATTTTCCGGATCGAGCAGTTCGAGCAGCGCGAGCAGATCGTCGTCGTGATGCAGCACGGGCGTGGCGGAGAGCAGCAGCAGGTGCTTCGACGCGTGCGCGAGCTTGAGCGCGTTGCGTGTGATCGGCGACGCGGGCAGCCCGTGGCGCGCGACGACGCGGTGCGCTTCGTCAATCACGAGCACGTCCCACGGGCCTTCGAGCAGCTCCTGGTCCTTCGCAAAATCGCTGTGCGCGAAAACTTCCACGTCATCATTCTCGAAGCGCGAGTCGAGCTCCTCGCGCCACTGGCGCGTGAGCGCATCGGGCGCGACGACTGCGATGCGCGCATCCGGCGCATCGAGGCGGATCTGCCGCAGGATGATGCCCGCCTCGATCGTCTTCCCGAGACCGACTTCATCCGCGAGCAGGTAGCGGATGACGGGATCGTGCAGCACGCGGTCCGCGACCTCGGCCTGATGCTGGAGGATTTCCACCTTCGACGAAATGAGCGCGGGCAACCCGTGCGAGAGCTGATTTTGCTTCAGCAGTTCGCGGAGCAAATCGGCGCGCTGCTGGAAAAAGAACGGCGTCTCCTGCGCGAGTTCCGCGAGCACGACTGCCGGATCGTCGCCGGGCAGATATGAGCGGACTTGGAACGCATCCTCGCGCATCTCGGTGAGCGTGCTCATGCCGGGAAAATGCACGAGATACGTGCGCATCGGGCCGAGCGTGCCTTTCGGCGCGACGATGCGGCCGTAGCGCACGAGGCCATTCTCCGAGTGAAAGACGCGCGTCTGGCTCGGCAGCGGCGGGTGGACGATGTGCTCGATGGGGGCATCGCGTTCGACGAAATTCACGACATCGGTGCGGAAACGCAGCGTCACTTTCGCGCCCGAGATCGCGGTGACTTCGGCAAAGCCCGCGTCGCGTCGCGCGGCGGCGAGGACTTTGCAGCCGACGTGCGGCTTGAAGCGCAGCACCGGCGGCGGCGCGTCTGCGAGATCGTCCTCATCCTCGCGCGCGGATTTTTTCGCGGGCGGTTTTGGTTTCACCGCCTTCGCGGGTTTTGCGGGCTTCGCAGTTTTCGCGGGAGATTTTTTGGCGGGCTTTTTCGCGGAGGGCATTGGGAGGGAGAGTTGCGGGTGGCTTTCTACCGGGGAAAATCGCGGATGCCAATGGCGGTCATGCCGCGTGTTTCGGGAGCGCCGGAAATGAGGTCACGCAAAGGCGCGAAGGAATGCAGGTCAGAACAATCCGCACATCTGCGGGGCGTCCTCGAAGAGGGCGGCGTGCATCGGGGAGCACAGGCGGCACTCCTGTGGTGCGGCGAGACTCGCGCGGCACGCCGGGCGTCAGCCTGTGAATGGGTCGCCTTCGGTATCCGGGTGTTTGCGGCGGGTCGCCGCAAACGACAGGCGGGCCGCCTGTGCTCCCCAAGGGACACGACCCCTGCTCGCAACGGTGCTTTCTTCACCACTCATCACACCCGCCGTGGGATTGCTTGGAGTGATTCGTGGTATTGAAATCCGTCGCGTGAAAAATCACGCCGCCCGCCACGCGATCCCCGTGGTCTTGCCGTGCGCGGCGTGCTGGGTGTCGTGGGCGTGGAGCGTGAGGGCTGCGCCGCGTTCCGTGAGCTTTGCATCCACCCAGCCGGTGACTTCCGCGGGCGTGAACGGATACGCGACGGCGGGGAGATTCACGAGATGCAGGCCGTCCTGCTCGGCGAAACGCCACGTGTGCGTGTGGCCGAAGAAGAGCGCCTTTACGTGGCGGCGCGGGAGCAGGATCGCGAGGAGCTGCTCGGTGTCCGTGAGGCCGGGCACTTTGCCCGCGGTGGCTGCGACCGGATTGTGGTGGACCATCACGAGCGCGGGCTTCGTGTGGTGTGCGTCGAGCGCCTTTTCGAGCCACGCGCGCTGCTCATCGCCGAGCGTGCCGGGGGTCTTGTTCACGTCGTTGAGCGAATCGAGCAGGAACCAGTTCGCACGCGCGCCTTCGACGATGGAGACGTGCTTGCTGGCGAGCGGCGGCGCGGCGGGGATGGCGGCTTTCAGCGAGGTGCGGAAAATGTCGCGGTCGTCGTGGTTTCCGAGCGTGAGGTGGAGCGGCAGGCCGCCTTCGCGGAGCGGCGTGATGAGCGTTGAAAATGTGGCGTAGTCCTCGGCGAGCCCCTTGAGCACGGCGCAGTCGCCGTTCACGAAGACGCCCGCGGGCCGTGAAGCGAGAGAGCGCACGCCGCGCACGGCGGCTTCGAGGTGCTCGGCCATGTTCACATCGCGCAGGATCGCGGTGCGGTCGGCGGCGATGTGCGTATCCGAGAGCAGTGCCCAGAGATCGGGATCGGCGTTGCTTTCCGCTGCGCGCAGCGAGGGGAAAGTGAGGAGGCCGACCGTCGCTGCGAGCGAGCGGCGGAGGAATGTGCGGCGAGTAAGAGGCGGGAGGTGGAGGGGCATGGGGATGGGATTTGTTTTTTGAAAAATGTGCGTCGCCTATTTTGCACCCAGGCTCCACACGCTGAAGACGTGGTCGCGCTTGCCGCCGCTGTGGCAGCCGATGCAGTTCGCAAGTCTGCCGGTGGTGAAATCGCCTCCCGGCGTGAAGAAGAAAAACTCCCAGTCGCCGTTCGCCGGATCGTATCCCTTGGCCCGCTTGATCATGCCGCCGACGTCCGTGACTTCTGCATTGCGAGCGAGCTTTTCCTTCACGATGACCGCGCCTTCGGGAAACTCCGGCGCGTTTGCGGTGATGGCTTCAGCCGCTGACGGGTTTGCGTAGATGTGGACGGACACCCGCGTGTGCGGGCCGGTCACCGCACGCTCCTTTTCCAGAATCCCCTTGTCGGGTGGCCTGCAGAGCACCGCGGTCAGCGGTGCGACGGAGCGCGGTTGTGCAGTGAGGCGCTTGAATTCGCGGTAGAAATTCCCGGCGGATTCCTTCGTGACCGTGAGCGGCTCCGCAGCGGCGAGCAGCGCTGCGGCGGTGAGCAGGATGGTGATTTGCCGTTTCATTCGAGCGGCGGTGATGAACCGGGGCGCCCTGCAAGGCGAAGGCTATCCGCCGTAGCTGCTCTCGACGCGCTTGGCGACATCGCGGTAGCCGTAGTCCACCTCGTAGATCTGCTTCATGCACTCGATGTACTCGTCCTTCTTGCCCATCTTTTCGAGGACGAGGCCGAGACGGTAGGTGATGTCCTTTTTCGTCGCGTCCATCGCGGTCGTCTCGCCTGCGGCGTCGCGGAACTGCTTCACGGCGATATCGAGCATGCTCTTTTCGACGTAGCACTGGCCGAGGAGGTTCATCGCCTTGAGCCGGGCGTTCGGGTTTTGCTTGGCGCGCTGGAGCTCGGGGATCGCCTCGGTGAACTGGCCGGCCTTGACAAGCGTCTCGCCGAGTTCGTAGCGGAGCTGGAGGTCCGTGGGATTTTCGGCGCAGCGCTTTTTTGCGACGTCGAGGGCGGAGGATGCGCGCTGGCGGCGCAGCTCGCCCAGCTCCTCCACGTAGGGGCGGACTTCGGGATCGTTCTGATCCGGGACCGATGCGATCCATTCTTCGAGCACCTTCATGCGGCGCTCCATCTGCTTGAATTCAAGGTCGCTGCACTTGCGCGCGATGTTCGGGTCGCCGCCGCCGAGGATCGAGTTCGTGTGGGTGTAAAACCAGACCGCGTTGACCAGATAGCCATCGGCCTGCTCGGCAGGTTCGGAGTTCGCGACCGAAGCCTCGAACCACTGCTCGTACAGCAGCGCGATGCGCCGGGCGACGTCCACGTTGTTCTGGTTTTCCTCAAACTGCGGATAAAGCTCGCTGATCTGCTGCGAGATCTGGTCGCTCGTGCGCACGATCCTCGACTTGTTCTCGAGCGCTTCGGCCTCGTCCTTCTTGTGGATCAGGTCGCGGAAACTCATCGAGCCGGTGCTCTGTGCCACTTCCTCCCAGCGCCCGGATTTCATGGTCGCGGAGGCCGAGGCGTCCTTCGATTTCTTGTTTGCCTCCAGATCCGCCGGGTTGATCTGCACGATGCGGTTGTAGATCGCGACCGCCCTGTCGTTCTCCCCCATCATGAGGTACTGGCTGCCGAGCTGGTGCATGATCTTGGTATCCTTCGGATTCGCGCCCACGAGGGTCTCGAGCGCGAATGCCGCGGTCTCAGGAAAACCGGCCTTGTTCGCAGCATCCCAGAGGAGCTGGTTGCCCTGCGCGCTTTTCGGATCCGTCGCGAGGGTCTTCTCGGCCAGCTCCATCGCGGCAAGGGGATCTTTTTTCAAAGTGGATCCGGCGGTCATCCCGAGCGTCGTTCCTGCAAGCGAAAAGCCTGCCTTTTTTCCCTCCACGCTGGCGAGGGCCGCCGCGCGGAGCAGCTTGCGCCCGTCGAGGAAGCCGGGCACCTGCTTCAGGACGGACTGCATGATCTGGATCGCGTATCCGTGGTTTCGGATTTCGTTTGCGTGTCTCGCCTTCTGGTAAAGTGCGCGCTGTGCGTCCGTCAGTTCTTTTTCTTGAATCGTGGCCATAGTCTGGGGCTGAGAACCCTAGCAGGACGGATCACGGCTGACAATGATTCACACATCCGCAGGCCACCTTTTTTTTCCGAGGCTGCAGGTGCGGGCCGTCTGCGACCGCCTATTTGCCCGGAGCCGGGGCAGGGGCCGCGGGCTGTTTCGGCCCCAGGCCGACCAGCGTTTTCACCGACTCAAATTCCTTCTGCGCATTGGTGCCGAAATTCGAAACGCCATGCTCGAACAGCACGACAAAGGAGAACGTCGAGGCTGCGAAGAGCGCGAACCAGAGGATGGAGCGGATGAGGGCCATGAATGACGATGCCTTACCGCAGATTGCGTGCTAGGACAACGGGTTTTTCCGCAGACAGCCCCGGAAGGCAGCGCCAATTGTCACAAAGTTGACACAAGGTTTTCCTTGCCGGTACCTCCTGTGATGGCATGGTTCCCGCATCCCTAGGCCTCACCTGAATCCCAACCCAGCTCACTGACATGCACCTGAACACCCGTATTTCCAGACTCTTCGCGACCGTTCTTTCCGCCTTCGCGCTCATTTTTGCCTCCGCGCCTGCATCCGCCAGCGAGAACGATCCGATCATCGGCACGCTCACCTATGCTCGCGGTTGCACGGTGCTCGTCAATGGCCGGCAGCAGCCGAGTGGCTATCAGGTCCACGCCGGCGATGCCATCAAGACCAGCCCTCACTGCAAGGCGCAGGTCCGGCTTGCCAATGGCTACGGCTATGGAGGAAAGGCTGTCATCGCGCAGGGCGACACCGACGACGGAGAACGCAACAGCGGCCGCGGCGGCGTGATCGTCATCGACCCGGGCACACGCGTGCGCCTTTACCTCGATGGGAATTCGATCGTGGCCGCGGTGCTCATCGGCGGTGTTCACTATTACCCGGGGCTCCGTCCCGGACCCGATGAGGATCCGGCGATCGTGGACGGCTCCTCCTCGGGTGCCGATCCGCTTCCCTTCCTCGCGGCATTTGGCTTTGGGAATTTCTCCTTCCCCAGCATCGGTGGTGGCGGCGGTGCTACGAACTCAAATCGAATCCCGGTCAGGAACAGCGCAGGCGTGATTGTCGGATACGTATTGACCAACAGCAACGGTAACGTGGTCGGATTCACTGATCCGCTTGGAAATGTGCTTGCGGTTGGAAACCCCGGCGGCACTCCTGTCAGCGGCGTGTTTGGCCCCGGTGCCACTATCTAATGTGGAGTCCGGGCTGAGTGCCCGTTCTCTGTGCAGTGGCCGGTCTTGAACCGGCAACCGGTCAGTTTTTCTCCGTCCTGACTGAGCCAGGCCGAGCCCGCTGGATCCTTCGGGCTCCATTTTTCGTCGCGGCTGCTCGCAGATGAAGAATGAACTGGCGCATCGGGTGCCCCGTCTCAGACAATCAGCAATGCAAAGACGCGGCCCACAATCCCTGCGATGAAGTTGCTTCACGCCACCCTGATCCTCGCGGCCATCGCGGTGATGCAACTCCTCTTCGGCGGCGGCGACGGGAGTCGCGCCATCTACACGCTCCCGGGATACGTGGTTCTCGGAGTCTCCGGCGTGCTCACGCTGTTCTCGGTCTGGAAGGCTCCGGCGCGGATGGATCGCGCCTGCCGGATTTCGGCCGTCCTTCTCGCACTTTACCTGTTTGCGCGGATCGCATTTTCCCCATCCGCCTGGCTCGCCGGATTTGATTTCTATGCCCTCCTGGCGGCAGTGCTCATCTATCTCGTCACCGCGCTCGCAGTCACCAGCAATCTGGCACGGAGCGGGACGGTCTGCGGCCTCATCGTCCTCGGTGTCATCCAAGTGGCCGTCGGTGCCTATCAGTTTGCAAAGGACGCCCATTTCAATCCCCTCCTGCCCGGCGGTCGCGGCGACGCAGGTTTCCGGGCCTCGGGCTTTTTCATCTCGCCCAACCACCTCGCCGGTTTCCTCGAAACCGCCCTTTTCCTCGCGATGGGGCTCGCCTTCTGGGGCGGCTTCCGCGAACGCGGCAGAATGCTCGCCGGCTATCTGGCCCTGGTGTGCCTCGCGGGACTCGTGATGACCGGCAGCCGCGGCGGCTATCTGAGCGCCGGGGCTGGCTTCATCGTCTTCGCCTGCCTGAGTGTATGGACTCTGCGCGCACGGCTGTCTCACGGCATGCTCCCGCGCATGATCGGAGTCATCGCGGCGATTGCCATTCTCGGCGGAGGCCTCGCCTATGTCGCCGATCGCAGCTTCGCCATCCGCGCACGCGCAAACGCGGTTTTCGATACTGCCGACGTCCGGTTCCAGCTTTGGGACGCGGCGTGGAAGCAGTTCAAACTCGCACCGGTCCTCGGCACAGGCAGCCGCACCTACGTCTATTACGGCCGGATGTTCCGCACGCCGCAGGTGGAAAAAGACCCCGTCTTTGCGCACAATGACTGGCTGCAATTGCTCGCCGAATACGGCATCGCCGGCCTGCTCCTCGTCATCGGTTTTGTCGTCGCGCACCTGCGCCATGGATGGCAGCGATGGCAAAAGATGATCGCCCGGCTTTCCGCCGACGCGCAGGAATCTGGCGAGAGGCACGCCCTGGCGATCCAGATCGGGACCCTCAGCGCCATCGCCGCCTGCCTCGTGCATGCGATGATGGATTTCAATCTCCACATCCCCGCAAACAGCCTCCTCGCCGCATTGCTCTTCGGACTGCTCGCCACCCGCCGCACGCGGACGGACGAGCTGAACGCATCGTGGATGGACCGCGCGCTCCATGCGATTCCCGCCGGCCTTGGGATATGGATGCTCATCCTGAGCCTGCCGCGGATCCGCGGCGAGATATTCGCCGAGGCGGCGCGCGGGAATTTCGCGACCGGCAAACTCCAGCCCGCGCTCCAGAACGCCCGCGAAGCGATCCGTCGCGGCGTGCGGAATCCGGACCTGTATTTCCAGCTCGGCGAATCGCAGCGCATGCTGAGTGCATACCTCAAGGACGGCGAAGCAAAGCGGTGGGCGCTCATAGACGCACACGAAGCCTACACAGAGGCACTCGCGATCTTCCCGCAGGATGTGGGCATCGTCGTGCGCGACGCCTGGGCGCTGAGCCGGATCGGGCTTTTCGACGAGGCAGCGCCGCTGCTCGCCCGCGCCAAGGAGCTCGACCCGAATTCGCCGAAAGTCTGGGTCTGCTCCGCACTTTGCTGGAAATACCGCGGCGACCTGGACGAAGCCTTGGCGGACTACCGCAAGGCCGTGGCCTTGAGCCCCGGCTGGGTTCCGCATCTTCTCACCGAACTCCACGAGGAATTCGATCCCGCGGAAATTGAAAAGCTCCTGCAGGCTCGCGACGCTGTGAATCGCAAGTGACGCCCGGCACACAGGCGGCGTCAGCCGTCGCATCCCCCGTTCCCATGCCGCGCAGCATCCTCGGAATCTCAGCATATTACCACGACAGCGCGGCTGCGATCGTGGTGGATGGCGAAGTGATCGCCGCCGCGCAGGAGGAACGCTTTACGCGGAAAAAACATGACGCATCATTTCCGGCGCACGCCGTCGAATACTGCCTGCGCGAGGCCGGACTCACGCCGGAGAAAATTGACTACGTCACATTCTACGAGAAGCCGCTGCTGAAATTCGACCGCCTGCTCGACACCTTCGTTGCAAGTGCGCCGGCGGGACTGCGATCGTTCATGATGGCGATGCCGCTCTGGATCAAACAGAAGCTCCATCTCCCGCGTGAAATCCGGCGCGCGCTCGGCGGCGCATACACGAAGCGCATCGTCTTCCCGTCGCACCACGAGAGCCACGCGGCAGCCGCATTTTTCCCGTCGCCATTTTCCGAAGCCGCGATCCTCACGCTCGATGGCGTCGGCGAATGGGACACGGCGAGCATCGGCATCGGCCGCGGCGGAAAAATCGAGCTGCTGAAGACGCTCCGGTTCCCGCAATCGCTCGGGCTGCTCTACTCGGCATTCACGTATTTCTGCGGGTTCCGCGTGAACTCCGGCGAATACAAGCTCATGGGCCTCGCACCGTACGGCGAGCCGAGATACGCGGAGCTGATCCGTCGCGAGCTGATCGATCTGAAGGACGACGGCTCGCTCCGGCTGAACATGCGGCACTTCAATTTCGCGGGCGGGCTCACCATGACCTCGCGCTCTTTCGAGAAACTTTTCGGCGGCCCACCACGAAGGGCGGAGGACACGATCACACAGCGCGAGATGGATCTCGCCGCGAGCATCCAGAGCGTGACGACCGAGATCGTCCTTCGCATGGCACGCCATGCAAAGGCACTGACTGGTGCGCGCAACCTCTGCCTCGCCGGCGGTGTCGCGCTGAACTGCGTCACAAATGGCGAGCTGCTGCGCGCGAAGATTTTCGACGACGTCTGGATTCCATCCGCCGCGGGGGACGCGGGAGGCGCGCTCGGCGCGGCGATGTTTGT
>JAYWEO010000322.1:0-5908 GCA_043779225.1 Prosthecobacter sp.
CCGTGAATCTCATCGAAGTCTATAAATGCCTCTGCGACGAGACGCGCCTCCGCATCCTGCACCTTCTGTCTCATCGCCCGCTCTGCGTCTGTCATTTTCAGGACATCCTCAGCGCGCCGCAGGTAAAGATTTCAAAGCACTTGGCCTATTTGCGTGAGCACGGGCTCGTGGAGACACAGCGCGAAGGCGCGTGGATCGTTTATTCGCTCCCCCAAAAGCCGTCTTCAGAGCTGACGGCCAACATGAAGTGCTTGCAGGATTGCTGCCGCGAGAACGCCGTGTTTAGCGCGGACCTCCGGCGAATGACGAAGGCACTGGCGAGTTGCGCCGGGCCACTCGCGGATTGCTGCAAGCCGCAGGGAAAGTCGGCAATCAGGCGGAAGGCGAAGGCTTGAGGCCGATGAGAAAACTGCTCTCAGAATTCATCGGGACGTTTGCCCTCGTGTTTGCCGGCACGGGCGCAATCGTCATCAATCACGCGAGTAACGGGGCGATCACGCATCCGGGTATCGCGCTTACGTTTGGCCTCATCGTTCTCGCGATGATCTACACGTTTGGCGACGTGAGCGGCGCGCATTTCAATCCCGCAGTCACCACAGCGTTTGCGGCGGCGCGGCGCTTTCCGTGGCGCGAGGTGCCCGGCTTTATCATCGCGCAGGTGCTCGGCGCGTTCGCCGCGAGTGGACTGCTGCGGTTCCTCTTCCCAGCCGATGGAACGCTCGGTGCCACGCTTCCATCCGGCACGCCGATGCAGAGTTTCGTCCTCGAAGTTGTCCTGACCTTCCTGCTCATGCTGGTGATTCTCAGCGTCTCGACCGGATCGAAGGAGAAGGGCATCACTGCGGGAATCGCCATCGGCGCTGTGATTGCACTCGAAGCGATGTTCGCCGGCCCAATTTGCGGCGCTTCAATGAATCCGGCCCGTTCGCTCGCGCCTGCTGTCGTCGGCGGGCATCTCGAACATCTCTGGCTGTATCTCACCGCGCCGGTTGTCGGAGCACTCCTTGCCACGCCGACGTGCGCGCTCATCCGCGGCCCTGCGTGCTGCGACGCGACTTCCAACGAACAACAAGCCAATCCATGAAAACATCCGAATTCAAAGCCCACCTCAGCAACCATCCCGACCATGAACTCCGCTTCGTTCTGCCGGACGGGGATCGCGTGCCGGTCCATGCTCACATCACCGAAGCCGGGCGCATCGACAAGGCCTTCATAGATTGCGGCGGAACGGTGCGCAAAATCTCGAATGCCACGCTTCAGGCGTGGGTCGCGGATGACGTCGATCACCGGCTTTCGCCGGGCAAGCTGGCCGGCGTGCTCGACATTGCAGCTCCGCTTTTCAAAGGCGATGACCTCGACATCGAGGTTGAATACGAGGACTGCTCAATCTCTCAATACCCGGTGATGGCTGCGACCGAGGAAGGAGGAGTCCTCGCCTTCCAACTCGGCTCGAAACACACCGACTGCCTCGCAAAAGACGTGTGTCTCGCCGAACCCGCCGGCTGCTGTGGCGGCGGGGGCTGCTGCTGATTCGTTTGCTTCGCAATGGACAAGCCGCTCGTTCTCATTCTCTGCACCGGCAATTCCTGCCGCAGTCACCTTGCCGAAGGCATCCTTCGTGCATCCGCTGGCGATGTCTTTCGCGTGGCCAGCGCGGGTTCCAAACCCGCCGGCTACGTGCATCCGCTCGCAATCAAGGCGATGCAGGAAATCGGCATCGACATCGCCGCGCACCGATCCAAACACCTGAGCGAGTTTCTCAGCGAGCCGGTTGAAACCGTGATCACCGTGTGCGGCAACGCCGATCAGGTTTGCCCGATGTTTCCCGGACAGGTGAACCGCTACCACTGGGGTTTCGACGATCCCGCACACGCCACCGGCACCGAGGATGAACAGCTCGCCGTTTTTCGCCGGGTGCGCGACGAAATCCGGCGTGTGTTCGAGGCTTACGCTGCGGGTCGGACAAACCAGTTCAAGTCCCGCGAGTAGGGCAAGTGCAGCGTCGGCGCTTTGACAGGCGGGCGCGTGCATGGCGTCCACGCCCGACTATTCCATTGGCTTCACCCGCGCAGAGGTGGAGGAAATCCTCGCCGCTCAGAAAGCGGAGTTGAAGCGCACGCTTGCGGCGTGGTCCGAATCCGGCAGCAGCATCACCAAGCGGCGGATCGACGAGATCCACGCGATCATCGCCGCGTGTCAGACCGCGCTGCGCAAACTCGCGCCCGAGGTCTATGGGCGGCCCGTTCGTGTCGGCACGAGCGTCGTCATCGGTCATTTGCCCAAATGAATCCGCTGCGCTCCATCATCACCCGGATTCTGCCGAAGGCGTGGTTCAGTCCATACGAGGCCGCGAATCCTTCGCCCCGGCGCGGGCGTGTGCCAGGTGCGGCCCCGCGCGATGCGAAGCTCGATCTTCTGCCGGGCACGCGGCGCGAATTGGTGCGGCGCTCGCGCTACCTGCACAAGAATTCCGGCTTCGTGCGCGAGCTGGTCGGCAGCATGGCGATCTACGCGACCGGCGACGGCATCAAGCCGCAGGCGCTTTCGCCCAGCCCGGAATGGAACAAGGCCGCCGAGGAATACTTCGCGCGGTGGGCCGCGCGTTGCGAGGTCACCAACCGCTTCTGCTTCGCTGAGTGCCAGGCGCTCGTCTGCCGGGGCATGGACGTGGACGGCGAGTATTTCGTCCACAAGACGCGCAACGCGGATGCCCTGCCACGACTTCAACTCATCGAGTCGCACCGCATCAACGACTGCGACCGCAACGATACCGACGACGGCATCGGCTTCGACGCCTACGGCGCACCGGGCTTCTACCGCGTGCAGCTCGACGACGGGAAATTCCGCGATCTCACCGCCGGGCTCATGCTCCACGTCTTCGAGCCGGAGAGCGCGAGCGCGGTGCGGAATGCTCCAACCTTGCAGCACTCGATCAACCACCTCCTCGATGAGATGGAACTGATCGCCCTGGAGAAGCACGCCGTGAAGGACAACTGCGACGTGTCGCGGGTGCTCAAGACCGAGCGTGGCGAGTTGGACGAGGACGGGGATTTCTCCATCGGCAAGCCCGGCGCCGCCGGTGCCGAGGCGAGCGAACCCGGCGCGTTGCAAAAGATCATCGGGGGCAAGCTCGTCTCGCTGAAGCCCGGTGAGTCGCTCGACAGCTTTCAGCCCAATCGTCCCAGCCCGACGTTCACCGGCTTTCTCGAACACCTGCGGCGCGACTCGGCACTCGGCCACATCCCATTCGAGTTCGCGGCGGATTCGAGCAAGATCGGCGGTGCGGGCGTTCGGCTCGTCGTGGCGAAAGCTGACCGTCGCTTCTCGTATCGGCAGCTCATCTTGATCGAGCGATTCATCAAGCCGGTGTGGCTTTTCGTCATCGGCGACGCCATCGCGACGAAGCGGCTGCCGGAGCAGGACGGCTGGACGCGCGTCGCGTTCACCACGCCGCGCCGCATCACCGTCGATGCCGGGCGTGAGGCGCAGCAGAACCGCTCCGACGTGGAGATGGGACTCAAGACGCTGAGCGAACATTTTGCCGAGCAGGGCATGGACTTCGCCGAGGAAATGGAGATCCGCGCGCAGAACGCTCGCGCCTTGCTCGACCTCGCCGAGAAGTTTGGCGTGCCGATTGAGATGCTGTGGAAACCGACCGGCGGCATCATGGCGACGCCCGCGGTCGGTGAGCCGGAAGACCCGCCGACGCTGACCGGCGTGCGCCAGCCGGGATAAAGGCAGCCCGTTCGTGGCGACACGAACTTTGACAGCGGCAGCGGGGCATGACGCCGTTGCTTCACGCCCTCTACCACCAACCGTGGCTCATTACGCCGGAGACTCACTCCGCAATGCACCGCGCGCTGAGCCGCCTGGAATTGTTCACCCAGGACATGCCGCTGCCCGCGCCGCCGGAGCTGCTAACGGTCGAGGATGGCGTCGGCATCGTCACGATCCACGGCGCGCTGATGAAGCGGCCGGATTTCTTTGCGCGACTGCTGCTTGGCGCAACGGACATGGAGGATGTGGCCGCAGCTCTCGAAGCCGCGCGCGACCGTGCGGACGTGCAGGCGGTGTTCCTCGATTTCGATTCGCCGGGCGGGACCGTGAACGGCACGCCGGAACTGGCCGCACTTGTCGCCGACGTGTCGAAGGCCAAATACACCTACGCTTTCACGGACGGCCAGATGTGCAGCGCCGCCTACTGGATCGCGTCGCAGGCGGACGCCATCTTCGCCACACCGAGCGCGCGCGTCGGTTCCATTGGCGTGCTGCTGCCGATGCTCGATGAATCGAAGGCGTTCGAGCAGGCCGGGCTGAAGGTCGAACTTTTCGCCGCCGGAAAATACAAGAGCGTGGGCGCGGCGGGCACGGCGCTCACCGATGAACAGCGCGCGTGGCTGCAAGCGCAGGTGGATGAAACCTACGCCGACTTCAAAACAGCGGTGCTCGCGCGCGGACGGCGCATCACGCCGGACGCGATGGAGGGCCAGTGCTTCTCGGGCCGCAAGGCGTCCTACAATTCGCTGACCTCGGGCGTCGTCGCCAGCCGCGAGGCAGGGCTGACGAAGCTGCGCGAGCGGCACGTCGTGAACGGTGGCGCGAGTTGACAGACCACGGGAGACAAAATGAAGACCATCGACGAGCAACTCGAAGACGCCCTCGGGCGGGTGAAACAACTGGAAGCCGACGCCCTGGCGGGCACGACTCTCCTCAACGAAGCCGCCAAAACCTCTGGCGATCTCAAGGCGCAGGCCGTGGCACTCATCAAGGAAAAGGATGCCCTCGCCACGGAAAAGCAAACCCTCGCGCTCGCCAACGGTGAGCTGACCGAGCAGCGCGACCAGTTTTCCCGCGACCTCGCCACCGCCAAGCAATCGCTCACTTCCGCCGCTGGCACCGCCGAGGAACTCACCAAGGCGAAGGAGCAAATCACCGCCCTCTCCGGCGAAGTCGAAACCCTCAAGGCCAATGCCAAGACCGCCGAGCGCATCGCCGCCGAGCGTTATGGCGCGGCCAGCCCCGAGCCGCTCCCGGTCACGCCGCGCGGTGACGCGCAGGCCGCAACGCTCATCGAGAAGTTCAAGGCCATCACCGACCCGAAAGAACAAACCGCCTTCTGGCGCGCCCTCTCTACCGAGCAACGCACCCTCATCCTCAACGCCAAGTAACCAACCACTCCAATGCCCAACACACTCACCAACGTCAAAGACATCAAGGTCGCGCAGAACGCACTCCAGCCGTGGATGGCCGGACTGCTCCCGCTCCGCGCCTTCTCCACGAACTTCTCGCCTGAGCCCGCGGACAAACTCGACACCGTGCGCGTCCCGGTGGTCGGCGCGCCGTCGCAGTCCAGCGAGTTCGCCGGCAGCTACACCGCGAACGCGGATTCGACCGTCTCGGTCATCCCGGTGCAGCTCAACAAGCACAAGTTCAAGACCGTCCACGTCACCGCCCGCGAGGCGAGCGAGACGGCGCTCAATGTGCTCGAGACGCTCGTCTCCAGCGCGGTCAAGCAGCTCGCGACCGATGTGCTCCAGGACATCTTCTCGGCCATCACCGCCGATCCCTACGGCGCACCGGCCATCGACCCGATTACCGCCGCGAACTTCAACTACAAGAAGGTGCTCGCGGTGCGCGAAGCGTGCAGCACGGCAAAGATGCCGGTGACCGACCGCTCGCTCGTGCTCGACGGCGCGTATTTCACGCAGCTTCTCGGCGACGACATCGTGGCCAAGAGCTTCATGGTGCCTATCGCGCAGCCCGGCGTCGTCGAAGCGCAGATTCGCCGGCTCGGTGGATTCGACATCTTCGAGACGGTCATCCTGCCGGAGAACGGCGAAAAGCTCGTCGGCTTCGCAGCGCACCCGAGCGGCCTCGCGGTCGCCATGCGCTACCTCGAACCCGTCGC
>JAYWEO010000323.1:0-4827 GCA_043779225.1 Prosthecobacter sp.
CTCATCCTGCGCCGAGTCGGCGGTGAGCAGATCGGAGCCGCTCGATCCCGCGCTGACGAAGAAATCCGTCGTGCCGATCACATTTCGCTCGTCGAGCACGGTGCCGGTGCGCGCAGTGGTGAGCCGGTAATGGCCGGTGATCGTCAGGCGGTATTCCGAGCTCTGCAGCACGTTTCCACGCACTGCGCGGGACGGGATGCGCTCGATGCGCTGAAGCGAGCCCTGCAGGATCGCGTCGGCATTGTTTTCATTGGTGACCTGATACGTCCCGTCGAGCTGGAGCTGCTTGATCACCGCGCTCGCGAGCATCGCTTCCATGCGCGGCTCGAGTGTCTCGTTTTTGAAATTCTTCACGCAGATGCGGCGGATGCCCTCGAGTTTCTTCGGCTTCACCGGCCCGACGTGATAGCCGCATGAGATGCAGAGCAGCGCTGTCATCATCGACAGCAACAACAGCAACGGCCTCATTGCGTCTTCTTCGCGGGATCAGCGGGCTCCGGCACAGGCGGCAGCGGCGCGAGCGGGATGAGCGGGTCGCCCGTGCGCAGCTTCGGCACGGAGGGATCCTGCAGCGGATCCACGGTCGGGAGCGCGGGCTCGGTGACAGGCCCCATGGGCGCCATCGGAGTGCGAAGACGCGGCCTGCCATCGTCGGGCAGAGTGGGCATCGGAATGTAGGGGCCGTTGAAATCCGGCCGGCTTGCGACATCCACGCGCGCCTGCGCACGGCGGCGGGCGAGCGCCATGTCGCCGGTCTCCGCTCTTTCCGGTCCGCCACGGAGCACATCCGGGCCGGCGATGACCTTGATCTCCTCGATGCGTTTGCGCGCATGATCACTTTCCGTCCCGCCGGGAGCGCTGCGGATCACCTCGTTGTAGTAAACCGCGGCCGCCTTGTAGTTCTTCGTCTTGTCGTAAAATTTCGCGATCTCCATCGTGTTCTTCACCTCGGCGGCGCTCAGCACCTTGATGTTCTCGCGCGCCTGCGCCGACTTCTCGCTCTTCGGCTGGCGGTTCACGTATTCCTCAAAGGACTCCTTCGCCTGCTCCCGCGTCTGCTGGTTGTAACTGCCACCCTGCGCCTCGTGCAGTTGCACATAGCCGATCTGGTACTGCGCATCGTGAGCCACCGGATCGCCGGGGTAACGGCTGATCACTTCCTTATACGCCGCGACAGCCTCGGGCACCTTCGTCTGCTTCTCAAGCGACTGCCCCACATTGAACTGCGCCAGCGGCGCGAGACGGTGGAAAGGCGCGCGCTTCACGATGTCCGAAAACATGTCCTCCGAGCGCTTAAAGGCAGGGGCGACCGGCACGCCGAGCACCTTCGTCTTCTTGCCGCCGAGATACATCTTCGCGATGTCGAACTGCGCCTGGATCACCGAGTCAAAATCCGTCCCGCTCGGATACTTCGTGGTATATTCGGAATACGCCTTGAACGCCGTCTGGTAGTCGCTCTTGCGTTCGAGGATGTGGCCGATGTGATACTGCGCCTTCGGAGCGACGGCGGTGAGATTGTCGGACTTCACGATCCCGCGGTACACCTTCAGCGCCGCGTCCAGCTTGCCTGCGGTTTCCAGCGCCTCGCCGCGGCGCAATTCCTGTTCGGCGGCGGATTCCCGGACGGCCGTCGGCGCACCCGAGGGGGCTTTTTTCCCACCGAAGGGCCTCCATCCGAGAATGTCCAAAGCACCCGCCATTGGCACCGCACTGAGGATCGCGGTCACTGTGAGGGCTGGGATAATCGCTGACTTTCGCATAAGAGCCCGGAGGTTGGAGCCAGCGTGAGGCAGCGTCAAGTCGTGCCCTTACAGATTTCTCATTCTAAGAAAAATCGGGCCACGATTCGATGCGCAGCCGATTCAGTCTGCGTCGGCCATCGCCAGCAGACCGGCGAGCCGCTGCGAACGCAGGCCGAAGAAATCCATCAGCGTACGCAGTTCCGCCCGGACCGGCGCGGCATCCCGCCTGGCCGTCCGCAGCGTCGCCGCGATCATCACGTTCTTGCCGGTGTGCTCGTTCGAGATGAATTCAAACACGCTCGTGTCGTAGCCCGCGGCATCGAGCGCGAGCGCACGGATGCCATCGGTGAGAAGCTCCGCCTGCCGCTCCGCGAGGATGCCATGCCGCAGCACGCCGCGCAGGATTTCCGGCGGTGAAAATTCACGTCGCACTTCCTTATGGCAGCAAGGCGCGACGACGATCAGCCTCGCGCCCGCGCGCACACCGGCGGCGAGCGCATCATCCGTCGCCGTGTCGCACGCGTGCAGCGCGATGAGCACATCGAGTTTTTCCGGCAGGGTGAACTCACCGATCGTGCCCTGCGAAAAATTTAACACCTCCGCCTTCACTTCCGCCGCGATGCGATTTGTCGTCTCCACCAAATCCGCGCGCTGCTCGACACCCGTGACCTCCGCCGCCACGCCGCGGGCGCGAAAAAATTCGTGCGTGGCAAAAGTCAGATACCCCTTCCCCGCTCCCATGTCGCAGACGCGGACGCCCTTCGCCCCACTCATCGCGGGGTCGTTCAGCAGCGCGCTGCCATCCACGAGATGCCCGAGGATTTCCACGAACCGCTCCACCTGCCGCAGCTTGTCCGCCATGCCGGGCCGCGCCGTGCCATCGCTCGACGTCACGCCGAGCTTCACGAGGAACTCCGCATTCCCGATCGCCTTCACCTTTGGCCGATCATGCGAAGTCGCCAGCGCTGCGGAGAAAGTCGGCCGCGCAGCCTTCATCTTCCACTCACCGCCGTGCTCCGCGCGCAGCTTCCAGTCGCCCGTCGTGGTGAAAAGATGCGCCTCCTCAAAGTCATCAGTAAGCCACTTCTCAATCACGCCCGGCGCATCCACCGGCGTATCATTGCGCGTCACATCGCGACTCGCATGGCGCTGCGTAAAAGACACCATCGTGCCCGCCTTCAGTTCGACCAGCCGCCCGTACACATTGCGCAATCCGCTGTCGCCCCGACCGCGACTCAGCGTGATCTTTACAAATGTCTGCTGCCCGAAGCTGTCGCGCAGCTTGTCCATGAATCGCCCTAGATTGGTCATGCCCGCATCACAGCGTGCCATTGCAGAAACTACAGCCGGAAACTTTCCCTCCTGCTTTACAGGACATTCCCGACGGGCTTAAAAACCATCCGCTTATGAAAAACCTCGTCGAAGAATTCAAATCGTTCGTTCTCAAAGGAAACGTCATCACCCTCGCAGTCGGTGTCATCATCGGCGGTGCATTCGGAAAAATCGTGGATTCGATGGTGAAGGACATCATCACCCCGCTCATCGGCCTCGTCGGCGGCTCGCCGGATTTTTCAGGAATCGCTATCGGAGCCCATAAGGCAGTGAAAAATGGCAAGGAAATTCTCGAGGGCGGTATCATGATCGGAAACTTCATCAATGCCGCCATCTCCTTCCTCATCCTCGCCGCAGTGGTCTTCTTCCTGATCGTAAAGCCCTACAACGCGCTGATGGAGAAATTCGAAAAGAAGCCCGCGCCAACGCCCGCCGGCCCGCCGCCAGCGACACTCGAAGACGTGGTCGCCGCGATCAAGTCACTCAAGGGCTAACCTCTGACTTCAATTTTCCGAACCGGGCGGCACTGTCACACGCGTGCTGCCCGATTGCTTTTCGTGGCCAACCTCTGAGCTTCACGCTTGCCGCACTCGCGGCGCGACACTAACACGATCGCCCAAGGCCGCGCATTGGCACCGTCCCCCTTTGTTTCCAAACAACCCAAACAAAAAATCATGAGCAGAAAAATCCGTTACGGAATGGTCGGCGGCGGACGCGGCGCATTTATCGGCGCAGTCCACCGCATCGCGGCAGCCATTGACCAGCAGACCGAACTCGTCTGCGGCGCATTCTCATCCGACCCCGAACGTTCGCGCGCGAGCGGCGGCGACTTCTTCCTCCCGCCCGATCGCTGCTACGGCACATTCGAGGAAATGATCGCGAAGGAGAAGGCTCTGCCTGCGGACAAACGCATGGACTTCGTCGCCATCGTCACGCCGAACCACATGCACTTCCCCCCGGCGAAGGCCGCGCTCGAAGCGGGCTTCCACGTCCTCAGCGACAAGCCCGCGACGCTCAATCTCGCCGAGGCAAAAAAGCTCGCGGCCCTCGTGAAAAAGACCGGCCAGCTCTACGGCCTCACGCACAACTATACGGGCTATCCGCTCGTGAAGCAGGCCCGCGAAATGGTCGCCGACGGCAAGCTCGGAAAGATCCGCAAGGTCGTCGTCGAGTATCCGCAGGGCTGGCTTGCGACACGGCTCGAAGCCTCCGGCCAAAAGCAGGCCTCATGGCGCACCGACCCCAAGCGCAGCGGCGCGGCAGGCTGCATCGGCGACATCGGCACGCACGCCGAGAACCTCGCGGAATACATCAGCGGCCTGCAGATCGAGGAACTCGCCGCCGACATCACTTCGTTCGTCAAAGGCCGCAAGCTGGACGACGATGGCAACGTGCTGCTCCGTTTCAAAGGCGGCGCAAAGGGCGTGCTGCACGCATCGCAGATTTCCGTCGGCGAGGAGAACAACCTCAACATCCGCATCTACGGCGAAAAGGGCGGCCTCGAATGGCACCAGAATGAGCCGAACACACTCCTCGTGAAATGGCTCGACGCGCCCATGCAAGTCTATCGCACCGCCAACGGCTACCTCGGCAAAGCCGCCCTCGCCGCAGGCCGCACGCCTCCCTCGCACCCCGAGGGCTACCTTGAGGCCTTCGCAAACATCTACAAAAACTTCGCCAACCACATCCGCGCCCGCATCGAAGGCCGCAAGCTCGCGAAGGACGACCTCTGCCTCGACTACCCGAAGATCGA
>JAYWEO010000324.1:0-6651 GCA_043779225.1 Prosthecobacter sp.
GGGGGCAAAGTTTTCCCTCCGGGCGCCGGGGGTGCGGCATCCGGCTTTCCGAAATACCATTTGGGCTGGATGGCTTCCGATGCATCGAATTCGTTTGCCTCAGGCGGAGTCGGGCGTGAATCCTGCGATGCACCGATGCCCCGACACGGAGCCTGAGAGACAGTATGATTTTTGCAAAACTAACTGCGGCCCTGCAATCAGCAATGACGATGCCATGGAGCTGAAAGGCTACACCGTGGGCGCATTCGATCGCGGTGCGCCGCGCTGGAAAGAGGCGCTGTGGGTGCTCGTGAAGTGCGTGTTTTTCCTGAATGCATTCCCGTGGCCCTCGGCGATCCGTGCTGCGCTGCTGCGAATTTTTGGCGCGAAAATCGGCGCGGGCACGGTGATTCGCGCGAATGTGAATGTGAGCTATCCCTGGCGGCTCACGCTGGGCGATCACGTGTGGCTAGGCGAGGAAGTCATGATCCTGAGCCTCGCGCCGGTGGTCATCGAATCGAGCGTGTGCATGTCGCAGCGCGCGTTCCTTTGCACAGGCTCGCATGACTTTCGCTCGGAGAGCTTCAGCCTCGTGACGAAGCCGATCACGGTGCGCGGAGGATCGTGGATTGCGGCGCAGGCATTCATTTCACCCGGCGTGGAAATCGGGGCGGGCAGCATGGTCTGCGCGGGCAGCGTGGTGCTGGAAAATGTCCCGCCCAAGAGCATCGTGCGCGGAAATCCTGCGCAGGTGGTGAAGCAGCTTGCGTGATGCGGATTCTTTTTCTGAACCAGTATTTCCCGCCCGATCCCGCGCCGACGGGGATTCTGTTCCGTGAGGTCGCGGATGAGTTTTTGCGACTCGGGCATGAGGTGGATTTTGTCGATGCGGGGCAGGAATATCGCGCGGTGCAGGGTGGCGGTGGCCGCATGAAGCGCGAACTCAGCGCGCTCTGGCGCATGCTCCGTGAAGGGCGTGCGCGGCCACGAGTGGATGTCGTGGTGTCGGGAAGCTCGCCGCCGTGCCTCGGCGTGGTGGCGGATCGCGTGGCCCGGAAGCATCGCGCGGCGCACATTCACTGGGCGATGGACATGTATCCGGAACTCGCGGTGGAACTCGGCGAAATCCGCCGCACATCGCTCGTCGCAAGGATCACCGGCTGGGCGATGCGCGGTGTCTATCGCCGTGCAAAATCGATCGTGGCTCTCGATGAGGACATGGCGGCGCGCTTCCGGGCGCAGCGGCTGGACCCGGTGTGCATCCGGCCTTGGGTGACGCAGCGTTCCGGCGTTCCGGCGGATGTCGCCACAGAGCCTGGAGGGCCTTGGACCTGGATCTATTCCGGCAATCTCGGACGCGCGCACGAATGGGAGACATTGCTTGCCGCGCAGGCATTGCTCGAACGGCGCGGCGTGGATGCGCGCCTGCTGTTCCAAGGCGGCGGGCCGTCGTGGAATGCTGCGCAGGCGAAGGCCGAGGCACTCGGATTGCAGCGTTGCGACTGGCAGGGATACGCGGCGGCTGAGGATCTCACCGCCTCACTCCTTCGCTGCGAGGCGCTCGTCGCCACGCAGCTTCCCGCGGTTCGTGGCCTGCTCTGGCCGAGCAAGCTGGCTCTCATGCTCACGCTGCCGCGCCCGATTCTTTTCGTCGGGCCGACGGATGGTGCGATCGCGGGGGAACTCCGCGGCTTTGCCCATGCCGCCACTTTTGCGCCGGGCGATGCGGAAGGTGTCGCGTGTTGGATTGCCGGGCTGCGTCAGAGGAGGGCAGCCATTCCGCATGGCTCGGCATCCTGCGCGGAACAGCAGCGGAATGCGGCGCTGGAGGCATGGGGGGATTTGTTGGGGCGCGTGAAGGGATGAACGGGATTTTTTTTCACACGTTGCTCGCTTCCTGCGTATGATCGGATTCCCAAAGTGGGAGGCAGTCGCAAAACGACTGACCCTTTCAACAGCCATGGAATATCCAAACCGAACCACTGAACTGAACGACGGGCGCGATCGCGCATGACGAATATCCTGCTGTTCCTGACCTTTGGCTTTCTCGTGTCGGTGATCATGACCCCGTGGATGATCCGGCTCGCGCAGGGCGGCGTCGGCATGGATGCGCCGGATGAGGGCCGGAAAAAGCAGGCCGTGCCGATTCCGCGCATCGGCGGGATTCCGCTGATGTTCAGCCTCGTGCTCGGCGTGATGGTGATCCTGTGGCTGCAGCCGATGCGAGCCTTCGAGTGGTTTCCGATTTTGATCGGCCTGTCGCTCATGTTCGGGCTCGGGCTGTGGGACGACATCAAGCCGCTCGGCGCGAAAAAAAAACTCGTGGGACAGGTCGCCATCGCGAGCATCGTCACGTCGCTCGGCCTCGGCATTGAGAAGTTTTCCCTTCCCAGCTACGGCACGATCGAGCTGGGCGGGTGGAGCGGGCTCGTCACCGTCATCTGGCTGATCGCGATCCCGAATATCGTGAACCTCATCGACGGCTTCGACGGCCTCGCCGGCGGGCTGGGGCTTTTCATGTCGGTGACGCTCGGGCTGGTCGGATTCTATTCCGGGCATTTCGGTCTCGCGTGGTTTGCGTTCCTGCTGGCCGGGGCGCTCATGGGCTTCCTGATTTTTAATTTTCCACCCGCGCGAATCTACCTCGGTGACGGCGGTGCGTACCTGATCGGCTTCACCATCGCGGTGCTGTCGGTCTCCAGTTCGCACAAAGGCTCGGTCGCCGCGGCGCTGCTGGTGACGGTGGTCGGGCTCGGCCTGCCGATTCTCGATACTTCATTCGCGCTGGCGCGGCGGGCACTGCGCGGCTTCCCGCTTTTCCACGCGGATGACGAGCACGTGCATCACCGCCTCGAGAAGATGGGCATTTCCAAAAGGCGGATCCTTTTCGGCCTCTACGGCATCTGTGTGATCCTCTCGCTGATCGGGCTGACGATTTTCTGGAACAAGGGCGGCACGCTGCCCATCGCGATCGGTCTCGGGATGCTTTTCCTCATGGTGCTCGGCGTCGTCCGGCATTTCCTGCGGGTGCGGAGCTGGCATGATGCGCATCAGCAGATGAAGCGCGTGCTCAGCCGCCGCCAGGCCGTGCAGTACACGGTGCTGCAGGCGAAGCTGCTGGTGCTCGAAGTCGAGCGTTGCGGCACGTCGCAGGAATTCTGGCGCATCTTCGATCAGACCATGCGGCGCGTCGGCTTTGTGGAGTCGAACGAGACGGAAAATCAGATCGTCATCCAGCTCCGGCAGAATGGGGCAAAGCCCGTGCTGCTCCATGCCTCGCTCGACGAAGGCACTGTTCCCGAATGGCAGCGCATCGCCGAATGTTTCCGCCCGGCCTTCGCGAAGGCGCTCGCCAAGTGGGGCGCGAGATGACGGAATAGCACGATGCCCATCAGCCCTCCGAACACCCGGCGCGTCGCGCCCGTGAAATGGAAAGCACGCAGGATCGCGGCACTCACCGTCTTCGGCCTGATCCTCGTGCTCGGGCCGCTCGCCTTTGGCGCGGTGGATCGGGTGGTGCAGGTCGCGCTCGTATTTTTGCTGGGCATCGGGATTTTCCTCGAACAACCCGCGCTGCTGCCGCTGGGGAGGCGCGGAAACATCCTGGCCATCGCTCTCATCGTCGTGATGGTGCTGAAGGAGTTGCTGCCTTCCGAGTGGTTCGGCGGAGCGCAATGGCGGACTGAGGCGCAGACAATGTCCGGCCTCGACATTGCCGGGACGCACCATCCCGAGCCCGCGCGGGCCTTCGATTCCATGCTTGTGGCACTCCTGGCGCTGGGGTGGCTGCATTGGGTTCGCACGATGGCCGCGCGACGGGAACTGCGCGTGGCCCTTGCGTGGATTCTCTTCGGCTCAGGAGTCGCGCTTGCGGTGACGTGTTTCCTGATCGTCCCGAAAAGCTCGCAGCCGATGATGATCTACGGCCTGCGCTCGACACCCGGATGGTCAGGCTGGGGGCCTTTCCCCAACCGCAATCACACGGCGTCATTCCTCGCGATGTCCGCGCTGGCCGGCCTCGGCTGCACCGTGTGGGCCGGTGCGCGCCGCCGCCACCGGCTCACCGTGGTGGCGACCGGGGCGGTATTTGTGATTCTCGTCGCGCTTCTGATGAGCAAATCCCGAGGCGGTCTGGTCGCCCTGGCCGCAGGCATCTCGGTTTTTGGCGGGATGATGCTCTGGCGGCATCGGAGCAAGCGGACGATCGCGCTGCTCGTCGGCGGCGTGGCGCTGATGGCGGTGATCGTGATGCTCTTCGGCGGCCAGGTGATGGAACGGTTTTCCTCCGGGGAGGGAAAGCTGGTCGCAAATCAACTGCGCAAGGACATCTGGGCGAACACCCTCACGATGTGGGGCGATGCGCCTCTGCTCGGCCACGGCATTTCCACATTCAAGGGACTGTTCCCATTTTACCAGCACCTCACGCTGGATGACAACGTGGTGCTCCATCCCGAGAGCAGTTGGCTCCAATGGCTTTCAGAACTCGGGATCATTCCCGTGGCGCTCATCGCGGGGACATGCGTGCAGCTTCTGGCAGTGCGCATCGGGCCTCTCTTTAAAAGACACGGCACCTTCTATCTTTCCGCCGGAGCGCTCGCGGGCCTGGCGGCCTTCACCCTGCATTCGATGATGGATGTCCCCGGCCACCGGTGGGCGACCGCCGGGTATGCCCTCGCGCTTTTCGCCCTCGCGTGTCCCATCTCCCGCGAGGCGCAGATCATCGGCACGGAATCCCCGGGTGCGCCGCTTCTGCCGCTCGCCATCGGCGCTTACTGGGCGCTGCCATTCTTCGGCATCGCATTCGCGTGGCAGCCGGTGGTGGTGGATCAGCTGCGCGCGCGCGATGCATCCGGGATTCCGCCCCGGCCCAGTCTTGCCGAGTGGAAAAGTGCGCTGCGTTTTTTTCCGCTCGAAGCCGAATTGCATCACTTCGCGGCATTGCGTGAGCTGGAGCATGGAGTGCCGAAAACCTCCGACTGGCAGAAGCACATCGAGATCGTCCACCGTCTCGTGCCGGGGAGCTGGCAGTATCCCATCAGCCATGCCCGTGCCGTGAAGCGCCTGTCCCCCGCACTGTGCGTGCAATACTGGCAGGTGGGCATCGGACGTTCCGGCTGGCGCGCATCGGAAATCCTCGGGCGCGCGCTGAATGACACCGCCGGATTCCCAGGCGCGGAATCCATCTGGGAGGAATACATCGGCACCCATCCCGCGCTCGCGCTGGCCTACGCGCGCACTTTGCCGGAGGCGGATACGCAGCCATTCTTCGATGTCTGGTGGAAGTCGCGCAGCGGCGCTGCGGATCTGGCCCTGGATGAACTGCGTGACTTTTACGCACTGGCCCCACGGTGGATCACCGCTGAGCAGGCCCTCGAATGGATGCGTCTCCACGCAAATCTGCGCCGCGAGGATTTCCGAAAATGGGCGGCGCTGCTCCATCACACAGGCATGGACGGCCGCGCGTGGCAGCTTCTCGGCGGACGGATCGAAAATCCCGCCTATCCTGCGAATGGAAGCATGCGCTCGCGGGAGGAAGTCGAGGCCCGCATCCGCATCTCGCCCGAAAACACCGAGAATCTCGCCGAACTCGCGCGTCTCAGCGAACAGGCTGGCGACCGTGCCGCAGCGAAGAAGATCATCCTCGAAGTCGCACGGACCAAGGACGCGAAGACGTGGTTTTTGCAAAAGGCCGCCCACTTCCTCGCCGAGGATGCGGAGTTCACCGAGGCGGTGGAGATGATGCTCCGGGCGAAGTAGGACAGCGCCGCATCCCTCGTTTCCGCCCTTGCGCCTGCTCGCGCGATGGGCAATCTCCGCGACTCATTTTTCCACATGGACGCACAACTCGAAGCACTCCGCACCGAAGCCGTCGCCGCTATCGCCGCCGCCGCGGATGAGGCTGCGGTGGAGCAGGCGCGCATCAAATACCTCGGCCAGCAGGGCGCGCTCACGGCGCTGAGCAAGGGGATGAAGGACGTGAGCAAGGAGGACAAGCCGCGCATCGGAAAGCTGCTGAACGATGTGCGCGCGGCGGTGACCGCGGCGCTCGATGAACGCAAGGCGGCGCTGCAGGGCGATGCGGACAAGGCGGCATTCGGGGGTGTGGATGTGACGCTGCCCGGCACGCCGTCCGGCTTCGCGGGGAAGGGAACGCTGCACCCGATCACGCAACTGCTGGATCGCACGATCGCGATTTTCCGCCGCATGGGCTTCGCGCTCGCGGACGGGCCGGACATCGAGACGGAGTGGCATTGCTTCGACGCGCTGAACACGCCCGCCGATCATCCCGCGCGCAACGAGCAGGACACTTTCTACATGCCCGACGGACGGCTGCTGCGCACGCACACGAGCACGGTGCAGATTCGCACGATGGAAAAAACCGCGCCGCCGGTGCGCATCATCGCGCCGGGTGCCGCGTATCGCCGCGACGAGATTGATGCGACGCACCTCGCGCAATTCACGCAGATGGAAGGGCTCTACGTGGACGAAGGCGTGAGCGTCGCCGACCTCAAGGGCACGCTGGAGTTTTTCTTCCGCGAGCTGTTCGGCAACGACGCAAAATTCCGCTTCCGCCCGCACTTTTTCCCGTTCACCGAGCCGAGCTACGAGGTGGACATCAAGACGAGCGCGCTCGGCTCCGGCGACCGCTGGCTGGAAATCGCCGGTTGCGGC
>JAYWEO010000325.1:0-7990 GCA_043779225.1 Prosthecobacter sp.
GGGCTGCGGCTGGCCCGGCGTCGCGCGAATCATGGATGGCGCGACTCGAAGCGCTGCGGGATTCCATCGGCACCGGAAGGCAGACGCGGAGCAGCGAAAAAATCCTGGAGGAACTGCGGGAGGAACGGAACTGAAGGGCCTATTGGGACTCCATCAGCCCAAAAGCCGTTGAAGGCGTGCCAGTGCGATGGCGTGGGATTGACCTGCGGGCAATGCGATTTGCCCCAACCGCTCGCGCACGATTTCAGGCGAGGCGAGGCGGTGGCGGAAGAGCGCGGCGAGGAAAGTGAGATCCTTTTCCCGACCGGCGATGAGTTTGCTGACCGCGAGATCGTGAACTTCAAGACACCATCCCGTCGCGCCGCGCGTGTTCTCGTTGCGGATCGGCACCAGACGTTCGCGCCAACCCTCGGGGAGCGTGGCCGTGGTGTCGGCGACGCCGTGCGCGTAGTAGCCGAAGGTCTCGTGAAACGGCGACAGTTCGCCGATGCCGCCATCAATCAAAATCGAGTCGTCCGGTTTGTCGCGCGGGAAGACGTCGGCCTCCATGGATTCGAGCAGCTCTGTGGGCGCGTTGGGATAGGAGCCGAGAATTGCCTGGCTGCCGACTACGACAATGTCGTCGGCGTCGGCGTTGCCCGCCGCGGCGCGAATGATGTGCTCAAGCTGCGTGCGATTCACGAGTTTGGAATTCGCGAAGGATGGCGAAGCGCTCGCCGGACGTGAGTGCGCCCGCGAACGGGCTCGACTGGCGCAGACGCGTGGCACGCTCGTCTTCACTGGTCAGGACGGCGAGCAACTCATCGAGCGGTGCATCGATCAGCGCGCTCCATTCTGCGAGCACCGGGCGCACGCGTGGCGAAGCACTTGCGTTCCATCGATCGAGGTTCGCCCTGGCAAGGTCGAGCACGGTCGCATCGGTACGCAGCTTTTTGGCCACGAGGCGATGAAATGCCAGGCTGCGTTCGTCAATGAGGCGGTGGTCTTTCATCTGATTACCCGTGCAGCATGGTAGAAGACCGCGCTGGGAACAAGGGTGGAAGTCCAAGGATGTCTGTGGGCTTCGCTCGCCTTTCGCCGCCTTCCAAAGCTGTGGTTCACCGGTCAGTGGTTGAACACAAATTCCGCCGAGTTCATCAGCGACCACAGCACGTCCTCGGTGGCGGCACCGCGCTTCGCGCCTTCGGCGGTGAAGGGAGCGGTGGCGATCTTCAGCTCCTCGTCCGTTGGCTTGCGTGCGTAACAGGCGAGATAGAGATCAGTCACGATTTCCTCGGGTTTCATCTCGCTCAATGCGAGACGATGCACGCGCGCGGTGGCGATCTCACTCACGAGTTTTTCCTGCAGCAGGCGCGAGTTCATGAGGTGCAGCGCTTGCACGATGCTCGGCTTTGCGTCGCGTTCGTTGGGGCAGTCGCTGCTGGAGTTTGGGCGGCTGAAGGCGTCCATCGTTTGCGATTCGATCTTGTAGGTCCATGCCTGCATCGCGCGGCTGCCGGGCGGCATGCCGGGATAGGTGTCGGGCACTCCGGTGATGTCTGCGATGGCGTCGGCCAGCGTCTCGGCGGGGAGGCGGCGGCGGTAGGCGCGGGAGAAGTTGCGCGTGTCGGCGCGGTTCGTGTCGTTCGGCGCGGCGCTGAGCTGGTAGAGGTGCGAGCGGAGGATGGTGCGCATGAGCGCCTTGAGGTCGAATTTCTGCCGCACGAATTCCTGCCCGAGCGCGTCGAGCAGCGCGGGGTTCGACGGCGGATTCGAGATTCGGAAATCGTCCACGGGGTCCACGATGCCGCGTCCGAAGAATGCTGCCCACACGCGGTTCGCCGCGGCGCGGGCGAAGAACGGGTTCTTCGCGCCGGTCATCCAGTCGGCGAGGGCGCGGCGTGGATCGCTCGCATCATCCGCTTTGACCGCCGGGCCGTCGGGCGGCTGCGGCTGCATCATCTCGCCGGTCACGGGATGCTTCACCGTTTTTCCCGGAGCAAAATAGAACGTCTCATTTCCCGCGGAGATCGGCGCGGAGATGCCGGCGCCCTTCTGCTTCATCGGGCCGAAGAACGCGGCGAAGCGGTAGAAGTCGTCCTGCCCCCATTTTTCGTTCGGATGATGATGGCACTTCGCGCAATCGAGCCGCACGCCGAGGAAGAGCTGGCTGAACATCGTGGTGAAGTCCGCGGGCTCGCGCTTGTCGCGATACACCACGGCGGGGCCGAAGCGGTGCGTGTTGCCCTCGCTGGTGATGATGTCGCGCACGAACTGATCGTAGGGCTTGTTCGCGCGGAACGTCTCGCGCAGCCACTGGTCGAGGACATACACGCTCTTGATGCCCGCGCGGTCGGTATTCGGACGCAGCAGGTCGGCCCATTTGTTCGCCCAGAAATCCGCCCACGCGGGATGCGCGAGCAGGCGCTCGATGAGCTTCTCGCGTTTCTTCGGATCGGTGTCGGCGAGAAAGGCGCGCGCCTCTTCCGCGGTGGGCAGCACGCCGATGGTATCGAGCGAAGCGCGGCGCAGAAATTCCGCATCGCTGCACGGCTCGGACGGGAAAAGTCCGAGGCGCTTGAAGTGGGCGTAGGCGTGCTCGTCGATGAAGTTGTTCACGGTCAGCCCCGTGTATTTTTCGTCGGGCAGCAATTTGTCCGCGAGCACGCCGATCCGCGAATCGCTGACGAGCCCCATGTAGCGCGCGATGATGACGCCCTGCCCGCTGACGTTACCGACGCGCACGAGGCCGTCCTCCGTCACGCGCGCGATCTCCTTGTCGTTCGAGTCGAAGCTCGCGAGCCCGGTCACGTCGCGCTCGGAGCCGTCCGAGGAATGCGCCTTCACGTTGAGCTGCTGCGTCTCGGATTTTTTGTACGTGCGCTCCGGCGGCGAGACGGTGAGGCGGTCGAGCGAAGGCTCATTGTCCGCGCGATACACCATGCCGCCGCGGATCCACTGCACGAGCGTGCGGTAGGCCTCCGAGTTTTTCTCGATGCGCTCGCCGCCTTCGTGCGGCACGGCGAGAGTGGGCTTAAGCAGCAGCAGGCTCTCATCCGGCGAGGCGGGGAAGACGCGACGCCCGCGCGCCTCCTGCGTGATCTCGCGATGATCGGCGAGCGGGTCGAAGGAAAAAACCGTGAGGTGAAAACCATTTTGCCCGTCGGGCTTTGCGTGACATGCGCCGGCGTTGCAGCCGGCTTTGCTCAAAATCGGCAGGACATCGCGCACGAAACTCGGCGGCCCATTCTTCACCGCGTCCTTCGGAGCGCGCACCTCGATAGTGCTGGTGAGCTTGCCGGCTTTGTCCCATGCGAGCAGCCGCCCATCCTGCGTGCCGGCGAAGACGCGCTCGCCATCGGCACTCGCCGTGATGCTGTGGAGCGCGCTTTCCACGCCGGCGAGCCGCCGTTCCTTCGCGGACTCGGAGGACTGCGTGCCGTTGTGGGCCTGGAGTTCTGTGTAACGCAGCGCGTCGCCCCCGTCGGTCGCAGCGACAATCGTCGGCCCGCCGGAAACCCACGCGAGCGACGTGACCCCGCTGGTCTGCCTGCCGAGCGAATTGATGCGCTCCTTCGTCTTCACGTCCCACAGTTTGAGCTGCTGGTCCGCGCCGCCGCTGATGAGCTGCGCCGCCTTCTCATCGAATGCCACCGCGAGCACCTGCGCGGTGTGGCCTTCGAGCTTCGCGATTTCCTTGCGCGTCGCGAGATCCCAGATTTTCACCAGCCTGTCGCCGCCCGCGGTCGCGAGCAGCCTGCCATCGCTACTCAGCGCGAGGTCGAAAATGGTGTCGCTGTGTGCGAGCCACGACGCCGTGATCGCGCCGATCGCGGTTTCGATCACGCGTATCGTTCCTTCTTCTGAAACGCGCCCGTCTGCAGCGATGAGTTGTTTTCCATCCGGCACAAATCGCAGCGCCGTGATGCGGTCGGTGAGTCCGCTGATGATCTCCTGTTCCTGCGCGAGCGTCTCGCCATTCCAAAAAACAATCCTGTGAAATGCGCCCGTAGCGATGCGCCTTCCGTCGGGACTCCACGCGATGGACTGCACGGGATCGAGGTGCGCGCTCGCCCGCGCCACGACTGCGGGTTCCTTTCCGGTCACGTCGCAGAGTACGACCTCATTCCCGCAGCCGACCGCGAGCCGCTTCGCATCCGGCGAAAGTGCGAGCGCGAGCACCGGGCGATACGCCGCCGGCATCACCGCGAGGGAAACCGAGCGCGGGGCTGACGGCTGATCTTTCAGCGCCGCCGTGTCCCACGGCGCACCATCTTTCACCCATCGCCGGAGCAGTTCGATCTGTGCGGCGGTGAGCTGTTTCTTCGGCGGCATGTGCGGGTCCGCATCGGCCGCGAGCGAGGAAATCAGCGCGCTGTCCTCCGGCTTGCCGACGGTGAGTGCGGCACCGCTGTCGCCGCCTTTCAGCAGCGTCTCGCGCGAAGTCATCACCAGCCCGCCTTTCTTCTTCGTCTCGCCGTGGCAGGAGAAGCAGTTCGTCTTCAGCAGGCGCATGGCTTCCGCAGCAGTCGCCGGCTCCGCGGCATGTGCGGGAGCAGCAAGCCACAGCGCCGCCACGCACACTGCAAAACGGCAGGCGAGCAAACGGATCGGATGGGAAACTTTTGCGATGTCCTGAATCGGGGTCACAGGCTTGATGACCCGGCGCGCTGCGCCTGGTTAGCACTGAATTCGCGGAGTCGGAATACACCTGGCCCGCGACGCGCGATGGAGTGTGATTACTCGGCGCTCGCGACGTGGGCCTTCACGCCGTTCAGCTTCACGGTCACGCCTGCGCGAACGTCGTGTTTCAACACGTACACATCATCCGTGACGAGCTGCTGGCGGTGCGTGTCCCACAGCATGTAGGTCGCCTCGCCTTTTTCCTCGGCGGCGATTTGCTGCCTGGGGACGGGTACTGCGAGATAGGCGGGAATCTTATGCGTGATGGCTTCCTCCATCTCGTCCGCCGTGGGGACGTGGCGTGCGGGGATTGCGGCCACTCCGGGTTTTTCCGGCTTCGGTTTTTCCACGACCACTGCAGTCGCCTCGGGATTTGCGGTCTTGGCCAGCCGTTTTGCGGCAGCCTGCGTTTTTGGTGGGCGAGTTGCGATCGGAGCCTGGGCGGCGAGGGACATGGTGGCGGCACGCGCGCGCTGCGCGGCGGCGGCCTTCTGCTGTTCGTTGGCCTTGTATTTTGCGACCACCACGATGGCGACGACTGTCCCGGCACCTGCGATCACCCCGATCAGCGCGGCAGTCTTGCAGCCTGTCATCACGATGGAGCCTCCGACAAAGGCGACGAATGTCGCGCAGGTGACGCCGATTTTCTGGAGTGAGCGAATGGTCATCATGCCTCGGAGGCTGCCACGGCGAGTCCGACACTGCAATATTGCTGTTTGAGTGCGGCGATCCATTTCGCGTGTTGCTGAAACGGGACGCTCCCGGTAGGTGGATCGGGGAGCCTGTCCCATCTGATGAAAACGATCCGCATATTCATCTCCAGCCCCGGCGACGTGGACGAGGAACGGCAGAAGGCACGGGACGTTGTCACCAGCCTTCAGCCCCGGTACGCAGGACGATTCCGGCTCCTGTCGGTGCTTTGGGAGGACATGCCGCTGCAAATGGACACGTCCTTCCAGCAGGGCATCGATCTGGTGCTGTCGAAGGAGCACGGCATAGACATCGCGCTCGTGATTCTGTGGGCGCGGCTCGGTTCGCCGACGGGACTGGCGATCCGAAAATCAGACGGCACCGAGTATCGGAGCGGCACGGATCGCGAACTCGATCTCATGCTCAGCAGCCGCGAAGCCAGCGGCGGCATCCGTCCGGCGATTCTCGCGTACACTCGCAATGATCCCGATGGCTTTCTCGAACGGCAAAAAGGTCAGCCTCTTGAAAAATTGGAGGAAATGCTCCGTCAGCGCCGGCTCGCGGAAGACTTCATCACCGAGAACTTCCTGAACGCATCGGGTGCATCCAAAATCCGCGCCTTCCACACTTTCACAAAGCCGGTGGAATTCGCGCACCGGCTGCGTGTGCATCTGCGCGAGATTCTCGATGGGATGCTCGGCGACGGTGGCGGAGCCACGTGGGATGTCTCGGAAATGGGAGCGCCGTTTCGCGGGCTGGAGGCATTCGAGCCGCAGCACGCGGGGATCTTTTTCGGACGCGAGGATGAGATCTGCGCGGTGCAGCTCGCGCTGCGGCAGCAGGCGGCGGTGGGCTGCGCCTTTGTGCTCATCGTCGGCGCGAGTGGCAGTGGCAAATCATCGCTCGCGCGCGCGGGCGTGCTGCCGGCGGTGGTGCAGTACGATGTGGATGAGACGGTGCGCGCGTGGCGGCAGGCGATCTTCATCCCTGGCACTTCGGCGAAGGATCTCTGCGGCGGGCTCGCGCGCGTGCTGTGTTCCGCGCTGCCGGAATTACGTGAGAGCGGGACGAATCCCGATGCGCTCTCGTCGTTGCTGCGCGAAGATCCCGCGCTCTTCTGCCGCCTCGTGCTGCCGAATGCGCTCGGCTCCGGCGTCCGGCTTTTTCTGCTGATCGATCAGCTCGAGGAAATCTTCAGCCACAGCGCCATCGGTCCTGGCGAACGTGAAGTCTTCAGCGTCGCGCTTGATGCGCTTGCTCGTTCCGGCTCGGTGTGGGTGGTCGCCACGGTGCGATCCGATTTCTACGATCAATGCCAGACGCTCCCGCGGCTCATGGGGATGAAGGGTGAGCGCGGGCAGTTCGATCTCCTCGTGCCGGATGCGGACGATCTGCGTCGCATCATCACCGCACCTGCGAGTCTCGCCGGGTTGCGCTTTGAAAGGGATGCGTCCACCGGCGTGTCGCTCGACCGGCTGCTGCTGGACGATGCGACACGGCATCCCGAGGCACTGCCACTCCTCGAGTACGCGCTGCGCGAACTCTACGAGCGCCGCACGCCCGATGGCACGCTCACGCTCGCGCAATATCACGAACTCGGCGGTGTCGAGGGCGCGCTTGGTCATCGCGCGGAGGCCGTTTTCCTCGCGCTGCCCGTCGGAGTGCAGCCGGCGCTCGATGGAGTCCTCTCCTCGCTCGTGACGTTGCGCGAAGATGCCGAGGCCGGCGCGACCCGCGCGCGTGTGCCGACGGAGAGCGCGGCGAGCACGCCGGAGCGGGCGAAATTGATCGCGGCATTTGTGAAGGAGCGTCTCTTCTTCACCGATCGCGATGCGTCCTCCGGCGAGCCGATCCTCACGCTCTCGCACGAGGCCATCCTGCGCTGCTGGCCCCGCGCGTCGCAATGGATCGAGCGCAACCGTGATTTTCTCCGCGTCCGCGCGCGTCTCCGCGAGGGAGTGCGGGCGTGGAATGAGAATGCCCGCGCCGCCGACTATCTGCTCTCGCCGGGCAAGCCGCTCGAAGATGCACGGACGATCTCCTCCGCGAGGCACGAGGATCTTGCACCCGCCGAGCGCGAATACATCGAGATCTCCATCGCGCACGCGGGGGAACGCGAGCGTGCGATGAAGCGCCGGCGTCGGCTCGCATTCGCGGCGATGGCATTTCTCACGATCATCGCTATCGCTGGCGGAGCGCTCGCGACGGTGAAGACGAAGGCCGCGCGGGAAGCCGCCGCGAGCGCGGAGGCCCAGAGGAAGCTCGCCGAGGGGGCAAAGGATCGCATCACGCAGCAGGCGAAGGTGCTCAAGCTGCGCGAAGAGGAGGCCACGGCCGCAAGGCAGGCCGCCGAGGATCAGACGAAGTTCGCAGAACAAAAGACCGCCGAGGCGACGGATGCGAAAAAGACCGCCGATTTGCGGCTCAGCGTTGCGCTTGAATTCGTGGACGACGTGCGAAATGTGGACAAGCAGATTGCAGCAAAAGGTGCCGCGGCAACCCTGCAAGAGCTGCAAAAGCGGGTCGATGAAGTGTATGTGAAGCTGAACCTCGACGAGAAGGACGCCGTGCAGTTGGTGCGGCGTGTGCAGGACGCGACGGGGACGGGCGATTCCGAAATGAAAAGCGGGGACTTCAA
>JAYWEO010000326.1:0-2319 GCA_043779225.1 Prosthecobacter sp.
TATGGCTATGCGCTGCTGTCGGTCATCCTCTTTGCCAGTATCCTCGCGATGGTCCTGCAGGCGCTGGCCGCGAAGCTTGGCATCGCGACCGGAATGGACAAGCGATCCGAGATGCCGATCTCTCGCACCGCCGGAGGAGACGTCACATTTCCGATGACGCCGATGACACCGACTGCCTTCCCGCGTGAGGAGCCATTGGCTCTCGGTGCAAAGGTCGTGGAGTTCGAGGGTTTCGCGAACACTGGGAGGGCGAAGCGGGCGGCGGACGTATTCCCGGACGGTGCCTTCGCGGGGAAGGCAGATTCCGGCACCTCACTGAACGTCACTAGCGGCGGGCAAATCGCATTTTGGACCGAAGACGAAACATCCAAAGTGAACATCAATCCGGCGGCGGCAGCGGCCCCGGTGAATAGGCCGGCGACGACATCGCTCGGGCTCGTCCCGAAAGAGTTGCGGGACGGTTTGGAAAATGGGCTCGAAGTGCGATTGAAGGGGGGCACGGAATTCGCGGTCACCCTTAGGCCCGCGCCAGATGGCACCACCGATTTCGGGACCGTCTCCGGAATCATCACTGGCAATATCGGGAATGGCACGACGACGCTCAGCAAGGCTGGCTCTGGCACGTGGAATTTGAAGGGTGCGAATACTTACTCCGGCACGACGACTGTGAATGCCGGGACGTTCTCCGTAAATGGAGGAGCCGTGCTGAATTTCGACACTGGAACGGCGAGCAACACCATCAATGCGCTGACTTTCGGCGGCGCGAGCACGACAGTCGAGATGCCTGCAAGCGTCACGACCAAGAGCGGCCAGCGCGCGACTGTCGAAACGGATCGGAAATTCAACTACCAGGCTGATTTTGATGCGCCTGAGATCCCGAGGCTCATTGTCGCGAAAGACTCGGGCGCGGTGACCAAGGCGGGTGATGGCATTCTGGATCTGAATGGGAGATCCACTTTTGCCGGCGGCATCAACGTGACCGCGGGAAATGTGGTTCTAGGCGACCTAGCTGGAGGCGATGCGTCGCACGTCGCGGGCGAGAAAAACGCGGCAGTAACTAACCACAAAACCGAAGAGGTGAAGCGAACATTGGTTGAGGCAAAGGGCTACGCTGAGCTCGGGCGGCTTGATCTTGCGGATCGGAGCTATCAAGAGGCGATCAAGCTGGACCCTTACAACGCTGCCGCCAGACAGGGTCGTGAGGAAGTGGCCAATCAGAAAATGCGTAGCGCAAGTGCTAGTTACGATGCCACCCGCGCGATCGCTATGTGGGAGGTGGAAAAGGAATGGAGTCGGCCTGCGCGGCGGATGGGTCAAAGAGAGACCGCTAGCAAAGATGACGCGAAAGAGAGGCATGTGGAAGCATCGGAGCTGGTGGAGAAAAAGCTGAACGAAGAGACCGTGGCGCGGAAACAAAAGGCCAAGCAGGAGAAGGTCGAAGCGGATAAAGCTGCGCAGGAAAAGGAAATCGAAAAGCTGCGTGAAGTCGAACGGGATGCACCCCAGTCCGCGCCGAATCCTCTGGTGCCGCAGCCGGAAATCCGCACGAGTACAAATGCCTTCTCCACGTTCTCGCTCAATGTCAGCGATGTCGCGTTCAAGCTCGCGGCGGCGAGCCTGGAGCACGGGACGATGCCGGATGTCTCGACGCTGCGGACGGAGGAATTCATCAACGCCTTCGACTACCGCGATCCGGAAGCTGCGCCGGGTGCGCCGCTGGCTTTTGCATCGGAACGTGCGCGCTATCCGTTCGCGCAGAATCGCGATGTAGTCCGCCTTTCCGTGAAGACCGCCGCGGCAGGACGCCAGCCAGGGAAGCCGCTGAATGTCGTGCTGCTGCTCGACAATTCCGGGTCGATGGAGCGCGCGGATCGCGTCCGCATTTTGCAGGAAGGACTCCGCACCCTCTCGGCGCAACTCCAGCCGCAGGACAAGCTGAGCATCGTCACCTTCGCCCGCACGCCGCGGCTCTGGGCGGACGGCGTCGCCGGCGACAAGGCCGCCGAAGTGACCGCGCGCGTCGGCGAAATCACGCCGGAGGGCGGGACGAATCTCGCCGCCGCGCTGGATCTCGGCTACGCGACCGCGCTGAAGCATTACCAGCCCGGCAGCATCAATCACGTGGTGCTGCTCACCGATGGCGCGGCGAATCTCGGCAATGTCGATCCCGCCGCGATGAAGCAAAAGGTGGAGGCGCATCGCAAGCAGGGCATCGCGCTCGACTGCTTCGGCATCGGCTGGGAAGGGCTGAATGACGACATGCTCGAACAGCTCTCGCGCAATGGCGACGGGCGCTACGGATTCATCAACACGCCCGAG
>JAYWEO010000327.1:0-4260 GCA_043779225.1 Prosthecobacter sp.
TCTGCCCTGCGCTGCCGCGGAAAATCCGAAGCAGCCAAACATCCTGCTCATCTTCGCGGACGACCAATCGTACAAGACGCTCTCGTGCTACCCAGAGGCGCTGCCCGGCGCGAAGACTCCGAACATTGACCGGCTCGCGGCGAGCGGCGTCCGTTTTCACGGGGCATTCCTCGGCGCGTGGTGCATGCCGTCGCGCGCCTCGATGCTCACGGGGCACTGGCCGCACGGCGTCGAGTCCATGCGCATGGAGGGAAAATATCCCGCGAGCGCGTATGACCCGCAGCAGGCGCCTTTTTGGCCGAAGGTATTCCGCGCAAATGGCTACACGACGGCGCAGATCGGGAAATGGCACACCGGAATTGATGCGGGCACCGGTCGCGATTGGGACTGGCAGATCGTGTGGAACCGCCCGCTGCATCCGGAAAATGCGGGGCACTACTACGACAAGCAGATCCTGTCCTTCAACGGCGAGGAGCACATGACGGAAGGCTACTCGACGGACAACTATTCCAAGTGGGCCGCCGAGTTCATCAAAGGCGAGCATCGCGACGCGTCGAAGCCGTGGTATCTCTGGCTCTGCTACGGCGCGATCCACGGGCCGACGACTCCCGCGGATCGCCACAAGGGTTTGCACAAAGACGACGAGGTGCGCGTGCCGGCGGACATCTTCGCGCCGCGCGAGGGCAAACCCGATTACCTCAACAAGACACAGGCGTGGACGCGTGGGCCAAATGGCGAGATTCTTGCAGGAAAGAGTGGTGAGACTTTTGGCGACGAGAACGGGAAGAAAAAGGGGAGCTATCAGGACTACATCCATCAGGTGAATGAATGCGTCGAAGCGCTCGACGAAGGCGTCGGCAAGGTGATGGCCGCGCTGAAGGAAAGCGGGCAGCTCGAAAACACGCTCGTGATTTATACCGCTGATCAGGGCTTTTCGATGGGCGAGCACGGCTTCCGCACGAAGCTCGCGCCGTACGATGCGAACTACCGCAGCCCGCTCATTTTCTCCATGCCCGGCACGCTGCCGCAGGGAAAGGTGAGCCCGCATTGCGTTGCGAGTCCCGATCTCGTGGCGACGTTCCATGCGTTCGCAGGCATCGCGCCCGCGTGGGCGATACACGGGCGCGACCTCACGCCGCTGCTGAAAAATCCCGCCATGCCGTGGCAGCAGCCGGTGTTCTATGAATTCACCGGCGAGCACTACGGCCGTGATGTCGCGAAGGTCGTGAATGAGAACCCGCGCAAGGCGCACTATCACGATGTCCCGTGGTACGTCGTGGCGCGCGAGGATCGCTGGAAGCTCATCCACTATCTCGACTCGAAAGTGCCCGAGGAACTTTACGATCTTCAGAACGATCCCGAGGAGCTGACCAACATCGCGGGCAAAAATGGGAGTGCGGAAACGATCACACGCCTGCGCGGCCTGCTTCGCGAAGAGCTAAAGCGCACGGACGCTGGCTTTGCGCTGAAGGAGTGATCCGCACGCGCTACTTCAAATCCTGCCGGTTCGTCTCCGCGGCCAGCAGCACGCTGCAGATCGTCACGGCGGACATCGCGATGAGATACAGTGCGATGGGCCACGCGTTTCCACCCGACCAGCCGAGCAGCGCGGATGCGATCAGCGGCGCGAGTCCGCCTGCGAATGGCGCGGCGAGCTGATAGCCGAGCGACACGCCGGTGTAGCGCGTGCGCGTGCCGAAGAGCTCCGAAAAGAACGCCGACTGCGGGCCGTACATCGCGGCGTGGCCGATCATGCCGATGACGATCGCCGTCCACACGAGCGGCGTGCTTTTCATATCCATGAGCCAGAAAAACGGGAACGCCAGCGCGAGCAGAAAGATCGCGCCGCCGAGATAGACCGGACGGCGTCCGAGCCGGTCTGACAGCGAACCAAAGAACGGGATCGCCACGAGCTGCGCCGCCGAGCCGAGCAGCACGCCATTCAGAACGGTGCTGCGCGCCATGCAGAGCTTCTGCGTCGCGTAGGTGAGCGCCCAGACGGTGAAGATGGAAAAGAACGCGTTCTCCGAAAGCCGCGCGCCCATCGCGAGCAGGACGTTTCGCCGATGCGTGCGCAGGACTTCGAGCAGCGGCAGTTTTGCTTTCGTGGTCGATGCGGCGCCCTCACTTTTCACCTGCTCAAAAAGCGGGCTCTCCAGCACGTGCAGCCGGATGAAAAAACCGATCCCCGTGAGCAGGATGCCGAGCAGGAAAGGCACGCGCCATCCCCACGCGAGGAACGCCGCCTCCGGCATCCGCGAGAAAATGCTGAAGACCCCCGTGGCGAGCAGCAGCCCCACCGGCACGCCCGCCTGCACCCAGCTTGCGAAGAGCCCGCGCCGCCGCTTGTCCGCATGCTCCACGACCATGAGCACCGCGCCGCCCCATTCGCCGCCCACGCCGAGCCCCTGCACGAACCGCAGCGCGACGAGCAGCACCGGCGCGAGCACGCCCACCTGCCCGTACGTCGGCAGCAGGCCCACGCAGAACGTCGCGATGCCCATCAGCATGAGCGTGGTCACCAGCATGGACTTCCGCCCCACGCGATCCCCGAAGTGCCCGAAGATCACCCCGCCGAGCGGCCGCGCAAAGAACCCCACGGCATACGTCGCAAACGCCGCCATCGTGCCCGCGATGGGATCGAGGTCCGGAAAGAAGAGCCGGTTGAACACCAGCGCCGCCGCGGTGCCATACAGGAAGAAGTCATACCACTCGATCGCCGTGCCGATGAAGCTCGCGAGGACGACACGCCGGATGGAATGGGGGGAGACGGGTTCGGGCATGAGTTGGCCGTGTGGTGGAAGGTCGTGCAGCGTGGCGTGGCGTTCGTTAAAAAGACACGCTGAATCGGTGCCTGTTGTGGGTGCCGCTCATCGCTCCGGCACCAGTCGGTGTGGCATCAGTTCGTCAATAATTCAGCGCACAACGAGCTGCAGCACGATAACGCGGCGAGGGCCAAAGGCCCGAATCCATACCAGCCTTGGGCGAAGCCCAAGGATCATTGCGATGAAATGGAAAAGGGCTGAAAGCCCGCCCCATCTGCGCCGCCAAGAGTGGAGCGAGGTTGTCGGAGGCGGTGTAACCCGATAGAGGGGATTCATGGAAATGTTCCTGACACTCGTGCTCCAAGTGGTCCTGGCCGTAGTCGTGGCAAAGCTGACGCTGGCCGGTTCCAGATCCCAGAAATGGTGGGAACGAAAGGAGGAACTCTATTCAAGCCTCATCGAGAAGCTCTACGACATCGTCAATTTTAATTCCGAATTCATCGAGGACCACGGCTATTTCCGCACCCAACCTCCAAGCCCAGAGGAAAGGGCTCAGAGTGAAGCTAAATGGAAAGAACTCGGGGAAAAGAACAGTGCGGCAAATGCAGAGGTGGAAAAGCTCATTCACATCGGAACCTTCCGCATATCAGATGAGGTGCATGTGGCGTTGTCGGAGTTCAAAAAAGCCGAGGGTGAAGTCATGGCGCGTTACCACCCCTACATCGTGCTCGAATACGACAATTACGACGGATACGACCCCATTTCGGCTGCGGAGATCATTTGCGATGCGGCAAAGAAATGCATCAAGAGCGTTCGCGAACACGCCAAGGACGACTTGGGCCAGAACAGCAGGTTCGGGCGGCTCAAGCGCAAGGTGCAGTCACTTCTTTCCGAGTAATCCCTTCCCAACCATCACCCCCCCATGCCGCAGTCGCTGAGCCTCGTTATTGTCCACGTCATTTTCAGCACGAAGGATCGCGTGCCCTTGCTGGATGCGGAGGTGAGGCCAAAGCTGCACGCCTACCTCGCCACAGTCGCGCGCAATGCGGGCTGCGAGGCGCATCGTGTCGGAGGCGTCGCGGACCATGTGCATCTGGCCATCCGCTTTTCGCGCACGATCACCATCGCGAATCTTGTGGAGACGCTGAAGACGACATCGTCGAAATGGCTCAAGAGCCAGTCCGCATCGTTGGGTGCATTCGCATGGCAGCGTGGCTATGGCTGCTTTTCCGTCGGGCCGTCAGATTTGGATTCGCTGTGCGAATACATTGACCGGCAGGAGGAGCATCACCGGCAGCGGACTTTCCAAGAGGAGTTCCGAATGTTCCTTGCGAAATATGGTGTCGAATACGACGAGGCCTACGTGTGGGACTGATGCTTTCCTGCCGAGGATGGGACGGGCTTTCAGCCCTCTTGCATTCACACATCACATGATTCCTAGGGCTGCGCCCTAGGCTGGTATAGGGTCGGGCCTTTGGCCCTTCATGCGATGCGA
>JAYWEO010000328.1:0-18279 GCA_043779225.1 Prosthecobacter sp.
TCAAGCGGTCCTGCCGCAGCGCTCAGTCCCAAAATTCCACCTGCGCCGGCATCGCCGGATCCACCTCGCGGCTGCCTTGTTTGTAGTTCGGGCCGATGATCGTCACGCTGTTCCCCCATTGCTGATCGGTGATGAACATCAGCCGCACATTCCCCGCCTCCGGCGTGATCGCCTTCACCTGCGCGATGTGCGAATCCATCTGCTCGTAGCTCACGCACGGGCGCGCGTAGATGCTCCACTGGATCATCAGATACCCGCTATCGAGCAAATCCTTCCGGAAACGCGACGCCGTTTTCTTCTCTGTGTCGGTCAGCACCGGCAGGTCGAACATGACGAGAATCCATCCCATGCGAAACGGACTCTGCTTTTCCATTCAAAGCTCGGGCACCCAGAAGGGCTCCACCGTTTTCTCCGCGTAGCTGCGCGCCAGCGAACTCGCGCTCGCATCAATGGCATCCATGAGCTTGAGCGTGTAGCGCGTGTGCGCCATCCGCTTTTCCCTCAGCTCCGTGCCCACCTTCTTCGCCCACGCCTTCATCGAGACATCCGGCTCCGCGAGGAACTCCGCGAGCATCATGTCCACCATCGGGCGGAATGCCTCCATCATGTCAAAGACGAGCGGCGTCGAGCGGTAGCGCGGCATGTGCTTCACCCCGAGCGAAGGCGTGAGCCCGTGGATGAGCAGGCTGCGATGGCACAGCGCGGACAGCACCGTGTAGCCATAGTTCAGCATCTGGTTCGGCGCGGAATTTTCTTTCCGGTCGCGCCGCGTCGCCGCCCAGCCGATGGCGGGAAAGTAGAGCTGCCAGTAGCGCCGCGCGCAGTTCCCCTCATCAATGTCCCCGCTCTTCAGCGCCAATTCGAGATGCGGACTCTTCAGTTCCCGATGCTCCAGCACGCGCTGCTGGTTGCGCGTCTTGCCCGTCAGCATCCGCTGCCACAGCCGCTCATTCAGCCGCTTCGGCTGCGAGACCTGATGCAGGAAGGCCCGCTGATCGATCACCCGCTCCAGCGGCGCCGTCACCCCGCACGGCTGATACGATTCATTGCAATGGAGAATGATCCCATCCGTCTCCAGCACCGCCGAGACAAAATTCGACGTGAGCGTCACCCCGCGCGCCGCGATGATTACCGCGCGGATGTCCTCGTGCGGCAGCTTCCGCTCCGTCTTGTCCGGTGCCCGGCAGACGATGAATCCCTGCTCCTTCGCGAGAACCGCACCGTGCTGCAGGACGTGGAGGACGTGGAAGCTCATGGTTACAGGATCGTGCAGGGGCCTCGCGGGCTATGCTGGCGGTTCTTCGCGCACCACCGCCGGTTCCGACTCGGCGTGCCGTGCCACCCACGCATCGGTTTCCTCGCAACTCAGCACCCTCCCCGCTTCGCACCAGGCGCGCAGGCTGCCGGGGGAAAGATCCAGATCGTCCGACCACACGGGCACGCCGCGCTCGATCCGCACTCCGGCAAAAAAAGCCGCGTCGCGCCACGGTGCGAAAATCGGTCCCTCATCGAGCAGCGGCGCGAGGTCCACCGTCGCCGTAAAGCCATCGCGGAACGTCACCCGCAGCCGGTGCCCCCCGGCGGGTTCGAGGCGCGCGACGCGTTCAGTCAGGTAGTTCATGGCAGCGGTTCGATCTTCGCGGGGAGGCGGCCCGCGCGGATCGCTTCCCACGCTGCACGCAATTCCGCCCGATGCAAGCCCGCCCATGCCAGCACCATCTCCAGGGCCCGGCCCGGCAGCCATCCGGCAAGAATCTCCGCATCATCAATGGCAATGCTTGCCTCAAACTCCCCGTAGGCCGCATGGAAGTGCGCCCGCGGATGGTTCGCCTCCCGCGTGCGGATGCTGATCTCGATCCCGTAGAAGCGGCTGAGTTTCGGCATGGGTGATGGCTGCCTTTGGTTATGAATGCGCCCGGCCAATCCCCCGCAACCCGGCGATCCTCCAAGCGCCAAGCATGGCGATCACCGCGCGGATGTCCTCGTGCGGCAGCTTGCGCTCGGTCTTGTCCGGCGCCCGGCAGACGATGAACCCCTGCTCCTTCGCGAGAATCGCGCCGTGCTGCAAGACGTGGAGGACGTGGAAGCTCATAGGAGCTTGTGCCGACGGATACCGCTCGCAAGTAAAAGGGCTATGCTGATGCCATCGTAGTTGTCGCCTCCTGCAACAGGCTTGATGGTCGCATACGCTCCATTCGAGATGGAACCAAAGTAATAGAATCCAGCGGGTACTGTCTTCTTACCGCTCTTGGTATCATTCGGCAGACGGAGAATCAGGTTGGCCTGCCACAATCGGGTATCCAGCAGTTCCAAACCTTTTTCCGACATCAAGCGGTACTTAGCGCCGCTGTACAGCTCAAAGCCAAGCACAGCCGTCGCACCAAATTCCTCCACCTTTTTTCCTTCGGCGTCGGTTGTTGTCTTTTTCCAAACGAAGTATCCGCGGTTGCCGCCCTTCGCGTAGATGCCGCTGCCGTCCTTCGACACGTCCACATAGGCGTCCGCGTTTCCGATGACCTGCTGCACGAACTGGATCACACTCCGCATCTTATCTCCGGTAGCAGGATCGTGGCTGCGACTGGCTTCTTCCTGTTTCCCGTAGTAGGAGATGAAATCCGCCGCCGACTTCGGCTCTGTGGCGAGGAAGTCGGCGAAGCTGATGCGGGTCACTTGGACAAACGTGTCGCAGATCACCTTCCAATCCGGCGGCTGCGGATCAGTGGCGAGGAACTTGCGAAGCTGGAATCGTGTCCAGGCATCCGAGATGGACTGCACCTGCTTCACCGCCTGATCGGGATCGAAACGCCGAATTTTCGTCAGCAGAAGACTGCGCAGACCCGCCTTTTCGTAAGGCCGATCCGTGACCTTCGGACCATCGGCGCGGACGTAGGCGATCTTGTGCCGATCCAACCCGGTGTTCTTGATGAATTCCTTCCAAGCTTCGTCCGCAGCCTCCTTGCGTTCTTTCCATTTCGCCCGCTCGCTTGGTTTGCGCGGCAGGTCGCCGATGTCCGGCGGATACTGGCTGAAGAACTCCTCGATGCGAGGGAGCAATCCGCGCAGCTTTTCCTGCAACGCGGTGTCCGGCCCCAGCACAATGTCCGCGGGCTTCACCTTGCTGTCAGGCTTCAAGACAAGCCGCTGCATCTGATCTTCAAATTGCGTGCGGTCGTAAACATCAATCTCCCGGCTGCCGACACCGAGGTCATAGAGCTTCACGCGTTTGGTGCGCTTCTCCTCGATGCGGAAAAAGGAAAACTCCTTCGTGTCTGGCTGGCCTTTCTTCGGCTTGATGCCGCTGGGCGCGGCATCGCTGCGGCACCATGCCTGCCATTCCTCCGGTGTGATTCCCGGATGCAAGGCGGCTACGAGCGCGCGGCGAATTTCCTTTTCCGCATAGTCCTTGTGCGGCGCGATCCATGCCGCGCGGCGCACTGCGTGTTCACGGCAGAAGCGCGCGGTAGGCGTACCGTCATCCAGCCACGGCAATCGTTCGAGCGCGATGCGATCCTCGTAATAGGCTTGGTTGAAGTTCTCGTGCGTCGCCTTCGCCACTTTTGCCTCGCTTTCCACCGGCAGCCATACGCCGCGATGGAAAGTCGCCTGCATCTTCGGCTTCTCAAAGTTGAGCGCACGCGGGAGAATCGCATCACTGCCATCCGGCTTCTCGCCATAGATGGCGCGACGGAAGGCTTCCCGCACAGCGATGACATTCGGCGGCTGGCGCAGATCGCGCAGAGCGTCATGCTTCCCGGTGATCTCGCGTTGCAGTTGCTCGCGTTTCTCCACCGTGTCCGCCTTTGCAGCGACCGCTTGCAGCGCAATGATCTCGCTCATCAGCTTCCGTGCAAATTCCAACTTCTGCGGCGGGTAGGCCGGGGCATCGCCGATGTCAGTAAGGCGAAGTTCCTCCTCCCATTGGGAGTCGGCGGCTTTTTGGCGCACGAAGCCGAGCACCATGGCATCGAGCGCATGATGGCGCTTGTCACCCCGCTGCTTCTCCGCCTCGCGGGATTTCTCATCGAGTGCGTCGCGCAATTCACGCAGGCGCGCTTTGATTTCTTTCAGCCGCGGGTATCGCGGGTCGCGTTCCGTCATTGCAATGGGCAGCTTGGCAATCTCCTCGCGATGGCTTGCCTGTTCCTTGAGCAACGCAGTGACGGCTTCGTCGAGAGAACGGTCGCTGCCGAGCAGGCTGTCGAGGTGGTAGCGGCGGCGGATGCGCGCGGTAAGTCCACCGGAGGCGAGCAGCACGCGCTGCTTTCCCTCCGCATCGCTCACGTTCGCCCAGCCGAAATGCAGGTTCACAATCACTCGCGCCAACCGGGCAATCCACGCCGTCTCGGCGAGCGGCTTGTAGTGCTCCACGAGTTTGTGTGCATCAGCGGAAAGAAGAAGTCGCACCTTGCGACCACCGAGTTCCCTTGCGCGAGAAAGGACACGATTCCGGTAAGCATCCCAATCCGCCGTACTGCGATCCGCATGGAACCACTGCCACGGCGTTCGATCCCCCTTGCGGGCGTTGGTCGTATCTTCGGTCAGGATGAGATTGTAGAACGCATCCGGCCCGCCGATTGCGCGCGGGACGATGTGATCCACGCGGTAGTTTTTCATCCCGGTGAAAGAAAGTGCAGTGTGCAATGCAGACGGATCGCCGCCCTTGCCCGGTGCTCCGTAGAGACACTGGCATCCTTGCGCTTCCCATAGCAGAAACTTGAGCACATCGCCATGAGGATCGCCCGTCTCGGCAAGGCGCTGCTTGGCTGCATCGCGTTTGTCGCGCTGCGCCTTCATCGCATCGGTCATTTCCTTTTTCGCATCCTTGCCGAGCCACGAGCTTTCCGGATCATCGCGGACGAGCTCGATGACGACCGTCGCAGGTTCACCAATGGGCTGGCCGTTTGTCCCTGCAAGTTTCGCCAGCGTTTTCAGCCGTTCCCAAAACGTCGCTAGCCGGTGACGCACGATGGGGTTGTTCTGCATCCCGATGAGTTCGCGGATCGCACGGTGCCGCGCCTCCGCATCCGCACCCGCTTCGTGTGCGACGTGGTCGAGGTTTTGCGTGGGGATGTAGATGCCATCCCACGAATCCTCCTTGGCGTCGGGCTTTCGCATCCGCGAAAGGAACGCAAGGTCGGAGACGAACAGACCCTTGATGGCGTTTGCTGCGTTGGCCTTTGCATCCTTGGAATCATCGAAGATTTCCAGCGCCCGCTTCTCGTCGGGGCCGAGTTGTTTCAAAAGCTCCGCATCACGCACCTGCAACCGCTTGAGAAATTCGGACGGTGAATTGCCGCTGAGCAGCAGCTTCTTCAAAAGCCGCAGCGCCGGACGGGAGAAGCGGCTGCGGCCTTCGGTGGAGGCGCGATCCACAGCGTAGTCGGTCTTTTTCTTTTCCCCGTCAGCTCCGTCCTCCTGCTTCTTTGCGCCGGGCTTCTTTTTGTCCTGCGCATCCACGACGGGCAGAAGGTTGTTGTCCGCGCACCACTGCCGCCACTGGTTCTTGGTGAAGGTGTATTCGCGCTTTGCACTGCGCTCCTTGAAGAGCTTGCGCAACTCATCCGGGGTGAGTCCCCGTTGCGTGCGATCCTTGGTGCGCTCCTGCACGCGCATGTTTTTGATCTTCATCAGGAAGGTCACTTCCGCAGGCAGCAGGCGCGGATCGCCGTCCTTGGCATTCTTGAGGTCAGCGTCGCTCGTGTTGCGGCAGCAGTTCAGGCGCGGGATGAGTGCGCAATATCGCTGGAGCCGGTTGTCGAAGCGCGCGACCCGCTGGCCGAGTGCGGCCTGCCAGTCGCCCGGCGTGCCGGGGCGAAGGCCGATTGCCTTGCGCTTCGCCGGATCGAAACTGGCGATGGGGCGTGCTTCCTTGTGGAGTGCGGGTTTGCCACCGGGGCCATATACGAACAGTTCCGCGAAGTCATTGGCGGCTCCATCAAAGCCCGGCATGGGCACGGGCTTCTTCTTTTTCTCCGCACGGTAGGCGTTGATCTTTTCCACCCGTGCGCGGATGCGCGCACGGTAGCCATCCATCCATTTGCCAAAACCATTGCCGAGTTTTTCCAGCCGCGTGCTTGCCGCAGTCGCGAGGGCGAGGAGTTCGGATTCGACGACACGTCCGGGAAAGGAAACCTTCTGCGTGCTTTCAGGACGTGAAGCGGGACGGCGGCTCCACTCCGTAGGCTTCGCGGGTTCCCATAGTTTCATGTGCCACGCATCGAAGTAACACGGGCGTTGGTAATCGTCTCCGAGTCCGGCGGCGTTGAGCGCGGCGAGAAACTCCTCCCACCGCTGTCCCGCACGGGCGTTCTCCGCAGCGTCCGCTTCGCTCTGTGTGTCGTCGCCCCCTTTGCGCTGTTCCTTCCAAGGCACATCCGAGTATCCGCGCTTTTGAATCCCGCTCCAGAGCGCCTTGTAGATTTGCCATTCGGCCAGTTCCTCTCCGCCGCGCAGCAGCGCAATTCGAAGGAGACATGACGTGTAGCAAAGCGGATCGTCTTCGCTGGCAAACTCACGCTCCAATCGCGGATCGCCTTTGTGCGCGAGTTGCCATTCCACCTTGGCCGCGCGCGTCTTGAGCTTCTTTTTTCCGCGTACGTTTTTCTGATACGTCGTCCACTGCCCGACAATCGGCTCCACCGTCCGGCGCGCGAGCGGAATCAGACTCGCAGCACACCAAAGCTCATCCAGCCATTCCTCCCGTCGCCAATGCGCAGCGCGCGTCCGCTCCATGCGGTAGCGGCTCGCTGGCGTACCGGATTTCGACGATGGGCCACGCAATGCAAGTTCCGCCGGAATGAGCAGCGAAGCCCGGTGCAGGAAGAGCGCAGAACTTTCCACGCGCACCTCCTCCCCGATGGAGGCTTTGCCGAGGTCGAAGGACCAGATGGTTTTTCGGGGCACGCCCGCCGTCGTGTTTTCTCGTGTCATACCGCTGGGTTCTTGGGGTTCGTTCTGATGCAAACAGTTTGCAGGGGGTGTGGCAAGGCTGGCGCTTTGGAGCCGCATTTCCCCGCATGAAAGAAAAGTGAAGATTGCTACACTTAGACCGCTGACACGATTTTGGGTCTGTGCCATTCTTTGCGCCATGCCCTCCCGAATCCGAGTTTTGCTTGGAAGGAATGTCTGCAGGTTGCGGAACCTGCGGAAGCTCACGCAGGAGCAACTGGCGGCGAGGCTGGGGATGGACCGGCGGTATGTGCAGCGCATCGAGGCCGGAAAGGCGAGGCCGGCACCGGAGGTCATCATCGGCCTGCCGCTGGCGCTGGAGGCTTCGTGGACCGAACTGATGCACGGCGGGCCGGATGCGCTGTCCGACTGGCGGCGGATGAGGGACGAGGACAAATCCGAATGATTCATCCCGGCCATGAAGAAGACTTCGAGACTGGGGGACTGGGAGAAAAGGGGACGGGGGAATTCGCGGCTGACGGCCGGTTGCCATCAGCGCATCGCGCAGGTTGACGAGGGGCGGGACGTGCGCGGGGCGCATGTTCCACCGGATGGCGGTCTGCCGGGCGGGAAGCTCGGGGGCGTTCCAATGAATTTCATCCAGCAGGCCGGGAGGCTCGGGGACGATCCGATGAAATCCGTCCAGACGGTGGGGAGCCTCGGGGGTGTTCCACGGAATTTCATCCGCACGACCCGGAGGCTCCGGAGTGCTCCCATGAATTTCATCGGGACGACCGGGAGGCTCGGCGGTGTCCCGAGGGATTTCATCCGGGCAGTCCGGAGGCTCCGGGATGTTCCCATGAATCTCCTTGGGACGTTCAGGAAGCTCCGAGGTGTTCTCATGAATTTCATCCGAGCGGGCCGGAGATTCCGGGGTGCTCCCATGAATCTCGTCCGGGGGGTCTGGGAACTCCGGGGTGTTCCAGTGAATCTCGTCGGCGCGGTCCGGAGCCTCGGAACCGGTCCCAGGAATTTCATCCAGCCGAGCCGGAGCGTCCGGATTGTTCCACGGAGGTTCCGGCGCGGGGCCGGGTGGGAGGGAAAGGACGGACTGGGAAATGGGGAGACTGGGAGACGGGGAGAGGATGAAGGCCCGGATGGTGATGGCTCGCGCTGCTTCATCGTCTTCTTGCCGCAGTTTTTTCGCCCGCCGGAAACTTCAGGCCTGCACGTCTTCCTTTTTCCCCGTCTCCCGGCCTCCCCGTCTTCCCCCCCGCCCCATGAGCGACTGGGATGATCTTCTCACCGTATGGGACGAATTTTTCTGGGATGCGCCGGATGCGCCGGTGCTGCCCCCCTTCCAACGCAAAAAAACCAACCGACGCACCATGAGCAGCAATCCCACTCCCGACAACAATGACGTCCTCCGCGCCCTCGCCGATCGCATCGCGGACGGATGCCACACCTATGAGGTCGCCATCGGCATCAAGCAGAACAACGAGGCGGCCATCCGTGCCGCCATCGCGGCGCTCACGACTGCGGAACTGCAGGTGGGGCTGAAAAAGCAGGCGGTGGATGCCGCCTCCACCGCGCTGCAGGCCGCCGACGATGCCGGGGCGGAGACGCTGACCAACTCCAAGCTGCGGCTGGCGCAGAAGCTCGGCCAGCGGTGGAGCGCGGCGTGGGAGCCGACGGGATTTCCGAATCAGTCCACCGCCGTGCCCGGTTCGGCGGATGCGCGGTTCACGCTGCTGGGCGACCTGAAGGAATACTTCACCGCCGTGCCGGCCAATGCGAGTGCCGAGATGGGCGCGACGGCCGCGACCTGTGGTGCGACATGGACGGCGCTCTCGAATGCAAGGCAGGCGGAGGCGGATGCCGACAGCGCGCAGACGGTCGCCTTTAACAACCGGGCGGGCGCGGTGGATGGACTGCGCCGACGGGTGCGCGGGCTGATCAATGAGCTGGGGGATCTGACCACCGACGATGATCCGCGCTGGGAGGCGTTCGGGCTGAACATCCCGGCGAACCCGACTGCACCGGAGCCCGTGGCCAGTGTGACGGCGGCGGCGCTAGGGAATGGTCGCATCGAGGCCGGCTGGCCCTACGCCACGCGCGCGGTGCGGTATCGCGTGGAGACGTTCATCATGGCCGTGGACACCGAATGGCAGAACAAGGGGAGCTTCAAGGATCTGGAGACGATCCTGAAGGGTTTCACTGCCGCGCAGATCGTGAAAGTGCGCGTGATCGCCGGGAATGACGGCGGCGACGCGGCCCCGAGCCCGGAGGCGCAGGTCGTCGTGACGTGAGAGCCAATGCTGAATGGTGAATGGTGAATTTTGAATTCCGAGGCGCGATGCGCCATCCGAATCCAAAACCTCCATCCATCATTCGGCAGGCGTCATTCAGAATTCAAAATCCAACATTCAACATTCCCTTCAACCATGCCCTTCAATCCCGCTCTCCCCGCCGATCACACCCAGGCCACTGCCGCCGAGATGCGCGCGCAGCTCACTTCGCTCTTTGCCGACCTGCAGCAGCGCGCCACGCTGGGCGATCTCGCCAATGCCATCGCCAGCGCGATCACGGGAACGAGCAACAACAGCAACAGCGTGGGCACGGTCGGCCAGGGGGCCGACGGCAGCTACAATCAGAACCAGATGCAGAACGTGCTCGATAAGCTCGATGAGCTGATCAACGCGCTGCGGAGGTGAGGTAGTCCCACGCTTCAGCGTGCCATGCCGTGCAGGGGCAGCTTGCGGGCGAATCCCGTATCCGCGCGCGCAGTCCGGGCGGGTCAGTTTTGCACGCTGAAGCGTGGGACTGCTTTGCCTGCGGTCGCCGCTCCCGGACGGCTTCGGCTTCCGGCACCCCTCTTCTCACCTCTCAACGGTCCCTCCCCTCACAGCTCTGTGCGACTGAGCAGGAGGCTCAGGATCATGGCGTAGAAATCAATCTGCATGACGGCGAAACCTTTTTCTCCGTCGAGGCGGTGGCGGCCTTCGGTGTCGCCTTCGGTCAGGCCGTGGCGGGCGGCGAGGGCGAGGCGGGCCTGGTTCAGGGTGTGGACCCAGGCACGGCCATTTTCGAGGGGGATGGTGAGGGTGAAGAGGTCGCCCTGCCTGTCCATCGTGGCGAGGTCGGCGGCGACGGTGTCGGTGTGGCTTTGGAAAAGCTCGCGGAGGTCGGGCTCGACGTATTCGTGCCAGTCCTCGTCGGCGGCGGTGTCCTGCCCCGCGGTGGGGGTGCTGAAGATGCGCTGGCGCGCGGCGTCATCCTCGGGTGCGGCGCACTGGGGGAGGATGCCGAGCAGTTCGGCGATGAGGGGATCGATCTCCTCGAATATCCAGCCTTCCTCCTCGTTCCGGATTTCCATGGCTCAGCGCGTCTGGGCGAGGGTGGCGAGGAGCAGGTGGGCGTGGAGCTGCTGGACGTAGAATTCCGCGCGCTCGCGCGTGCCGGTCCAGACGATGGAGCGGCCGAGCTCGTGGACTTCGAGCATGTGGACCTCGGCCTTCTTCTGGGAGAAGCCGAGGACTTTCATGAAGACCTTCGTGACGTAGTCCATGAGGTTGATGGGGTCATTGTGGACGATGACATTCCACGGGATGTCGAGGGCCTGCTCGGTGAGCACCTCCTCCTCGGTGAGCACATCGCCGCCTCCTCCAATGGCGGCGAGCATGGGCGTCATTCCTCGGATGCTCAGCATGTGGGTGTGGAAAAATCGGCCCGGCGTGTCACCGCACGCCTGCGGGTGCGGCGGGGACGATGATGGCGGTGGGCGGATTGCCCGGGGCAGTGGCGGAAGGGACGGAGGCGGGCGGGGCGACGATGCCTCTGGCGCCAGGACCCTGGATCGTCGGAGCGGGTGCAGGGGCGGAAGGCGCAAGGATCTGCTCGAGCTGTGCGATCCAGTTCGCGGCCTCGGGATGCTGGGGGTATGCCTTGATGATGTTGAACATCTCGGTGACGGCGCGGTTTTTCAGGCCGAGGAGGAGCATGTCCTGCGTGCGGTCCCACATGATGGAAGGGCGTTCCACCTGGGTCTTCTTGCGCTCGTCGAATGCAGGCATGCCTGCAAAAATGCTCTCCTGATTCTTGCGGAGCATCATGTCCCAGTAGTCCATGAGACGGGGATCCTTTGCGACGCGGAATTCAGGGACGACGATCGTGTTGTAGATGCCGTTCACATTTCCCGGCACCGCCTCCCATCCGGAGGGGGCGGCGTCGTTGCCCTTCTTTTTCTTGGAGCCTGCCTCACCCAGCATTTCGACGATCTGGAGTTTTTGCGCGACGGGGCTTTCGACCAGGGCTGCCCGCATGATCTTATCGTGGAGCAATTTTGCCCGCACTTCCGCCAGGGCCTCCTTCACTCCGGGCAACGGTTTCCCAGCGGCCATTCTCTCCAGCTTGTCTTCGGTCTCCTTCAGCGAGCGGCCCTTGGCCCCGGGAATGCGGTCCACCAGCTTTTCCATATGCTCGGCAAGGCGTCCGATCGCCAGCTCGTCCGCCTCCACCTGCTTCGTATAGTCGATGATGCCCGGGAGCAGCTTGCTCGTCTCCACATCTGAAATATGCTGGAGGGTGAGGCCGAGCCAGAGGAGGTGCAGGCGGGCGGCGTTGGCACATTCCCTGGCCTTGAATCCTTCGCCCTCCCCGTGCTGCCAGTCGCGCGCGGCGGCACTCTCACGCGCCACGCCGGCGATTTCCACACTGAGGTGGGCGCTCGTCCAGAATGCGGCCGCCGCCTCACTGGATGCCGTGGCGGCGACAATCTGCTTGTAGGCGCTGCTGAGTCGCGCGCTCTGGCCTGCCTCGTTCTGTTCCTTGAACTGCCTCAGGCCTTGCAGGACTTGCTTCAGGTCCACAGGCGGCGCGTCGTTGAGCTGTGCAAAGGCGGGCGCGGAAAGTGCGGCGACAAACAGGGGAATGAGGGAGGGTTTCATACGATTGGGGAGGATTACACCGCTTTGCGGGGGATTTTGCACGGCAGATTTTTGGGGGAGGAATCTTCCGCAGCGAGGACCTGCCGCCAGATGCGATCCTGCACGCGGTGCATCCTCGCGCGGTCGCGCGGGGCGATGTCGTCGAAGCCGTTCAGATGCAGCAGGCCGTGGATGACGTAGAGCGCGAGTTCCTCCATCACGCCGTGTCCGTGCTCGGCGGCGCAGCGTTCCGCGGTGTCCGCGCTCACGACGATCTCGCCGTGTGCAAAGGTGATCACATCCGTCGCGCCGGGCACGTCCATGAACTGCCGGTGGACGCGCGCGATGACGGCATCGCTGACGACGGCGACTTCCACGAGTGCGAGCTGGCCCAGCGCAAAACGGGCGTCGCCCGACTGCCGCCCGCATTCCGGGAGAGACAGGGCCGCGAGCCGGCCGAGCCGCGCAAGGTCGAGGCGGACGCGGCGCTGCCTGTTGACGAGATCGATCTGCACTGCGGCACAGTGCCATCCCGCGCGCGAATCGCCAGCGTGTTTGCAAACACTTTGCTGGCAAAACCAAAGAACCCAGGCAAAGTGCGAATCGACCGCCAAACCATGCGCCTGCTCCACTTTTTCACCCTCCTGATCTCCACCGCCGCCACCGCCGCCGAGAGCGAGAGCGACCTCTTTTTCCGCGAGAAGGTGCAGCCCATCCTCTCGCAGCGCTGCTACAAGTGCCACAGCCACGGCGAAAAGATGAAAGGCAATCTGCTCGTGGATTCGCGCGAGGCGCTCCTCACCGGCGGCGACACCGGCCCGGCCATCGTCCCCGGCGATCCGGCAAAGAGCCTCCTCATCGAGGCCATCGGCTACAAGAACACGGACATGCAGATGCCGCCCAAGGGCGAAAAGCTCACCGACGCGCAGGTCGCGACGCTGACGCAATGGGTGAAGCTCGGCGCGCCGTGGCCCGAGGTGCCGGGGCAGAAGATGAAGCCGCGCCCGCGCGGGAAAATCTCGGACGAGGACCGGCAGTGGTGGGCCTTCCGGCCCGTGGCGAAAGTCGAGCCGCCGAAGGTGAACGCGCAGGCCTCGGTCCTCAGCGTGCCAAAGGGCGGCGCACGGCTCGGGATGGATCGTTTTTCCACGAGCACGAATCCGATCGATCGCTTCATCTTCGCGAGCCTCGATGCGGCGAAGCTCCGGCCCGCACCTGCCGCGGAAAAGACCGCGCTCATCCGGCGCGTGTCCTTTGATCTCATCGGCCTGCCGCCGACGCCCGAGGAAGCCGCAACCTTTGCCGCGGACAATTCGCCCGACGCCTACGTGAAGCTCGTGGACAGGCTCCTCGCCAGCCCGCGCTACGGCGAACGCTGGGCACGCCACTGGCTCGACCTCGTGCGCTACGGCGAGAGCGACGGCTACCGCGCAGACGACTACCGGCCGAACGCATGGCGCTACCGCGACTACGTGGTCGCGAGCTTCAATGAGGACAAGCCCTACGACCGCTTCGTGCAGGAGCAGCTCGCCGGCGACGAGCTGTGGCCCGAGAGCGCCGAGGCGCGCATCGCCACGGGCTACCTAACATTAGGCATCTACGAGTACAACAACCGCGACGCCGTGGGCCAATGGAGCGCGATGCTGAACGACATCACGGACACGACCGCGGATGTCTTCATGGGCATGGGCGTGCAATGCGCGCGGTGCCACGATCACAAGTTCGATCCCATTTTGCAAAAGGACTACTTCCGGCTCCAGGCGTTCTTCGCGCCCATCCACCTGATCGAGGATGGCGAGGTCGCCACGGTCGAGCAGCGCAAGGCTTACGAGGAAAAGTTCGCCGCGTGGGCCGCGAAGACCGCCCCCATCCGCGAAAAGATCGCCCACATCGAGGAGCCCGTCCGCGTGCATGCCCAGAAGGATGCGATCTCGAAATTCCCGCCGGAAACCCGCGCGCTTTTCGCCAAGCCGACCGCCGAGCGGACGCCCTACGAGCAGCAGATCGTGGATCTCGCGTGGCGGCAGGTGGACTACGAATACCTGGACAAACGCTTCGACGCCCGCGTGAAGGAACCGGGCAAGAGCCACCGCAACACGCTGCTTGCCGAGCTGAACAAATCCCGCGCGGAAAAACCGGAGCCCCTCCCCCGCGCACCCATCGCCACCGACATCGGCCCCGCGGCATCGCCGATCCTCATTCCAAAAAAGAAAGCCCTCGGCGAAATCGAACCCGGCTTCCTCACCGTGCTCGACGAGACCGCCGCGAAGATCGATCCCCTGCCAAACAGCACCGGTCGCCGCAGCGCACTCGCGCGCTGGCTCACGCAGCCGGAAAACCCGCTCACCGCGCGCGTGATGGTGAACCGCGTCTGGCAATACCACTTCGGCCACGGCCTCGCCGTGAATGCCAGCGACTTCGGCACGCTCGGCGAGAAGCCCTCGCATCCCGAACTCCTCGACTGGCTCGCGCGCTATTTCACCGAGAACGGCTGGAGCCTCAAGAAGCTCCACCGCATCATCGTCACCAGCGCGACTTACACGCAGTCCGCGGGCAATCCCATCGCCGCGCAGGCGAAGCTCACCGATCCGGAAAACCGCCTGCTCTGGCACATGCCCACGCGCCGTCTCGAAGCCGGGCAGATCCGCGACGCCGTGCTCTCCGTCACTGGCGAAATCGAATTCCCCACCGGCGGCCCCGGGATCGAGCCGGAACGCCACGCGCGCACCATTTACGAAAAGTTCCGCCGCAACAACCGCGACGCACTGCTCGATGTCTTCGACGAGCCGGAAGGCTTCAACAGCGTCTCACAGCGCAACATCACGACCACACCCACGCAGTCGCTGCTGATGATCAACAGCAAGTGGTCCCTCGAGCGCGCGAAGGCATTCGCCCTGCGTCTGAAAAAGGAAAACTCCTCCGAGGAAAAGGAGATCCTCACCGACGCATTCCGCCTCTGCTTCGGGCGTGACCCCGGTGCCGCCGAGATCGAGGCCGCGCAGAATTTCATCACCCGGCAGGCGACGGAAATCAGCGGCGGCACCGGCGATACCGAGGCGTCCTCCTTCATCTCCGACAAGATGCAGACACGCGAAGGCAACGCCGCGCAGCTCATGCCGGAATCCGGCCAGGAGCGGCTCATCGTGCAGAACGACGCCTCGCTGCCGGGCGGCGACTTCACCATCGAGGCGTTCATCAATGTCAAATCCGTCTATCCCAGCGGTGCCGTGCGCACCATCGCCTCGAAGTGGGACGGCAACAAAGGCCACCCCGGCTGGTCGCTCGGCATCACCGGCATGGGCTCGCGAAACAAGCCGCAGACGCTCGTCCTCCAGCTCAGTGGCAACCGGCCCGACAAACCGGCCGACCCCGTCGAGGCAGTCTTCTCCGGCCTGCACATTGATATCGGCAAGCCCTACTTCATCGCCGTGAGCGTGAGCCTCGATGACGCGACGGAAAAGGGCATCACCTTTTACGCCAAGGATCTCACGAACGACGACGAGCCCATGCAGTCCGTGCAGGTCGCGCACGCCGTCACCTCGGGCATCGCGAATGACACGCCGCTCGTCATCGGCGGGACGCCGACCGGCGAAGGCAGCCTCTTCGACGGCCTGATCGACGACGTGCGCCTCTCCGACACCGCGCTGCACGCGGAGGAACTGCTCGCCACGAGCCCGTCGCCCGGCGAGCACACCATGGGCTTTTGGAAATTTGAATCCTCGCCCAATCCATACGCCGACAGCTCCGGCCACGGCCACGACATCTCCACGTCGCATCAGAAAGACCAGCGCAAAGACCCGCGCTTCGCCGCGCTCGTGGACTTCTGCCACATTCTGCTGAACTCAAACGAATTTCTCTACCTCGACTAAGCCATGCAAGAATCCTCTTCCTTCTGCGGACGCCGCGAACAGGCGTTCACCCGCCGTGATTTTCTGATGCGCAGCGGCGCGGGCTTCGGTGCGCTCGCACTGCTCGACATGCTCCGCGGCACGCCGCTCGGAGCCGCGCTCGCCGACAGCGCGCCATCGCTGAATCCCCTCGCGCCGAAGAAGCCTCATTTCGCGAGCAAGGCGAAGAACGTGATCTTCCTCTTCATGGAAGGCGGGCCGTCGCACATGGACACGTTCGATCCGAAGCCGCTGCTCGACAAACTCGCGGGCAAGCCCATTCCTCAGAGCTTCGGACGCGTCATCACGGCGATGGGTGAATTTGATTCGCCCATCCTCGCGTCGAAACGCAAGTGGGCGCAGCACGGCCAGAGCGGAATGTGGGTGAGCGACTGGCTGCCGCACATCGCCTCGTGCGCCGACGATATCGCCCTCCTGCGCGGCTGCTGGGCCGATGGCATCAATCACTCCGCCGGCGTCTGCCAGATGAACACGGGCTCGATCCTCGCCGGGCGTCCTTCTCTCGGTGCGTGGACGAGCTATGGCCTCGGCTCGGAAAATCAGAACCTGCCCTCATTCGTCGTCATGCAGGACAATGCATCATCCGTCGTGAACGGCCCGCGCAACTGGGGCGGCGGCTTCATGCCGGCCGTGTATCAGGGCACGCGCATCACCGCTTCCAGCGAGCCCATCCCGAATCTCAACACACCGCGCGGAATCACCGACGCGCAGCAGCGCGGCAAGCTCGACTTTCTCAACACACTCAACCGTGATCACGCAGCCAGCCGCAAGCTCCAGACCGAACTCGATGCGCGCATCGCCAGCTACGAGCTCGCCTTCCGCATGCAGGCCGAGGCACCCGAGGCGGTGGATCTCTCGAAGGAAACCGCGGAGACGAAAAAACTCTACGGCATTGATACGAAAGAGACCGCGGAGTTTGGCAAAATGTGCCTCCTCTCTCGCCGACTCGTGGAGCGCGGCGTGCGCTTCGTGCAGCTCTACAGCGGCGCAGGCAGCAAATGGGATTCGCACACCAAGCTGGAGCAGAACCATAGCAAGCTCTGCCATTCCATGGACAAGCCCGTCGCCGGACTGCTCAACGATCTCAAGACACGCGGACTGCTCGACAGCACGCTCGTCGTCTGGGGCGGTGAATTCGGCCGCACTCCGCAGAGTGAAAAGGGCGACGGCCGCGATCACAATCCGACCGGCTTCACCATGTGGATGGCAGGTGGCGGCGTGAAAGGCGGGCAGACCATCGGCAGCACCGACGAGGTCGGCCTGCACGCCGTGGAAGACCGCATGCACGTCCACGACATCCACGCCACGATCCTCTGGCTGATGGGCCTCGATAACATGGATCTCGTGTACAAATACAAAGGCCGCCCCGAGCGCCCCACGCTGAACGAAGGCGGGCCATTCAAGAAGATCGCGGGCTGAAGATCGGATGCGATTTTCACACTCCCACTGCTCGAACGCCGATGCGCGCGAGTGGGAGCGGCGTGCAAAGGCAGGCGGCAGCCGCGATGGAAAATGAGTTGCCGCCGCGACGCACAACGCATCCCTTTCCCGCCCACTTGAAGCCCGGCTCGCTGAATCTGCTCGATGCCATCACCCGCGAGCGCTCGCTTGCGGCGAAGCTGCGTGCTGTCGCGAAAGGCACCGATAGCGTCACTTTCGAGCAAGTGGCGGAGGGCGCGCACTCTGCGCTGTGCGCGGCCATCGCACGGGGGGCGCGGGAAAATGGAAAGCGCATGTGGCTCGTCTGCCCCACGCTGCGCGCGCAGGAGCAGCTCCACAACGAACTGCAGCAGTGGCTGCCGGACGCCCTCTTTTTCCCAGAGCTGGAAATCGCGCCGGTCGAGGGCGCACTGCCAGACCCGGAGACCATGGCCGAGCGGCTCGCGATCCTTCATCGGCTCAACACAGGTGGCGGCAAGGAATCCCCGGTCGTCATCGTGCTGACGAAGGCGGCGCTGGACGAGGGGGTGCCCGATGCCGAGCAGATGCAGGCGATGGAGATGCGCCTCACGCGCGGCGAAACCGTGCAGCGCGAGGCGCTCCTCGCACGGCTCACCGCCGCTGGCTATGAACCGGCGGCGCAGGTCTCACAGCGCGGGCAATTCGCGGTGCGCGGCGGGATCGTGGATGTGTTCAGCTTTCATCATTCGCTGCCCGTGCGGCTGGAATTTTTCAGCGACGAACTGGAGAGCATCCGGCAGTTCGACCTCGATGCGCAGACGAGCGTGGAGCAACTGCCCGCATGCACGATCCTGCTCGGCCAGGCAGCGCCGCGGGAACGGCGGCTGCGGGATTGCATCGGGAAAAAGGACATCACGGTGGACGTCGCGGCGGAGTGCATGGAGGCGCTGGTGACGATTGCGCCGGGGGCTGTCGGTGCGGGTGTGGAGGACTACTCGCTGGCGTTCTTCGACAATGGGCTCGGCGAGTTTGAAGCAGGAGACTTCGTCGTGGACGAAGCGCGGCGCGAGCGGTTCTTCGCGCAGCTCACCGAGTGGCGCACGCAGGGCTGGAGCACGTTTGTCTTTTGCAACAACGAGGGCGAGATCGAGCGGCTG
>JAYWEO010000329.1:0-3657 GCA_043779225.1 Prosthecobacter sp.
TCGCGTAGAAACACGCCGCGCGATTGTTCAGCGGCTTCGTGAGGATCGCCATGTGCGACGGAATCACCGGGATGCCGAGCCCCTTCGCGTGCTTGCGGATGAGCATCTCATGCGCGCGTGGATGCGGCGGCGGCTGGAGCGAGCCGTTCAGCGAATCGGGCGTGTTCTCCAGTCCCTCGTTGCTGCCAAAGACGCCGACGAGCGCCTCCGTCTTGTCATACCACGGCTCAATGTCCTTGTATTCAAACGGCCAGTCGAGCCCGAGCCCATCGTGCGACTTCGGCTTGAAATCATATGGCCCCATGCGCAGCGAAATGCGCCCCCAGTGGTTCGTCCGCCCGCCGAGCATCCGCGGACGCCACCAAGTGAAATTCTGCGTCGTCTTTTTCGCGTCCCAGTCCCTCGCCTCGTGCCAGCCCTGCTCCCCCTCGCGTTTCACCACGTAAGGCTCGCCCGGTACCGTCCACCCGCCGTTCACCGTCGCGTCGAAAAATCCGAAAGGCTTATCCGGCGTCGCCGCATTGCGCAACGGCGCATCTGCCGCCGTCTGGAACATTGGCGTCTCCATAATCGGATCATAATTTCGCCCCGCCTCGAGCATGAGCACCTTCACCCCCGCCTTGCACAAAACGTAAGCCGACATGCCGCCCGCAGCACCACTGCCCACAATGATGACGTCGTAGCTCGGAAGCGTTTTGCGCGGAGTGATGACTGGCATTTCGCCGGACAAATGCACGACCCGTGAATCGCAATCAACTCCCAACAATCGCCCCACCATTTTGTCATTTCGCTCTCCGCACTCGCGCAGCGCTGCATTCACAGCGACAGTGCGGCTCTTGATCACGATCCTCCATCAACGCGGATTGCACCTGCCGGAGCACGAGCTATGGCTCGACCCGCAGCGAGGAAAGCCGCTCGCATTTGTCTCGCATGCGCACGGCGATCACATTGCGCGGCATCGGCAGGTGCTGATGACCGCGGCAACTGCGCGCTTCATGCGCGAGCGAATGCCCGGCAGGCGCGAGGAGATCATCGCTGGCTTCGGCGAGACGCGCGAATTCGCCAATGGCCGCGCGACGTTGCTGCCGGCGGGCCACATCATGGGCTCGGCACAGTTGTTTTTTGAAACAGCCGCCGGCTCGCTGCTCTACACAGGCGACTTCAAGCTCGCACCGGGCCTCGCCGCCGAGCAGTGCGAGTGGTGCCACGCGGACACGCTCGTGATGGAGACGACCTTCGGCCTCCCGCGCTACCGCATGCCCCCGCGAACGGAAGTCGCAGCGCGCGTCGTGGCATTTTGCCGCGAGACACTCGATGCGGGCGCGGTGCCCGTGCTGCTCGGCTACTCGCTCGGCAAGGCGCAGGAGATCGTGCGCATCGTCCTCGATGCAGGGCTCACGCCGATGCTGCACGAGGCTGTCTGGAAAATGACGGCGACCCACAGCGACCTGTGCGCGGATTTTCCGCGTGGCAGCAAACGCTTCCGCGCCTCGTCAGTAAAAGGCCACGTGATCGTCTTTCCGCCGAACGCGGCAAATTCGGCCGACCTGCAAAAGATCGGCCCGCGACGAACAGCGATCCTCACCGGCTGGGCGATTGACCCGAGTGCGAAATATCGCTCGCGCTGCGACGAGGCGTTCCCGCTGAGCGATCACGCGGACTACGACGAATTGCTGCGCTACGTCGAACTCGTGCAGCCAAAGCGCGTGCTGACGGTGCATGGCTTCGCCGCGGAATTTGCCGCCGACCTGCGCAGGCGCGGCATCGAGGCTTGGGCGCTTGCGGAGGACAATCAGCTTGAGCTGAAGCTCGGGTAGGAATTGAACCGCGAAGCAGCGAAGGAGCGAAGAGGGGCAGAGATGTAGTGCCACCTTTCATTCACGTCGGCAGGAAATCATCCGATGCGCCGACGTCGCTGTGAATCCGCATCAGAAACGACGTCCACTGGTCCACGTCCGTCCTTCGCGCCCTTCGCTTCTTCGCGGTTCAATTTCACCTCCGAACGCGGACGACCGGCGAAGACGCGGGCGCGCTCGCCTGCGCCGAGTTCGCGCCATTGGCCGGGCATGATCCCGTTGAGTTCGAGTTCGCCGATCTGAACGCGAATCAGTCGCAGCGTCGGGTGTCCGATGGCGGCGGTCATCCGGCGCACTTGGTGGTTCTTTCCCTCGATGAGCGAGAGCGCGATCCAGCAGTCGGGGACATTTTTACGGAAGCGAACCGGAGGATCGCGCGGCGGCACAAATGGCTGCGGGGCGAGCATCCACGCCCGGCACGGAAGAGTGCGATGACCGCCGATGACGATGCCTCGCTGCAGCTCGTCGAGCGATTCGCGCGTCGGGATGCGCTCGACCAGCGCCCAATATGTGCGGCTGTGAGCGTTCTCCGGTGCGAGCAGTTTCTTGTTCAGAAATGGCTCGTCGCTGAGCAGCAGCAGACCCTCACTTTCCGCATCGAGACGTCCGAGCGGATACGCGTGTTTCGGAAAACCGAAGTCTGCAAGCGTGCGATGCTTCGAGCCGTCGTCGGTGAACTGGCTGAGCACGCCGAATGGTTTGTTGAATGCGATGAGCATGGGTCAGGTGTCGAATTTTGCACGCTGCTCGAGCGACTGCGTCCAGAGCGAAATCGGCAATGTGATGACGAGGTATCCGGCGGCAAGCGGCAGGTAGCTCTCGAATGGCGTGAGCGTGAAGGAATTCACATTGCTCGCAGCGTTCGCAAGCTCCGCGATGGAGATGATCGAGAGCAGCGACGAGTCTTTCACCAGCGAGACGAACTGCCCCGCGAGCGATGGCAGAATCTGGCGGATCGCCTGCGGGAAAATCACGTGGCGGTACGTCTGCCGCGTGGTGAGGCCGATGGCGCGCGCCGTTTCGAGCTGTGATTTGCCGACGCCCTCAATTCCTGCGCGGATGATCTCGCTGATGTACGCACCGGTGAATGCGGCGAGGATGAGCGGGCCGACGACGTATCGGCTCTGCACGTGGAGTGCGTTCGCGAAGACGTAGAAGTAGAGGTAAATCTGCACGAGGAGCGGCGCGCCGCGCGTGAGCTCGACATAGATGCGGGAAAAATATTGCAGCGGGAGAAATGCCGAGCGTCGCGCGAGTGCAAACAGCAGCCCGAGCACGCAGCTCAGCGGCAGCGCGAGCGCCGAGATGCCGAGCGTGGCGAGCCAGCCATCGGCGAACAGACGCCGGTATTCCCATGCGGGCCCCCACCGCCATTGGTACGGCAGCGTGAGCAGCGCGGCGACGATGATGCCGATCGCCAGCGCGAGCGCGAACGCGAAGCTGATCGCGCGTGTGGCTGGATGGCTGTCGTTTGGCATCGCGGGGAGCTACACCAAGACAGCGGGTTTGGCGAGCGCCGCCGCCTGCGCTGGGCGGGCTACTTCGGCTCGACTGGGAAAATCACCGCGTGCGAAAAATAGCACACTTCGCTTTTCGCGAATGCGTCGGGGTGATTCGCAAATCCCTTTTTCAATGGCGCAGAATTCCGGTTCGTGCCCCCGGCCTGCGTGACCTGCGGGCCTTCGGCTTTGATCTCATCGTCGCTTTTCGTGCTCGGGCGGATGACGGCGATGTGGCCGGATTTTTTCGGATCGTGATTTTTGTACACGGCGACGACGAGCGTGCCGCGATTCGCGAGTTC
>JAYWEO010000330.1:0-11708 GCA_043779225.1 Prosthecobacter sp.
GAGATTGCTCGTCCCGTCGTAATCGAACAGCGTGGTGAGCGGGATCGTGTTCCACCCGCTGGTCGCGAAGCTGCGGCTGGCAGCATACACCGTGGTCCACCCGGTCGAGTCCCACGTTGCACCGCCGGTGTAGTTCGCCTTCGTCGTGTGCTTCAGCCGCACCGTGAAATTGCTGAACGTGGAGGAGCTCGGAATCGTGAGGTAAAGCTGGAGGTTCGTCAGGCGCTTGGCCGCCCCCACTTCACTCGCGAGGTAGATGCTCTGCATCCTCGAGTTGAACGTGGTGGGCAGCGGGAAACTCGACGTGTACGCAGTGCCGGTGCCAATCGTGACATCCGTCCCCGCCACCAGCGCACTCAGCGATGCCGGGCCTGCGTAGCCGCCGATCGCGTTGCCTCCCGCATCCGCCGCGGTGAGGGTCACGGCGAACGGCACATCCGGCTGCCTCGCACTCATCGCGCTCCAGACAAATTTTGTGAACGGCCCGAGCGCGATCACGTTGAAGGAATTCGTCGCGCCCGTGACGCTCTGCGCATCGCTCGCCGCGAGGATCACATTGCTGTCCGCCTGCGTGAAGACGGCGGAGAACGTGGCCGTGCCGGAGCTGAGCGTGACCGTGCCCGGCGTCATCGCCACGGGCCCTGCCGCGCCCGTGGCGGAAAGATTCACCGTCCCGCTGAAAGTGGGGATCGTCACTCCGTTGATGTCCTTCGCGGTGATCGTGAGCGCGGTCGCGGCATTCCGCACCACGGTGGCGGGGACCGTCGTCGTGAACGTGTAGTGATCCAGCTCGTTGTCGTTCACCGTGAGCGTCCGCGTCGCCGGCGTGTAGCCGAATGCGCTGAACCCCAGCGACACGGCCTGCTGCCCGTCCTTCACCGCATTGTCCTGCGGGATCACCGTGAACGTCGCGCTCGTCGCGCCCGCGAGGATCGTGACGGGCGACACCACCACCGCCTTTGCCGGATTGCCCGAGGAAATGGAAACCGTCAGCGGAGCCGCGGGCGCCGTCGCCACGCTCACCGTGCCGGTGAAAGGCGCGGCTCCCTCCGTCGTGGAACTCGCGAGCGACACCGTGAGATTCGCCTCGTCGTCGTAAAGCGTGGCCGTCCCCGTGCCGCTCGTGAAGCCCGGCACGCTCGCCGTCACGCCGGCGACCGTGGCAAAATCCAGCGTCGTATTGCTGATGAGCGTGATCGGAAAAGTAGCCGAAGTCGCACCCGCGGGGATCGTCACCGTCCCCGGCACCGTCAGCCGCGCGGGCAGGCTCGATGCGAGATTCACCGTGACCGGCGCATCCGCCGCCGCGCTGATCGTCACCGTCCCCGGTCCCGATGGTGCCGTGCCTTCGGTGAGCGTCGCCGGCAATGCGACGCTGAGTATCGCCGTCTCGTTGTCATTCACCGTCAGCGCCTGCGACACACGAGCAAAGCCCGGCGCATCCGCGGTGATGTTTGCGATCTGCGTGCCGTCCAGCAGCGCATCATCCACGATCGTCACCGGAAAATTTGCCGACGTGCTCCCCGCGGGAATCATCACCGTCGCCGGCACCGTCGCCTCCGCAATGCGCGACGACGCAAGCGTCACCACCAGATCAGCGGCGCTCGATCCGGTGCGGCTCACCGTCGCCGATATCGGAGCATCGCCCTCCGTCGCGATCTGCGTGCTGAGATTCAGCTTCAGCGTCCCCGCCGAGCTGCCGACCGCGAAGACATTGCTGATACCGCTCTTTCCAGATCCGACCGCCGTGAGCAATGCGCCCGCCGCCGCTTCCTGGATCGCGACATTCCCCGTCCACACCCCATTGGTGAATGCACCGCTCGCGCCGGGCGTCATCGCCAGCGGAGGATTGCTCAGGAGCTTGAGATTCGGCAGGCTGGTGGTCGTGAGCGGCGTCGGGCTGGCCGTCCCATTCCACGTCAGCGGATCGCCGTAGCCGCTGTCCGTATAGTAGTAGATCGTGCGTGCGGTGCTCGACAGGGAGTAAGTCGTCGCGCCGCTGGAAGTGAAGCTGCTGTTGTTGAAGCTCACGTCCACCATGAGATAGTCCGATCCGTTGTAGGCAAATGGCGTGGTGAACGTGAACGCCACCCAGCCCGTCGCGGAGATCGTCTGGTTTGCCTGGTACACCGTCGTCCAGCCCGTGCCGTCCCACGCGGCATTGCCAGTCCCCGTGTAGTCAGCCTTCACCGTGTGTTTCAGACGGATCGTGAAGCTGTTCATGAGCTGCCCCGGCACCGTGGTGACATTCAGGGCGAGTCCCGTGAGCAGCCGCGCACTGCCGGCTTCCGCAGGCGTGTAAATGCTCTGCGTGCGGCAGTCGTGATAGCCAGTGAGGAGCGGCCAGCTTCCAGAGATGGTCCCCGTGCCCGTGATGATCTCCATTCCCGTTCCCGCGCCGTATGCGGCGAGCGACACCGGCCCGGCAAAACCCGCGAGCGTGTTATTCGCCACATCGAGCGCGGTGACCGTGATGCTGAACGGCACATTCGCATCCTGCGGCGATGCGATCGTGCTGATGCCGAAATGATCCAGCGCACCCGCCACCACATCGAATGAATTGCTCGTGCCCGTGTGTCCCGCCCCACCGTCGGCTGTGATCGTCGCGCCAGCGGCAAAGCCCGCGACCGACACACTGCCCGTCCACACACCATTCACGAACGCACCGCTCGTGGGCGGCGTCATCGTCACCGGCGTCCCGCCAGCACTCGCAGTGATCGTCACCGGCCCCGCAAAATTGCCCGTGATCGTCGCATCGCCCACGTCCTTCGCCGTCACGCTGATGGTGAACGGCTGGTTCGCAATCTGCGTCGCGCCGATCGCCGAAATCGCAAAGTGATGCGGATCATTGTCCTGCACGCCCAGCACCGCGGAGCCGTTGGAAAAACCAGCGGCGCCCGCCGTGATCGTCGCCGCGCGCGTGCCGTCCGTCGCAGTGTTGTCCACGATCGTGATCGGGAATGTCGCGCTGCCCTGCCCGGCGGGCACCGTCACGCTTGGCGCGACGGTGGCGACCGCGGTGTCGCTGCTCGCCAGCGCAAAAATGCGATCCGCCGACGTCGGCGAAGCCAGCGTCACCGTTCCATTGAAGACTGCATCGCCCTCGCGTTTCGGCGACGGCACCGTGAGCACGATCGTGAGCGGCGCGGCATCCAGGACCTGCATGGTCGCCGAGCCGCTGGCGACGCCCGCGAGGTGCGCGTTCACCGTGACCGTCTTCGTTCCGTCCATCACGTTGTCGTTCACCGCGGCGATCGCAAACGAAGCCGACGTCTGCCCGGCCGGGATGATCACGCTCGCAGGCACGGTGACTTCCGCCGTGAGATCCGCGTCGAGCGTCACCGTGAGATCGCTCGCCGCCGTCTTCCCCACCGTCACGGTGCCCGTGCCGTTCGAGCCCTCGGTGAGATTCGCCGGCACCGCCACGACGATGTTCGTCGTCTCGCTGTCAGCGATGTCGAGATTCGCGAGCCCGGAATTGCGGTTCACCGCGTAAGCCTCGACGCGCGCGATCTCATGCCCTTCGAGAAGCCCGTCATTTGGAGCGCTGATGGAGAAAGTGGCGCTCGTGCTGCCCGCGGGGATCGTCACCGTCGCAGGCATCGTGAGATCCGCCGGATGATCGCTCGTGAGCGACACCGTCACCGCCGAGCCGAGCACCGCGGGGATGGACACCGTGCCCGTCACCGACGCGCCGCCCTCGGTGATATTGCCGCTGCTCAGCGAAAGCGTGAAAAAGGATCCTCCGGTCACATTGAAATCACCCGACACCGCATACGCATCCGTCGCCGGATCCCATGCGAGAAGCGCGACGGGGTTCGCCGCAAAATTCGCGCGCACAGGCCCGCTCCACACTCCGCCCGCGAAACCTGTCACCGCAGGCGGCGATGCACCCGTCGCCACGCGCGAGGTGATCCGCACGTCGGGCGCCAGCGTGCTGGTGGCTGGCGATCCCGTCGCGCCGGTCCACGTCCTTGGATCCACTCCCGCGGTCGTGGTGGCGGCGGTGAGCACGCGCGGGCTCCCCGTCGTCCGCGCGCTGAAACTCGCATTCCGGGTCGGCGGATAATTGCTCTGAAAAACGAAGTCCACCATCAGCCCGTCGTGGCCGCGATAAAAGACCGGCGCACTGAATGCAAACGGAACCCATCCCGTACTGGTGACGTTCAGCGCGCCGCTGTAAACAGTCGTCCAGCCGGCGCCGTCCCACGTCGCGCCGCTGGCCGGGAATGCCGTCTGCGTCGTCGGCTTCACGCGGATCGTCCATTGCGAAATCGGCTGGGGAGTCGCCGCAAAAAACAGCGACAGCGCGGTGATGAGCTGCGGGCCGCCGAGCTGATCCGCTGTCAGCAGCACCTGCGTGCGGCCTGCGTACTTCGACTGCACAGCCAGTGGCGTCGCCGTGGTCTGCGCGCCGGTGCCCGTCGTGGCCGGGCCCGGCGGCGACAGTTCCATGAGCCGCGCGGGGCCGGTGTACGGAGTCGTCGCGCCGAGCTGATCCTTCGCGGTGATCGTGAGCGCGAACGGCGAATTCACGACCTGCGGCGAACTCACGCCCGACAGCGTGAAGTGATGCACAGGCGCGACCGCGACATCGAACGCGCCACTCGTCCCGGCGTGGCCGGAGCCATCATTCGCCGTGAGCGTCACGCCCGTCCCCGCGCCGAGCACCGTGATATTTCCCGTCCATTCCCCGCCGGTGAAATTCCCGCTCGTCGCCGGCAACATCCCGCCCGCGCCGGACACTGAGAGCGCCACCGTGCCCGCAAATCCGGCGACCAGATCGCCGTCCACGGTGCGTGCCGTGATCGTCACCGGAAATGACTGCGCGGCAGCCTGCGCGCCGATGGCGGCGAACGCGAAAGTGGCGACCTCATTGTCATGCACGACGGTGTTTGCCGTCGCGTTTGGAAAGCCGCCCGCGCTCGCCGTGAGCGTCACAGCCTGCGCGCCGTCCGCCAGCGTGTTATCCGCGATCGTGATCGGAAATGTCGCGCTGCTCTGCCCGGCCGGGATGGTGACGCTCGAAGGCACGGAGAGGCGCGCTGGCGCCGAGGAGGAAAGTGAAACCGTGACCGGCGCGACGACCACGCCGCCGATCGTCACCGTGCCAGCGGTGGCGGCCGTGCCCTGCCCCTCGGTGAACGACGCGGGCGCAGCGACGGCGAGCGTCGCGAGTTCGTTGTCGTTCACGGTGATCACCGCCGTGCCGCCCGTCCAATTCGGGACGGATGCCGTGAGCGTGACGCTCTGCGGGCCGTCGAGCAGATTGTTGTCCACGACCGTGAGGTTCGCCGTCACGCTCGTCTGCCCTGCGGGCAAGGTGACGGTCGCGGGAACGGTGGCCTTCGCGGTGCTGCTGCTCGCGAGGGTGATCACGGTGTTGTTCACCGGTGCGGCGCTCGAGGTGATCGTGATCGCATTGGCGAGGGTGCCGTTGCCCTCGGTCGCGCTCGCAGGCGCGGCGATGCTCAGCGTCGCGGTCTCATTGTCAAAGATCGTGATGGATGCCGTGGCCGGATCATGGCTCACCGTGGACACGGTGATCACGGCGACCTGCGTGTTGTCGAGCAGTGCGTTGTCCTCGATCGTCACCGGGAATGTGACGCTGGTCTGCCCCCCGGGGATCGTCACCGTCGGCGGCACCGAGGCTCTCGCTGGAACGCTCGATGAAATGCCGACGACCGTGCCCGCCCACGTGCCGAAGGGAACGCTCACCGTCGCATTCACCGTCGCGCCGCCCTCGGTCGCAGTTGCAGGCAGGATGAGCGCCAGCGCACCGAGCGACTGGACATCGAATCCCGCGCTGGTGCCGCTGTGGGCCGCGCCGTCATCCGCGAGCAATTTCACCTGCGTCGCCTTCTGGCTGATGCTGATGGTCCCCGACCACACGCCATTTTGAAAACTCTCGGAGACCGCCTGCGAGATCGCGACGGGTGCGGACACGCCGGAGAAAGGCAGCATCAGCCCGGGATTCAACGTCCCCATCCCGGCCACGGTGATCGCCCAGTCCGCTGCGGCATTGGAATCCGCATTCCCCTTCCTCGAATAGCTCGACGTCGTGCTCGTGGTGGCCGTGGCCGGCGCACCCGACCACTGCGAGGCCGGGACTGCGACCGGCGAGGTGATGCTCGCCGGCGCCGCCGCACCCACGCAGGCGAAGTCAACGAGCTTGCCCGTCGAATCGCGGAGCATCACGGCGACATGGGATGCGGAGGACGCGGTCCAACTGATGTTTGATCCAAAATAAAACAGTGGGAATGCGCCCGGCGCGGTGCCGAATTCCTGGAGTCGGAACACCTGCCCGGCGGCGCACGTCGTGCCCGATGGGATCGTGAAAGCGGTGAGCGGAGCCGGCCAGCTCGCGTCATCGTAAACATGAATCGTCCAGCCGGACAGATTCAACGCGGCGTTCCCGAGATTGGTGAATTCAATTTCGTCCGGCGTGTTGGGATTCAGCTCGGTGATGAAAATGCCGCTGCCGGCCCCCGTGACGCCGCTGAGGTTTGCCGTCCCGCTGAAACCAGGCACGGTGTTGTTAGCCAAGTCCTGCGCCGTCACCGTGACGCCGAATGGCTGCCCCGCGGACACCGGTCCCGCGATGGCGCTCCACACGAAATGGTGCAGCGCACCGGTGCCCGCATCGAATGCATTGCTCGTGCCGGTGTGCCCCGCACCGTCGCCGGCGGTGAGCACGATGGCCGTGTCCGCCGTCACGATCGTGATGTTGCCCGTCCATATTCCATTGGTGAAAGTGCTCACCGCGGCGGGCGTGACCGTGACCGCACCACCGCTGCCCGTCGCAGTGAGCGAAACGGAGGCCGCGTAGCCCGTGATCGTCTGATCACTCAGATTTTTTGCAGTGATGCTGATGGCGAAGGGAGCGCCGCGCACCTGCGGCGATGCGATCGCCGAGATCACAAAATGATGCGCGTCATCATCGAGCACGGTGACGGAGCCGGCGGCGCTGGTGAATCCCGGCGCGCTGGCGGTGACGGCGACGCTCTCGCTCCCATCCGTCAGCGCATTCTGCGGAGCCGAGGTGGCGAAGGTCACGGAAGTCTGGCCGGCGGGAATGCTCACCGTGGCAGGCACGTTCAGCCGCGCCGGATTTGCAGGCGAGAGCGACACCGTGAGCGCCGAAGACAGCGTCCCCGAGATGGTGATGGTCCCGCTGCCCGTGCCGCCTTCCACGAGCGGGCTCGCGAGCGCGATGCCGAGCGCGGTCGTTTCATTGTCCTGCACGGCGATGGCGGCGGTGCCATCCGTCCAGCCCGCGACGTGCGCGGTGAGGGTCGCGTTCTGCGTGCCGTCGATCTTGTTGTCGTCCATCACCGTGATGGTGAAATTCGCCGTCGTCTGCCCTGCAGGCAGGATCACGGTCGCGGGCACCTGCACCGCCGTGGTGTCGCTCGACGTGAGCATGATGGAGATCGGTGCGCTGGGCGCGACGCTCGCGGTCACGCTTCCCTGCACGGTGCCCGCGTTTTCGATCGCGGTGGCGGGCGCGCTCACGGCCAGCGTCGCAGTTTCGTTATCGGTGATCGCGATGACGGCGCTGGCGCCCGAGTAGGACGCCGCGGAAGCGGTGAGGACCGCATTTTGCGTCCCGTCGAGTTCCGCATCGTCCACGATCGTGATCGGAAATGTCGCCGTCGTCTGGCCCGCCAGGATGGTGACGGTCGCGGGCACGGTCGCCTCCGTCGTGTCGCTGGAGGCGAGGCTCACGATCAGGTTGCTCGCGGGAGCATTGGAGGCGGTGACGGTTCCGGTCACCGGCGCATCGCCTTCGCGCGCGGAGGCGGGAATGTTCAACTGCAGGCTGAAGGACGAATAGGTGCTGAAGTCGCTCGCGATGAATCCCGCCGGAGTGCCGAGGCCCTGCGAGAGACCGATCAGTCCGTCCGTCGCAGCGATGGCGAGGCAGGTGATCCGGATGCGCCCGTCGAAATACATTTCGATCTGGAAGTTGTTCGAGTCCGTCCCGCCGTATTGCGGCACGCTTTGCCAGGTCACCGCGACACGATCCCCGAGCTGCTTCCAAGTCACCTGCCCGGTGCTCGGATACAAATCATCGAACAGCGCCGCGATCCGCGGCACGCTGAAATGCGAGGAGAGCGACTCGCCATACGTCGATTCGCCGCCGCCAAGGGTGATGTAGCCGTTGCTGCCAACCCAAAAGCTCGTGTAGCCCGTGCCGTAGAGCTTCACGGTGACTCCGCCCGCGGGCGTCACCTGCACGTAGGTATCGTCGCTCATGGCCAGCGCGGCGCCACCCGTGGGATCGGTGGGAAAAGCGCTCACTCCCGCCGTGCGGAACACCGAATAAAAATTGCCCGATCCATTCGGCGTGAAGAGCCAGCTCTGGTTGTGCGTGTCATTTGCCGAGGTGTCGAAAATTTCCGTGAAATAATCCGGCTGCCCCACGCGCAGACTCACACTGCGCGGGAACACGGCGCTGCTGGCTGTATTCGTGAAAGTCACCGTGCCGCTGTACACTCCGGCGGCGAGACTGCTGGCACCGCTGTTGAGCGACGCCGTCACGATGACGGTGCCGCCGGCCGCGAGCGTGCCGCCGCTGGAGGAAAGGCTCAGCCACGGCTGGCTGGCCGATGCCGTCCAGTTGAGCGCCGCGGCTCCGCTGTTGGTCAGCGTGAAACTTTGCAAAGCGGGCGTGAACGGCCCGCCCACGGGGCCCGCGGCGGTGAAGGCGGCGCTGGGCGTCACCCCGAGATTGTCCGGAATATCAAACGCCTCGGTGACGCCACCCGTCGTGGAACTCGCCGGCACCACCGCGCTCGCGCCCATGCCGCGCTTGGCAAATGCGGCCCATAGCTCATTCCTGTTCGCACCCGCGTTATCCACGAGGTCGGCCTGCACGATCGCATCGCGCGCCTGGAGGAATGTCGGGTTCGCAGGCGACAGCTTCATGCCGTCGGTCACGAGCCGGATCGCCATCTGGTTGCCCGCCGCGCCGCCGAGCTTGCTGATCAGATTCGCCCGCACCTCCCAGAGCGCGACGCACCACACCTCGCCCTGGCCGTGGACCTCCGAGGGATTCGAGTTTGAAGACGAAAAAAGCGGGCTGAGCGGGATGCCCGTGTGCGCGCTGGCGAGCGAAGGATCGATGTCCTTCAGCGTCAGCGGATTTTTCGTCATGTCCGTCGTGTACGGATACCGCCGGATGCCGTAGTAGTAGTTCGTCGCCAGCCCCGAGAGCTGGTAGCTCACGTAGGCTCCGGCCGCGTAGTTGCCGTTCACATTGTCCGTGGGATCGCTGAGCAGGCTGAGTCCGTAAAAGTCCGACCAGCCCTCGCCCATGCCCCCCGTCTGCAGCGCGCTGATGCCCACGCCGCCGCCGACGAGCCGGTTGCTCAGGCCGTGCGTCGCCTCGTGCAGCACGACCTCGGCGTCGAAATCGCCGTCGCGATCCGGTGTCGGCCCCGTGAAAACATACATCTGCATGCGCCCTGCGGAGCCGTCGCCCGGCGTGGAAAAGTTCGCGTTGTTCGTGCCGCCGCCGTCCTGCACATCGGCGACGATCGCGTCGCTGCCATTGCCGCCGTGGCCGAAATTGTTCTGCTGAAAATTGCCCGCGCTCTCGGTGAAACCGTACGCGTACATCTTGTCGTGATACCAATTGCAAAGGTAGAAGAGCTGCGTGATCGCCGCGCTCTGGTAGGTCGCCGGCGCCTGCGTGAGGTCCATCGGGAAATCGAATGTGCGCGTCGCCGACGTGGCGTGCGTGCCGGTGCCGAACGTCGGGTTTGTGTTCGAGAGATCGAGGTGCGCGTCCACGTTGTTCCCGTAGGTGTCCGTGCCGCCGTCGTTGATCCATCCGTTCGGCGAAGCCGTCGTGTCCAGCGCCTGGAGCGTGATCAGATTCCGGCCCGCCTCCGCGGGCTGCGTGCTGCCCGGCGTGACAGGGCCGGGCGACATCGGCGTGGGACTGTCGAGCGGCTTGAAGCTCGTCCCGTCCGCATACACGCGGTAGCTCGCGTTGCTGATGTCCGCCGTGAGCGAAGTGCGCAGGAGCACCTCGCCCGTCTTCGCATCCACGAGCACGCGGAACATTTCGTGGCGCACGATGCTCATCAAAGTGACATCCCACGCGAGCTTCACCGTCGTCGCATCCATCGGCAGCCACGCGAGGCCCGCATTCGTGTCGCTCAGACCGGGCGCGGAAAACCGCTGCCAGCGCTCGACGCCCCTCGCCGCACTCGTCGCCATCGCGGCCTCCGGCGCGACCTTGTCCCCGAGATGCGCCGCGGCGAGCGAGATCGCCCTGGCCGCATCCACCGGCGGCTGCGCGACCAGCGCCATGCGCTCCGCAGGCTGCATCCCCGATGCCGCGACCGGGTCGTTCATAAAGTGGCTGCCCAGCGTCACCAGTTCGCCATTCTGCGTGAGATTCGCCTTCAGGATCGCCTGGTAAAGCGGCACGCCGTCGAGCTCCTGCTGCCACACCACCGTGCGCATCCCATTGTGCGCCGTCACATCCTCGCGAGTGATCCGCGTGTCCCGCAGCGACTCCGCATTATGCCCGAAGAGCGCGGCATGCTCGTCCAGAAAACGCCGCACCGGCCCGTAGAAATCGCCGTTCACCGGATCCGCCACCGCCGCCGGCCCCGCGAGGAAACGCCCCGCGGCCATCACATGATTCGCCGAGCCCGTGATCGGATCGAACTGCACATCCACGCCCGGCACCTGCGCGCGCAGCTTCGCCAGCGCCGAGTCCCGCTCCGCCGCCGGCCCCGGCAGATGCAAAACGCGCGCATCCAGATTCCCCCGCTTCTTCCCGCCCAGGACAGCCGCGCCCTTTCCCCCGCCGCCGGACTTTTTTGAAACATCCCCTTTCACGAGCCCGGCGTCGCCGGACTTCACCGCACCCGCCACACCCGGTCGCGTGCTGCGCGGGAGGAGGAAAAGCCCCGCGATTCCGGCGAGGAGCAAAAGGACGAGCAACCCGCGAAGGTGCCTTGGATTGCAACGCATATTCATGTCAGAAACGCTGTGTTACCCAGTCAGAACCGCATCCCGCGGAGGCACAATGCCACCCGGCTGCCTTGCCTGACTGAAAGGTTGGAGGTTTAGTGTGGGCGAAGGCCGCCAGGCAGTTTTGGGATGCGGAAAATGGGAGGGGGGAAATCAAACGCTGGAACTGAACGTCGCCACCGAACACATGGTCGCACTCGCAACGTGGCGCGCTGCAATTCGCTCACCCCCATAGCTCCAGGAACTGGCGAAGTCAATGACGGGAGCCTCCCGCGTCGGGAGCCCTTCGGCGGGCTCCAATACACTTCACCGAACGAATCGTTTCGGTTCAAAAAAAGTGGAGGCGAGGGGAGTTGAACCCCTGTCCTAAAAACTTTTGACGCAAACATCTACACGCTTAGCCGTGCCATTAGTTTAAGCCTCACGCTGCGGGCGGGCGCGCCACGCGAGGCCGGTCGTCCACGTTTGAAGTCTCGCTCTCCGGCGCGGTCGCTCCGCCGGAAAGCCAGCCTGCTAGTTGTCGTTCCCGAGGCCTAGCAGGCGTCGGTTCGGGAACGTCTCAGCACTTAGGCTGCGAGGGCCAGTTCTTCGTTTTTGGCGTTTATGTTTTTTGCCCAGGATTGGTAACGCGGCCAACCAGGCTTCCGCGGCATGCCGTCTGCATCTCGAATTTTCAGTCGAAACCAGTACGCCCCCGTTATTTTTTGGGAGGC
>JAYWEO010000331.1:0-6963 GCA_043779225.1 Prosthecobacter sp.
GATCGTGAGCAAAGCCGCGGCAACACACACGCCGACGGTGCTGCCCATGCCGCCGAGGATGACCATCACCACGACGTCGAATGACTTCATGAAATTAAAGCCGTCTGGCGTGATGAACTGCTTGAAGTGCGCGTAAAGCCCGCCGGCGAGGCCCGCGAAAAACGCGGCGGTCACGAAGGCGAGCACTTTGTATTTCGTCGTGTTGATGCCCATCGCCTCCGCGGCGATTTCGTCATCGCGCACGGCGACAAAGCCGCGGCCGTACGTCGAGTTCACGAGATTCCACACGACATAGATCGTCAGCGCCGCGGTGCTGAATGTCCAAAATACATTCGTCGTCAGCGGCATGCCGCCGAGCCCGCGCTGCGCACCGAGCGGCTCCGCATTTTGAATCACCACGCGGATGATTTCGTTGAAGCCGAGCGTCACGATCGCAAGGTAGTCGCCCTTGAGCCGCAGCGACGGCACGCCGACGAGCAGACCTGCGACCGCAGCGGCAAGTCCGCCGACAAGCAGCGCGGCGACAAACTGCACGGGGTGCGGCAACTGATTCGCCGCGGCGACCCAGGCATTCAGCAGGCTGAGCACGGAATTGACCGCCAGCGCCAGCGCCCAGCCGATCCCTTTCAGCGCCGCGAGCCACGCAGGCGTCCCGGCAAACGCCGGATACGGCACGAGCGGAAGCTGGATGCCGAGCGTGACCATGCTCGCGAAGTACGCGCCGAGCCCCATGAAGCCCGCGTGCCCGAGGGAAAACTGGCCCGTGTGGCCGTTCACAAGATTCAGGCTCGCCGCGAGCACGATGGCGATGCCGATGCCGATGAGGATGTCGTAGTAATACGCGTAGGCCTCGATCAGCGTCACCATTTTCCCGGAGCTGTCCGGCACCTGATAGTGCCCGAGCGCCCACGAGGCGACGGCGAAAACAATCACCGAAATCACCAGCGAAATTTTTGTGCGCTCGAACATGGCTACACTTTCTCCCGCACGTTTTTCCCGAGCAGCCCGGCGGGCCGCAGCAGGAGGATGAGGATGAGCACGGCGAACGCGACCGCATCGCGATACGTCGGCGACACGTAGCCAACAACGAGCGTCTCCACGACGCCGAGGATGATGCCGCCGAGCACCGCGCCGCCGAGATTCCCGATGCCACCGAGCACCGCGGCGACGAACGCCTTCAGGCCGGGCAGAATTCCCATGAGCGGATCAATGCTCGGCTGCTGAATGCTCGTGAGGATTCCCGCCGCGCCCGCGAGCGCGGAGCCGAGTCCAAACGTGAACGAGATCACAAAATTGTTGTTCACACCCATGAGCGCGCAGGCCGTGGGATTGTAGGCAAGCGCGCGCATCGCCATGCCGATCTTCGTTTTCAAGACGATGAGCGTGAGCACGAGCATGAGCACCAGCGTGGTGCCGAGCACGATGACCTGCCCGGTCGTCACCGTGAGCGCCGTGAGGCTGCCCCACGACGGCGGCAGATCGATCGCGACATCCTCGATGAGTGTCGGGAACGCCTGCGGATTCGCGCCGAAAATGTATTGCCCAAAACTTTCAAGGAACAGCGACACCCCGATGGCGGTGATGAGCACCGTGATTTTCGGACGCTCACGCAGCGGCTTGTAGCAGAGCTTCTCGATGATGATGCCGAGCGCCGCACAGCTCAGCATCGCGATCAGCAGCACGACGATGGCCCCGCCATAGCTCGGCTTGTTCCCGAAAAACGACAGCACCCGCGGCCCGACGTAAAATCCCGAAAACGCGCCGAGCATGAAGATGTCGCCGTGCGCAAAATTGATGAACCGCAGCACGCCGAACACCATCGTGTAGCCGAGCGCGATGAGCGCATAGATCGCCCCGAGCGAAAGCCCGTTGATCAATTGCTGGATGAACTCAATCGCTTGTTCGCTCACTTTTCGCCCGCGAAACAACCCGACCCATCCGCGAATGGCAATCGCAGACTACGGCGCGACCGTTTCGAGAAACTTCATCGCACCGCTTTCGATGGTCATGATCACGGCGGACTTCGACGCGTTCCGTTTGTCATCAATCGTGATGACGCCGGTGATTGCCTTGAAGTCCTTCGTCGCGGCGATGGCGTCGCGCAGTTTCGCACCGTCGGTGCTGCCGGCACGCTTGATCGCATCCACGAGGATCACCGCGCTGTCGTAGCCGAGTGCGGCCATGTCATCCGGCGGGGCGCCGTACTTAGCCGTGAATTTCTTCACGAACTCCTGCGCGGCAGGCGACTTGTCCTCTGCCGAAAAGTGCGAGGAAAAGAACGATCCATCGAGCGCGTTGCCGGCGACCTTCAGCAGCGAATCGCCGACCCAGCCGTCGCCGCCGAGCAGCGGCTGCTTGATGCCAAGCTGCTTCGCCTGCCGCGCGATGAGCGACACTTCGCCGTAGTAGCCGGGGACGAAGATGGCATCGGGCTTCGACGCCTTGATCGAAGTGAGCTGGCCTTTGAAATCCTTGTCGCCGGTCGAGTACTTCTGCTCCTTCACGATCTCGCCGCCATTTTCCTTGAAGTGCTTCATGAAAAACTCCGCGAGGCCGACCGCGTAATCCTGCTTCACGTCCGTCAGCACGGCGACCCGCTTGTAGCCTTTCGACAGCGCGAACTTCGACATCACCGTGCCCTGGAATGGATCGATGAAACAGATGCGGAAAATGTAGTCGCCGACTTCCGTGACCTTCGGATTCGTCGAGGCCGGGGAAATCATCGGCACCTTGTTCTGCTGGCAGATGGGCGCGGCTTCGAGCGATTTCGACGATGCGACCTCACCAAGCACGGCGATCACTTTGTCCTGCGAGATCAGCTTCCGCATGATGGTCGCCGGCTGGCCTGCGAGCGACTGGTCGTCCTCGGCGATGAGCTTCAGCTTTTTGCCGAGCACGCCGCCCGCCGCATTGATTTCATCAATCGCGAGCTGGGTGCCTTTGTGCGACGACTGGCCGAAACTCGCGCTGCCGCCGGTGAGCGAGGCAAATTCGCCGACGGGGATTTCGTCCTGCGCACGGAGTGTGACGGCTGCGACGAGGGTGAGGATGCCTGTGAAAAGGGTGGAATGACGCATGAGCGCGATTGAAGCGCCGAAATCCCGGAAAGAGCAAGGCGCGGCTTCAACCGTTGCGCGCGGCGAGCAGCGCCGCCACATTCTCGAACCATCTGCTGTCCGGCGCGGCATACGGGCGGAAGGTCTCCAGCGTGCCAGCCTGCTCGTTGTAAAGCAGCGCGCGGTGCAGACCGAGGTTGCTGGCCTTCGGCGAATCAATGAGGCTCGCGGAGTCGTTCGCACTCATCTGGAAGACGATCCGCATTTCAAATTCGCTCAGCGCCTTTCGGTTCATCGAGCGGTTCACGTTGTTGAACGAGTCCACCGTCGCGATGATATGGATGCCGAGCGCGCTGCCTTCGGTGATGAGATCGTTGAATGCAGCACCCGGACTCTCCTCGCTGTCGCCGCCGCCGAAGCTGAAGTCATCCTCATGCCGCAGCTTCTTGAATTTGTGCAGCCCGTGCACGAACACGAAAATGGACGGCGCACTCGCAGGCTCGGTCAAGCCGGTGGCGCGCATTTTCATCTCTTTGGAAAGATCGCGGATCACGTCCGGAATTTCGAGCGCAGTGGCGAGCGTGAGGCCTTGCGGGATCGTCTTTGCGAGCCGTTCCATTTGCTCCGCATCGGGCGTCCCTGCAGCGGAGCCATGGATGACGATGAAACGCGCACTGCCCGCCGGATACTGCGCGGCGAGCGCGATGACGGACATGAGAACCATCGTGAGCGCAGCCTCCTCGCGCTGGCCGACGATGATCATATGGTTTCCACTCTGCCGTTGGAATGCCGCCTCAGTGGGGCCTTTGATCGAATTTGGCGCACCGAACCAGCAGCGCCCTGCCGTCGGTGCTTTGAACGACTTGGATTCGAGCGCGACCGCGAGCAGATCATTCTCCTGCACATTCGCGGGCGCATTTCCCTCGAAGACGATCGCGCTGCGGTGCCGGTCGTGACGCGCGTCGGCGAGTGCGCGGACTTTGTCGAGACACGCATCGCGCTCCTCGTCGGAAAGCCACACGACTTGGAACGGGCTGTTGCCCTCCACCGCGCCGGCGGAGTCATTGTAGATGCCTTCGCCGGGGCGCGAGAGCAGGCGCGGCGCGGAGTTGTTTTCATCCATGATGATATACGCGTCGGCCTCGTTGCACTGGAGCGCGACGCGGATGACCATCTGGCCCATCGTCGCGCGAGCGAGCGTGAACGCGCCGCCCAGCGTCTGCGACCCGAGGATCACGTGGATGCCGAACGCACGGCCCTGCCGCACGATGCGATCGAAGAGCAGCGAGGCCGTCTGCGCGATGGAGTCGTCCTCGACGAAGAATTCCTGAAACTCATCGATGAGCAGCAGCGAGCGCGGCATCGGCTCGGTGCCACCCGCGCGCTTGTAGCCCGCGACATCCTGCACATTCAGCTTTCGGAAAAGATCACCGCGGCGTTTCAATTCCTCGTCCACGCGCTGCAGGACGCTGAGTGCGAATTCACGATCACTCTCGATGGCGACCACGCGCGCATGCGGCAGCCGCTTGTTCGCGTAGCATTTGAACTCCACGCCCTTCTTGAAATCGATCAGGTAGAACTCCACCTGATCCGGCGAGCACGCGAGCGCCAGATTCGTGATGATGACATGGAAGAGCGTGGATTTTCCCGAGCCCGTCTTGCCCGCGAAGAGCGCGTGCTGCCGCGTGCCCTTGCCGATGGCGAGATACTGCTGCTTCGTCGCGCCGGTGCGGCCGATGGCGATGCGCAGTTCGTCCGTCGTCTCGTTCGTCCACAGTTCGCCCGGCTTCGGCGCGATTTGCGAAAAGGGCACCTGCACGCGATTTGAGTCCACGCTGCTCTTGCCGATTTTATGCACGAGGCTCTGCGAGACCGTCGCATCCGGCGGCGGATCGAGCACCAGCGCCGCGCCCGCATCGGCCTGCTCGCGACCGGTCGCAAATGTGCTTCCCTCCGCGCGCAGGCACACGCTGTTCTTGCGCAGTTCATCCGCGGAAAATCCATCCGGCAACTGCTGCCTCTGATCCCAGTGGATGAGCGTGAAGACCCCGCACCGAGGCCCGCTGACCGCGATGCTTTGCAATCGCTGCGCCGCCGCTTCGCTGAAGCCGTTTGGAAAATCCGCCACGACGAGGAAGTGATATTTCTCCGCGACGCTGCCCGCCTGCTCATTGTACGCGGTGATGTTCGCGTACTCGTTGCGCAGATACATTTGGATGACTTTCTCGATGTGCGCGTTCAGCTCGCCGAGCCGCTCGTCAATCTGCTCGCGCTGCGTCCAGATGCGCCGGTTGATGATACTTTCCTCATAGTCCCCGAGGTGCATGAGCCCGGCAAAATTTTCGCCCAGGCCCACGGGGTCGATGATCGTGAAACTCACCTTCCCCGGCGGAGTCGTCGTGAGCAGCCGGAGCATCACATTGTTCAGCACGCGCATCGTCGCCGCGCCGCAAGATTCACGCGTCTCGAAAAGCAGCGAGCCCTGCTGCGGATACGTGAGCGCGAGCGGGATGGACACCTGCGGCGCACCGGGAAGCGCGAGGCGCGACACCGCGGTGAAGGCATCGGGCCGCTTCGCAAGGTCCAGCGTGAACTGCGCGAATTTCGTCGCCGGCGTGAAGTGCGCATACGGCTTCCATGCCTCGACGAATGACGCGCTCCACTCCGGAAAATCCGGCGCGATCTGCGCATTCAGTCCCGCGATCTCCGCGAAGAGCGGCGTGATCTGCTCCTTCCACGCCGCATCAAGCGTGTCCCATCGGGCCTTCTCGTTTGCCGTGATCGTCGTCATCTCGGCCTGATGCGCCGCATCGAACTGCAGCCGCCTGCCCGCCGCGCCGTCCTGAAATTCCTTCACCTTCGCATCCGTCTGCTCGCGGATCGCTGCGAGGTCGCGCTTCAGCATGGCGTCGAGCTTTTGCAAAATGCGCGGCAGTTGCGGCTCCAGTTTGCGCCGGCCCTTGACCTCGAACTCCGCCTCCACATTGTCCGCGCTTTCCCATTTCGCCTCGATGTCAGCACACGTGTGGTCGAACTCCGCTTGCAACCGCTTGCGCTCGGAGCGGCGACGCACCTCCGCGGCAGTGAGAGCCGCCCGCAGCGCACCATACGCATCGAGAATCGCGGCACCAGTGCGGGCCGCCTCATCCTTCGCGCCCTTCGCCCCCGCGACATAAGCGAGGACACAGCCCGCCACGAGGAGCACCGCCGTGATCGCACCCGCGACATACAGCGGCGGTGAAAAGCCACGCAGGCACACGACCCCGCCGCCCACGGCCAGCGCGAGCACAATCCACACGGCGAGCGGCATCGCGCTGAAAAGTCTCGGCAGCGGCAGTGCCTGGAATTTCGCAAGCTGCAGGCTCGCGGCGGAAATCTTTGACTCCAGCTCACCGAGAAAATTCTCGGGGATCTCGACGTTCTGCTTTTCCGCGTCGCGCTCCACGAGGTTCTGCGCGAACGAGCCGTAGCCGCTGAAGGCCTTCACCGTCTGCGCCGTGAGCGAGTCGAGCGCCGCGCGTTGCTGAGCGAGAGTCTGCGAAAGAGTGGCGTGCGTGGCGTCATTTTTCTGAGTGCCTGCGGCGAGCGCACGATCTGCGCGCAGCTTGCGCATCTGGAGTTCGGCGAGACAGTTTCCCTTCGCATCCGCCGCGCGCTTTGGGAGCGTTCGCGTGAGCAGACCGTGCGTGCGCTGCACCCGCGCGAGACGCCTGGCATGGATCGCCTGCTTGCGTTCCACGTGTTTTGCAGAAGCGGACTCCGCCTCCGCGATCTCCGCCGCGAGCGCCGTGTCCACCTTGTGCGTCACTTCACGGGAACGCCGGATTTCCTGATAGTTCCGCGTCGAGAGCACGCTCGTCAGCTCCGCCTCCTTGAGCGCGAACTCCGACACCGTGCGCGTGAGCTT
>JAYWEO010000332.1:0-22547 GCA_043779225.1 Prosthecobacter sp.
GCCGCGGCGCGCACGGCCTCGATGGTCTTGGCAAAATGCAGCGCGCCTCCGTCCTTCAGATCATCGCGGGCGACGGCGGTGATGACGACGTGCTTCAGCTTCATGCGGCGGATCGCCTCGGCCACGCGCTGCGGCTCGTCGTCTTCGAGCGCGAAGGGCTTTGCCGTCGTCACCGCGCAGAAACCGCAGGCGCGCGTGCAGCGTTCGCCCGCGATCATGAAGGTGGCTGTGCCGCTGCTCCAGCATTCCCAGCGGTTCGGGCACTGCGCGCTTTCGCAGACGGTGTTGAGCCGCAGGTCGGTGATCAGCGCCTTCGTGGAAAAGAAGACCGGGTTGTTCGGCAGGCGCACCTTGATCCAATCAGGCTTGCGGGCCTGATGGAGCGCGGGGTCAATCTTGGAGCACGACATCGCGCGGAGAGTAGAGGGCCGCGCGGGGAAATCAACTGCTGCGCTTCGCCGCCGAATTGCCGCGATGACAAGTGAGGTCACAGTTCGCGTAAAAAATGCGTGTGCTTTCCTCGTTTCGCCCGGTATTTTCCAACCAATGAAAGCGATCCTCCTCACTCTCTCGCTGCTCACGATTTTCACCATCACGAGCCGCGCACTCGACATCGTCACGCCCGAGCGGACCTTCAAGGATGTGAAGGTGAGCAAGGTCGTCGGCGAGGCTGTCAGCATCACGCATAGCGAAGGAACGGCACTCGTGGACTTCGATCTCCTGCCGCCCGCGATGCAGGCCGAATACGGATGGACCCCGGAAAAATCCGCGGCACGCAAGGCCGCGATCGAAGCGGCGAAAAAGAAGGAGGAAGACGAGGAAAAGATGATCGCTGACGCTCCGAAACGGAAGGCGATGGAAGAGGCCGCGCGGAACAAGGCCGAGGAGGACAAGCTCGCCGACGAGGAGCGCGCAAAGCGGAAGGTTGAGAATGCGGCCTTCGAGGCGGAGAGCGCCACGGCTCAGCAGGACTTGCTCGCGGCGGCGGCAAAGGCGCGCGCAGAGCTCGATCGGGAGCGCAAGGGCATCAAGGGAGTGGTGGAGGAGGTGCCCGTCGCCGAGATCATCAGCGAAAAGCCGGTGGATGTGAAGGAAGCTCCCGCGGTGGTCAGGAAGCCCATCGCTCCGGGGATCGGCTCGGTCTCGGACGCGATCGTGACGCAGAACCCTCTCCTCCAAAACCCCAAGGTATGGATCGGGTTCATCGTCGCCCTCATCATCACCGTCATCCTTTTCATGCTGCCCTCGAACAAGACGAAGCTCACGGTGAAAGTGCAGCGGCGGCGCTAGGGTCAAAGCCGGGGCTGGCCAGAGGGTTGTCTCCCGATACGATGCCCCGACCGTGACCTGCCCATGACCGCCACTCTGGACCCGCTGATTCAAGAAAAGCTGAGCGCCTTTGCGCAGCGCCGACGGAGACTCATCATCATCAAGGGCGTGCTCGCCGCAGTCGCGATGCTGCTACTCACGATGCTCGCGGTCGCGGCGGTGGACATGCAATGGATGCTGCCCGACTGGCTGCGCTGGTCACTGAGCGGCGCGGCCTATCTGGCAGTGCTGATCGTCGCGTGGCGTGCATGCCTGCGTCAGCTCCTGCATGCGCCGGATGAGCGGCAGCTTGCGCGTCTCGTCGAGCACGCGGAGCCGGGGCTGCGCGAGGATCTGTTGTCGGCGGTCGAGCTTGGTCGCACGGACGGGAAGATTTTTGACTCCGAGCAATTCCGCTCGCTGCTGCAGGCTGATGTCGCACGACGCATCGGCGGTGTGGAAATGAAGGCGCTGCTGCCCGTGGCACTCATCCGGCGAACCATCGGCTATGCGGTGGCGATCGTGTGCGTCGCGGTGGGCATGATGTTTGCGAGCGGCTGGCGCTTTCATACGCTGCTGCTGCGCGCGCTTTTTCCCGGCGCAAATCTGGAACGCGTCTCGCGGACAAAAGTGATTCTTCACGAGCCCGAGGGAGGTGATCGCATTGTGCCGCAGGGCGACACGGTGCGCGTGGTCGTGGAACTCTCCGGTGAGCCGGCAAACCGCGCGCGCATCGAGACGATGGGCGACACTGGTGGCTGGCAGGTGATGGACATGGAGCCGCTCAGCGGCAATCGCTTCGCCGCGACCGTGCAGGTGAGCCGCGCGAGCGTGCGCTATCGCGTGAAAGCCGGCGATGCGCTCACGCGGAAGTATCTGCTCGATGCGCGCGAGCGGCCCTTCGTCACGGAATTTCAGAAGACCTTTCACTACCCGGACTACAGCGAGCTGCCGGAGCGCAAGGTGACGGAAAAGGAGGGCGCGCTCATTGCCCTCGAAGGCACCGAGGTGGAGCTGAAGCTGAAGACCAACCAGCCCGCGAAGACCGCCGAACTGCTGATCGAACAGGGAAAGGGGAGCAGCACGGTGCCACTCACGGCGGGTGCGGATGGATGGCTCTCCGGAAAGATCACGGTGAGCGCGAGTGGCAGCTATCGCGTGCGACTGGTCGGCGCGGAGACGGGGTTTGAAAACAAGTTTTCGCCGGAGAACGAAATCCGCGCGGAGCCGGATCTTCTGCCTTCGGTGGAACTCGAATCGCCGACGCACGATCTCATCCTGCCGGTGAACGAACTCGTGGAAATCACCGGCAGCGCGTCGGACGACCTCGGCCTCGCGCGCGTGTCGCGGCTCGTGCGGATCAATGACGGCGGGTGGAAGCAGACTGAGCTTGCGACGAAGCCGGGCAAGCAGGTGCGCATCGCGGATCGATGGGACTTGTTTCAGTCAGGCGTGAAGGCTGGCGATTTGCTGACGATGAAACTCGTCGCGACGGATTTGAAAGGCAGCAAGGCGGAGTCGCGTCCGCTGCAGGTCACGATCACGGCGTCGGGATTTGAGATGCGGCGGCTGCAGGGGCTGGAGGCGCTGCGTTCGCTGAATGAAAGCGTCCGCGCGCTCGACGAGCAGGCGGCGAAGCTCATCGGCTCTGTGCGCAAGGCGAATGACGGAATCACCAATGCGGACAAGGACGCGGCGGCGAAGCAGGCGGTGATGGCCATCACTGGTGCGCTCACGGAGTTCGATGTGAAATTCACCGAGTCATGGACGACGCTCGGCGGCGCGCTGCGCGAGGCGAAGACGGCGCACGCGGCGGCGGAACTCGTGATGCTCGGGCGCACGCTCGCCCGCATCGGCTACGGCTTTGCAAAGATCACGCGATCGGATGTCGCGGCATTTCCTGTGTCGCGCAAGTTCATGACGGAATCCGTCGAGGCGTGCTCGGAAATCGCGCACCGCACGAAGACTGCGAGCGCGGAGGCCGAGGCGATCACATTGTCCGAAGAGTCTGCAATCCTCTCGGAGAACGGGCTCATCCTTCACCGTGAGCAGAAGCGGCTGATGGAAATGGCGAACGCGGCTGGCAATGATCCGGCGCAATGGGCGGCGGTGGCAGGAAGGCTGCGCGTCGCGGTTTCGCAATCGAAGGTGGTCGAGGAAATCCTCGCGCCGATGGCGGTGCGCACCGGCAGCCAGGGCAAGGAGCGGGCGAAGATTTTCGCGCTGCAGCTCCAGCGTCATCGCGAGACGCTGACGAAGTCGCTCACGCCCGACGACAAGCCGGACAGGCGGATGGTCGCAAAGCTCACCGAATTCAACCGCGGTGTCGAAGGCGCGGCGCGCGGATTCTCCGACTGGAGCCGCGAGTTTGGAAACCGTCCGTCGGCGTTGATGCGTGATGCTTCGCAGAACAACGGGCCGATGTATGCGAATGTCGGCAAGCTGGCGGATGCGCTCGATGCGATTCGGAAGGAAGCGGCTCTTGCGGCGGAAGCGCAGTTGGCCATCGCGAGCGGGCGGTGGAAGATTTGCCGTGAGCTTTTCAAGACAGCCGGCGACTTGGAGGAAATCCGGCGTCATGCGGACAATCAGTTTGTCTCCGACGCGCGGCAGACGGTCGCGGCGATCGAGGCGCTGTCGGTGATCTCCGCCGGGACGGACCCGGTGCAGGTGCGCGAGAAACTGGATGCGCTCGATGCGGTGTTCCGCGTGCTCGAGAGCGGCCACAATCTGCAGGAGGCGATGGACGGCTTCACGCAGCTCGCGTCGAGCGAGCGATGGGAAGTGCGCGACCTTTCCGCAAAGACGGATGCGCCGCGCGACTGGCGCTGGCTGGAGGCGCGGATGCGGCTGATCCCGGATGAACTCGGGAAGGCGAGGGAGCCATTCCAGCGGCGTGCGTCAGCTCCCGATGGTGCCGCCTATTTGGAAAAGGCGAAGGCGTTTGAAGGAGCGCAGCAGATCCTCTGGAAGGCGCAGCAACTCGAGGCGTGGCGCGCGATGGAGCGCGAGATGGGCCAGCGCGGGAATTTTGATTTTGCGCAGACGACCGCGCGGCAGCACGCGGAGGAACTCGCGGGGCAGGTGAAGCTCGCGCTGGATCTTCTGCGCAAGCCGATGGCGGATGCGCGCGCAGAGCTGGCGAAGCTTTCGCCGACGGTGAGCCAGCTCGCCTCGGCGCTCGCGAAGGAGCAGGCGGAGGTGAAGAAGGAGACGGAGAAGCGCGCGAAGAATGAGCAGCCGAAGAATCCCGCCGATGCGAAGGCGGAGGCGGAAAAGCAGATCGCGCAGCAGCAGCAGCTCAATGCGAAGGTCGAGACGCTGAAGGATCTCGTGCGCGCGGATGCGAACAAGCAGGACATTTTGCAGAAGGATCAGCGCGAGAAGATGCGCGACGCGGATGATGCGCTCGCGATGCTGAAGGACCCGCCGCCGAAGGCGGAGCAGGCCTTGCAGGATGCGGCAGCCGCCGCGCCTGAGCAGCAGAAGGCAGACCTCGAACGCGCGGCGGAGCAGCAGCAGAAGCTCGCCGATGCGCTGAAGCAGATCGCGGATCATTTTGAAAAGATGGAGCAGGGGAAGCCTCTGGATGATTCGCGCACGGCGCTGCGCGAGATGGAGAAGGAATTGGGCATCAAGGAGGAGCTCGACCAGCAGCAGGCGCACGCGCAGATGCTCGCGGAGATGTCGCAGAAGGATCCGCAGCAGTTGCTCAAGGAGCTCGAGGCGAAGCTGCCGGAGAATCCCGCGATGCAGAAGGAGCTGAGCTCGATTTCCAAGGATGCGCTCGCCGATGCCGAGCAGAAGCTCGCCGATGCACGCGGTCGCGAGGACAATGTGGCGAAGCAGCTCGAAACGCAGGCGAAGCTGGAGCAAGGCGGGATGGAGAAAGCCCAGCAAGGCGCGGCGGAGGCCGCGAAGCAGGCCCAGCAGGCGGCGGAAGCGGCGAAGCAAGCCGCGCAGAACGCGGAGCAGCAGGCGAAAGCCGCGCAGAATCCCGAGGCCGAAAAGCAGGCCGCGAAAGCCGGGGCCGAGGCGAACAAGGCCGTACAGAATGCGCAGCAGGCCGCCGAGGCTGCGGAGAAAATGGCGAAGACGGACAACCCTGCACAGGCTGTGGATGCGGCGAAGCAGACGGCGCAAAAGGCGGGCGAAGCCGCACAAGCCGCCCAGCAGGCGACGGACGCCGCGAGGCAGGCGACTGCTTCCACGCAGAAGGCGGCGCAGAAGCCGGGTGAGCATCAGGCGCAGAATCAGCAGGCGAACCAGCAGTCCAACGAAGCCGCGCAGCAGGGGCAGAAGGCGACTGATGCGGCGAGGCGTGCGCAGAGTCTCGCACAGCAGGCGGCGGAACTGGCCGAAGGGATGAAGAGTGCCGCAGTGGCGAAGGCACAGGCGATGGCGCAGCAGGCGAATTCACCGCAGGCCAATGCGCAGCCGGGCGATCCGCAGCAGAATAATCCGCAGCTCGCGAATGCCGCGAAGCAGCAGCAGCCGGTCGCGGCGAATGCGGCGGACGCGGCGGATGGGACGGATCGTGCGGGACGCCACGAGGCGCGGCTTGGAAACATGCAGGCGGGCGAGCAGCTTCAAAAACTCGCGAATGCCGTGCGCGACACCGCGACGAAGCAGGTGCCTGCTGCGCAGCAGGCGCTCACGAGTGCGAAAGCGGCGACCGAAGCACAGGCTCCGGTGAACGAGGCCGCCGCGCAGCTCGCGCAGGAATTGAAGGCTTTGCAAAATGCCGCGAACGGACAGCCGCAGGCACCCGCAAATCAAACCGCGCAGACTCCGCAGGCGCAGATGCCTCAGGGTCAGCAGGCACAGGCACCGCAGGGGCAGCAGGCGTCTTCGCCGGAGCAGGCGGCGGCGCAGCAGTCCGCGCAGGCGCAAGCGGCAAAGGATGCACAGGCGGCGGGTACGAGCGCGCAGGCACAGGCGCAAGCTGCGCAGGGCGCACAGCCTTCGGCGCAGGGTTCGCAGCAGGCGCAGGCCGCATCTTCACCGGCGGAGCAGCAGGCGATGGCGCGTGCGCTCGATGCGCTGGATCAGCAGTTGAATCCATCCACCGCGCAGCAGGCCGCGAATGGCGAAGGACAGGAGGGCAAAGAGGGACAGCAGGGCAAGCAGGGGCAGCAGCAAGCTGGTCAGCAGCAGGGGAAGGGCGAACAGCAAGGTCAGCAGGGACAGGACGGTCAGCCGGGAAAGGCGGGTGATGGAAAGTCCGCATCCAAGTCCGCGATGGCGCAGGCGGCGCAGGCGGCTTCGGATTCCATGCGCAAGAGCCGTGCGGAAAATTCCTCGCCGCAGCCGGGCTCGCTTTTGAGCGGAAGCCAGAGTGACAAATCGGTCGGCGGTGCGAAAGCCGAGGGCACGGCGATGAATGTCAAAGACCTGCCGAATGCGAACGGGCTCAAGCGCGGCGACTGGGGCAAGCTGCCGAAGAAGCTCGCGGATCAGCTCACGAAGGGTTCGCAGGAATCCATCCCGGGGGAATACCGGCAGGCGGTGGAGACGTATTACCGTGTGATCGCGGAGAAGACCAAGAAACGGCCATGATTCAAAACGACTGTAAAGAGAGTGTCTCGCGCAAAGGCGCAAAGGCGCAAATTGCAGAGGGCGGATTGAGTTTCTTTGCGGCTTTGCGCCTTTGCGCGAGACCATGCGCTGCATTCGTTTTTATCGCGATGGCCTGCGTGCTTCAGGCGCAGGAAGCCGAGGACAGCGCGCGGGTGAATGAGGCGTTCAAGCGCGCGGGGCAGTTCCTCATCTCGTGCCAGGACCCGGCGACGGGAGCGATTCATAACCGGCTCCGCAATGAGACGACGATGACTTCGCTGGCGATCCTTTCCTACGCGGCGATGGGGCATCAGCCGGCGGACCCGACGCCCGAGGGGCGCTCGATGAAGCGCGCGCTCGACTTTGTGCTGCTGCCGGAGAACCAGGACGCGACGGGCTATTTCGGAAAGGCCGACGGCTCGCGCATGTATGGGCATGGCATCACCACGCTCGCGCTCGCGGAGATGCTCGGCATGGGCGTGAGCGAGGCGCAGGACGCGCTCATCCGCGACCGCTGCCGCAAGGCGGTCGATCTCATCCTTCGCGCGCAGCGCGTGCCGAAGAACGAATCGAACCGAGGCGGCTGGCGCTACACGCCGGACGCGAGTGACAGCGACATGTCCATCACGTGCTGGCAGACGATGGCGCTGCGTTCGGCGCGGAATGCGGGGCTCGATGTGCCGAAGGAGTCGATCGATCTCGCGGTGCGCTACATCAAGAGCCTCTACGATTCCGGGAACAACGGGCGCGGCTTCGGCGGCTTCGGCTACAGCAGCCGCGGCAGCGAACCCTCGACGACCGCCGAGGGCCTGCTCGCGCTGCAGGTGTGCGGCGACTACGACAGCCAGGAGGTGAAGGTGGCATCGGACCGTCTGCTGAAGAGCGGGCTGCGTGTCGGCGACCGGTGGTTTTTTTACACCGCGTACTACTATGCGCAGGGGATGTATCAGCGCGGCGACAAGCACGCCGCCGCGGCGCGCAAGCAGATGGCGGATCTGCTCATCCCGATCCAGTCGCGCGAAGGTTGGTGGGATGGCGTGGGCGGAGAGGAACGTCAGGGCGGCAAGGTGTACGCCACTGCGCTCGCGGTGCTCGCGCTCTCGGTGAAGAACCATTTCCTGCCGATCTACCAGCGATGATCCGCGCGGCGCTGAACCGCGAAAAGCACGCGCGATGATTTATTTCACAACGCGCATTGCGCGCGCGCGGTGATTCCCTTATTCGCGCGGACACAAAACGACATGCAGCAAAACTGGGACATCGCAGCGGCAACTTCTCTCTACAATGTGGACCGCTGGGGCGGCGGATACTTCGGGATCAACGACAAGGGAAACGTGCAGGTCTTCCCCACGCTCGATGAGAAGACGCCCGTGGACATCATGGATGCCGTGGCCGAGGCGCAGGCGCAGGGGCTCACGTTCCCGATGGTGCTGCGCTTCCACGATCTGCTGCGGAATCGCGTCGAGACAATCAACCGCGCGTTCGCGGCGGCCATCGAGGACTTCAAATATCAGGGCGTCTATCGCGGCGTGTTCCCGATCAAGGTGAACCAGCTCCAGGAAGTCGTGGAGGAAATCATGTCCGCCGGCGCGCCGTTCCATTTCGGCATCGAGGCAGGCAGCAAGCCGGAGCTGCTCGCCGCGCTCTCCGTGCATGAGGATCCCGAGTCGCTCATCATCTGCAACGGCTACAAGGACGCCTCGCTCATCCAGAATGCGCTGCTCGGCACGAAGCTCGGCAAGCGAGTCATTCTGGTCGTCGAGAAAATCGAGGAGCTGCACCAGATCCTCGCCGTCTCGCGCGAAGTCGGCACGGAGCCGTGGATCGGCGTGCGTGTGCGGCTGAATGCGAAAGGCGCGGGCAAGTGGGCGCTGAGCGGCGGCGAGAATGCGAAGTTCGGCCTGAGCACCTCGGACCTCCTCATCGCGAGCGAGACGCTGAAGGCCGCGGGCCTCGCGCATTGCCTGAAGCTCGTGCATTTCCACGTCGGCTCGCAGGTGCCGGACATCGGTACGATCAAGCGCGCCGTCCGCGAGGCCGCGCGCTTCTACGCGAAGATGCTCAAGCTCGGGCATCAGATTGACTACCTCGATGTCGGCGGCGGACTCGGCGTGGACTACGACGGCTCGCGCAGCGCGTTCGACAGCTCCACAAATTACTCGCTGAAGGAATACGCGCGCGATGTTGTCTGGAACATCATGGAAATCTGCGACGACGAGAAGGTCGCGCATCCGACCATCGTGAGCGAGAGCGGACGCGCCATCGTCGCGCACCACAGCGTGCTCGTCGTCGAGGCGTTCGGCTCCATTGAAAAAGATCAGGAGGCCGCGGTGGAGGCGAAGGCTGGTGATCCGAAACTCGTCAAAAACATCCTCGAACTGAAGGCCGGCCTCACGAAGCAGAACCGGCGCGAGACTCTGCACGACGCGCAGGAGCTGAAGGAAAAGGCGCAGTCCATGTTCGACCTTGGCCTCATGGAGCTGGATGCAAAGGCGCGCATCGAGACGGTCTTCTGGCAGATCGCGCGGAAGATCGTGCAGCTTAGTACCGGGATGAAATACGTGCCGGATGAAATCAAGGATCTCGGCACCTCCATCGCCGATCAATACCTCTGCAATTTTTCCGTCTTCCAGAGCATGCTCGACCACTGGGCGCTCGGTCAGCTCTTCCCGATCATGCCCGTGCATCACCTCGACACCGCGCCCGACCGCGAGGCCACGCTCGTGGACATCACATGCGACTCCGATGGGAAGGTGAGCAAATTCATCGACCTCCAGGACGTCCGCGAGACGCTCCCGCTGCACCGCATCCAGTCCGGCACGCCGTATTATATCGGCTTCTTCCTGATGGGCGCCTACCAGGATATCATGGGCGACTTTCACAACCTCTTCGGCCGGGTGAACGAAGCGCACATCTATCTCGACGACGACGAGGAGTGCGGCTGGTACATTGAGGAGACCATCGAAGGCAGCACCATCGCGAGCGTGCTGAACATGACGCAATGGGACGAGGCCGAGCTGAACCGCAAGATGAAGGCCCAGGTGGATGCCGCCATCCGCGGCGACAAGCTCAAGCCTGCCGAGGCCATCCGCATGCTGAACAGCTACGAGCGCGCGCTGAAAGGCTACACCTACCTCCAGCTCAACGGCCCCGCGGTCGGCGGCAACGGCGGCCTCAAATAGGTCAAGGCAGGGCAAGGGTATGGATGCGGGCCTTTGGTCCCTCCATGATTTCCGGCACACCTTCTGAGAAGCGCTTCTCCGAGGACGAGGTGTCTTCCTGTCAGTCCCTGCCCATGACCTCTGCCAGCCGCGCCGTCTCGGCTTCGAATGCATTGCTGTCGCCGGAGATTTTGAGCGGTTCGAGGAATTCCAGCGTGAGGCGCGAGAAGGGCTTTGGAATCCAGAGCGCGTCCCACTTTTTCCCGATACGCCAGAAGCGCGTGAAGCCGACTTTCACCGGCACGATGCACACCTCGGCATGGCCCGCGAGGTGGAGGATGCCGGGCGCGATGGAGTAGTTCGGCCCACGCGGGCCATCGGGGGTGATCACGATGTCGTTGCCTTCGCCGATGGCGCGCGAGAGTTCCAGCAATGCCGCCGCGCCGCGCCGCGAACTGGAGCCGCGCACCGCGCCGAGCGTGAACCGCCGCGCCATCGCGGCGAGCCAGCCGCCGTCCTTGCTCGCGCTGGTGAGCACTTTCACCGGGAGGAATCGCCGTCGCGCCCGCCAGTCCGCAAGGATGGAGCCGAGGAGGCGGTTGTGCCAGATGCAGAGGATGACGGGGCGCCTGCGGCTGCGGTCGTAAAAGGTGCCGCCGTCGTGCCACTTTACGCGCAGTGTCAGCGCGAGGAGCTTCAGCGCGGCACCGCAGAGGAGCGACACGAGCGTCTGGAGGAGCGTGATTTTTTGGGCGTTGGCGGGTTTGGGCACAGTGAAAAATGGGAGTCCTCGCCCGCGCGCATTTTTTGCGTCGCGACTGATGACTGGCCACTGCTTAGCGATTACCCTTCACTCCCTGCCACTCCAAAAGCCGCGCATGAATCTCACCCGCCGTCCCCGCCGCCTCCGCGCCACTCCGCAAATCCGCGCCCTCGTCCGCGAAGGTTCGCTCTCGGCGGATGATTTGATCCTGCCGCTTTTTGTCTCGGAGAAAGTGAAGGGCCGTGCGCCCGTGGCCACGATGCCCGGCGTGGCGCAGCTCGACGAGGATGCGCTGCTCGACGAGGCGCGCGGTGCATTCGAGACCGGCGTGCGCGCAGTGCTGCTCTTCGGCATTCCCGCGCAGCGCGATGAAGAGGCCACGCAAGCGCATGCTGAGAATGGCGTGGTGCAGCGCGCGGTGCGACGGCTCAAGCGCGAGCTGCCGCAGCTCGTGGTGATGACCGACGTGTGCCTCTGCGAATACATGAGCCACGGGCACTGCGGCATCACGGAATTTCACGGCGACGTGGCGCACGTCCACAATGACTCCAGTGTGGAGCTGCTCGTGAAGACCGCACTTTCCCACGCCAAGGCCGGTGCGGATGTCGTCGCCCCGAGCGACATGATGGACGGTCGCATCGGAGCCATGCGTACGGCGCTCGATGCCGCGGGCTTTGAAGATACGATCCTCATGAGCTACGCGGCGAAATTTGCATCCGCATTTTACGGCCCCTTCCGCGATGCCGCGGAAAGTGCGCCGCAGTCCGGCGACCGGCGCAGTTACCAGATGGATGCCGCAAACGCGCGCGAGGCGCTGCGCGAAGTGGAACTCGATATCGCCGAGGGCGCGGACATCGTGATGGTGAAGCCCGGCCTGCCGTATCTCGACCTCGTCTGGCGCATCAAGGAGCGCTTCGGCCTGCCGACCGCCGTCTATAATGTGAGCGGCGAATACGCGATGCTGAAGGCCGCCGCCGCCAACGGCTGGCTCGACGAGAAGGCGTGCGTGCTCGAGCAGATGACCGCTTTCAAGCGTGCCGGGGCGGACCTGATCATCACGTATTGGGCGAGGCAGTGCGCGGAGTGGCTGCGTGCGTCCCGTTGAGGGTCGGATCAATTCGGTCGGCTGGCGACGTGCGCCGCAAGGATCGGCGCTTTGCAATCGCCGGGCGCTCGCGGACTTGGTTGCGTTTGGATTCCGGGCGGAGACTTTTGTCGGATGAACGTCTCCGGCGGTTTGAAACCGCCGATCCTTGAAGCGTGCATGCCGGCGGAATCCGCCCGCAGGGAGTCAGCAGGTTCACGGTTGCAAAGTTATCATCGGCGAAAGCGTTTGCGGCGGGCGGGCGTTTGTGGAAATGATGACAACCACATGGCGACGATTGCCGAAAAACTGATCCCCACATCACTGCGGCCCATTTTTGAAAAAGTGCGCGGCGGACAGCGCATCACCGACGCCGAATGCCTTCAGCTTTACCGCTCAGACGACCTCAATGCGATCGGCATGATCGCGAATGTGCTTCGCGAACGGAAGAACGGCAACGTCGGCACCTACATCCACAACCTTTACGTCAACTACTCGAACCACTGCCTGCTGCGCTGCCAGTTCTGCGCATTCGGCGCACGGAAGAATGAGTCGCATGCCTTTGAACTGAGCATCGAGGAAATTGAGCGCCGCGTGCGAGGCGGCTTGGAGATGGGCATCACGGAAATCCACATGGTCGGCGGCCTGCATCCCTCGCTGAAGCCGGAGTGGTACATGGAACTGATCACGCGCCTGCGCGCGCTCGATCCCGCGCTTTACATCAAGGCATTCACGGCCGTGGAGATCCGTCACCTCGCGGATCGCATTTTCAAAATCAGCCTCAAGGACATGCTTTCGCGCCTGCGCGACGCCGGGCTCGGTGCGATCACCGGGGGTGGCGCGGAGATTTTCGACCAGGGAATCCGCGATCAGATTTGCCGCGGAAAAGAGACAGCCGAGGAGTGGGCGGAAGTCCATCGCACGTGGCACGAAATGGGAATGCGCAGCACGGCGACGATGCTCTTCGCGCATGTGGAGACATTCGAGCACCGCGTGGATCATCTCCGCCGACTGCGCGAACTGCAGGACATCACGGGCGGATTCGCAGGCTTCATCCCGTTTGCTTTCGAGAGTGAAAATGCGCGCCCGGAACTCCGCCACATTCCGCATGCGACGGCCTTCGAGCAGCTCAAGAACCTCGCCATCAGCCGCATCTACCTCGACAACTTTGACCACATCACCGCGTACTGGGTGAGCCTCGGACTGCCCCTCGCATCGCTCGCGATGAACTACGGCGTGGACGATCTGCACGGCACGATCATGGAGGAGAAAATCTTCCACATGGCGGGCGCGACCACGCCGACGCTCCAGACGGTGTATGCGCTGGAAAAGGCCATCACCGAGGCCGGGCGTACGCCGATGCAGCGCGACACGTGGTATCGCCGGATCGAGAGCACGTGGGAAAAACGTTCGCCCACGATGCGTGTCGGCGCGGAAGTACAGGCCGAGCCTGCGTGCGCGTGAACGGCGGCGATCCGTGGCATGCATTGCGCGGCCTGCGCATCGGCTGCGTGAAGTATCTGAACTCGCGCCCGCTCATCTGCGCATACGATGGGCCGGTGATCTTTGATCATCCGTCGTCGCTTGCGAAAATGCTGGCGGCTGGCGGACTGGATGCCGCGCTCGTGCCGGTCTTCGAGGCAGTGCGCGATCCGCAATACGTGCTCGTGGATGATGTCGCTGTCGGATGCGACGGCCCGGTGTTCAGCGTATTCCTCGCATATCGTGGCGAACTGCGCGACGTGCGCTCTGTGGCGCTCGATCCCGCGTCCATGAGTTCCGCGAATCTGCTGCGCGTGCTGCTCGCGGAGTTTCACGGCGTGCATCCGGAGTTCGGTGCGAGTGGCGATGCGCAGCTTTTGATCGGAAATCAGGCCATCGAATTCCGTCAGGGGGAGAAGGGGAGGTCCGATTGGAAATTCCTCGATCTCGGTGCGGAGTGGAAGCGGAGCACGGGGCTGCCGTTTGTCTTCGCCATCTGGGCGCTGCGCGCTGCGGTGAAGGACACGCGCGGTGTCGCCGAAGCCTTCCGCAGGCTGAAGGCCGAGGGCTGCGCGCGCATCCCGGAGCTGATCGCGGCCGAGGATTTCGGCGATATGGAAATGCGTCGTCGCTACCTCACGGAATGGCTGCGCTTCGACATCGGCACGGCGGGACGCGAAGCCATCGCGCTTTACCGCAGGCTGCTCGCGAAGCACCGCCTCATCGCGGACGATTCCGCTCCGTTGCTATTTGTGTAGGAGAATGGCGCGGCATCGCTGCGACGGGGATTGACCCTCAACCTTCAACTCTCAACTCTCAACCTCCCCATGGCCGAAATCGTCTGCTTCGGCGAAGTCATGCTTCGCCTGACCACCCCGCACTTTTCCACGCTCGCGGATGCGACCTCGCTCGATGTCACCTTCGGCGGCGCGGAGGCAAATGTTGCCGTGCAGCTCGCGCAGTTCGGTCGCAATGCCGCCTTCGTTTCGCGCCTTCCGGCAAATGGCCTCGGCGACCGCTGCATCGCGGAATTGCGCGGACGCGGCGTGGACACGCGCTCCGTGCTGCGTGGAGGTGAGCGCATTGGCGTTTATTTTCTGGAGTCCGGCGTCGGGCAGCGGCCGGGGAAAGTCACGTATGACCGGGCGCATGCGAGCATCACGGAGATGCAGCCGGGGATGGTGGATTGGGACACTGTGCTCGATGGCGCAAAGTGGTTTCACTGGAGCGGCATCACTCCGGCGCTCGGTGCGGGATGCGCGGCGCTTTGCGAGGAGGCATGCGTCGCTGCGAAGAAGCGCGGCATCACCGTGAGCTTCGATGTGAACTTCCGCGCAAAGCTCTGGACCCGCGAAGCCGCTGCCGCCGCGCTGCGTCCTCTCATGCAGCACGTGGATGTCTGCATCGCGGGTGAAAGCGACGCCGTGGACATCCTCGGCGTGCCCGCGCAGCCGGGCGATGAGGAAGAGCGCCTGCCCGCGACCGCGCGTGCGCTCGCGGAGATGCACGGCTTCCGCACTGTCGCGATGACCTGCCGTGCGGGCGACAGCGCCACGCACACGACCTTCCGCGCGATGCTGCACCGCGGCGGCGCGTCCGCATTTTCCCGCCGCCACGAGATCACCGCCGTCGATCGCGTCGGGGCAGGGGACAGCTTCACCGGCGGCCTCATCCATGCACTGCTGCGTGGCGACGAGCCTGCGCGCGCGATTGAATTCGCCGCCGCCACCGCCGCATGGAAGCACACCATCCACGGCGATTGGAATCGCGCCACCGTCGCGGAGATCGAGGCGCTTGCAGCCGGCGCGGGCGGCGGCAGGATCAGGCGCTGAGTGGCGGGTGGGAGGCCAGTTTCCCTGGAGTGATGCCTCGCGGGAGAAGTTCTCCGTGCCCAGTGCTCAGACTTGGAATGTCCACCCACTGAGCACTGGGCGCTGAGCACTGAGCACTAAAATCCCCCGCTGCCTCCGGTGTTGACGAAGCGGTGCCGCACCCCTTTCATGCGCCGTTCTTTCTCCAGGCAATCACAAGAACACATACAGAAAACAACATGATCAAAATCGGTATCAATGGATTTGGCCGCATCGGCCGCCTCGTCTTTCGTGCAATCTGCGACCAGGGCCTGCTTGGAAAAGAAATCCAAGTCGTCGCGGTGAACGACCTCGTTCCCGCGGACAACCTCGCCTACCTCGTGAAGTACGACTCCACGCAGGGCAAGGCGAGCGAGGAAGTCTTCAGCAAGAAGAGCAGCCCCGACGTGGCGGAGGACGACGTGCTCGTCGTGGACGGCAACGAAATCAAATGCCTCGCCGTGAAGGAAGGCCCCGCCGCACTTCCTTGGAAGGCGCTCGGTGTGGACATCGTCATCGAGAGCACCGGCCTCTTTGTGGACGCGGAAAAGGCCAAGGGCCACATCACCGCCGGCGCGAAGAAAGTCATCATCAGCGCCCCCGGCAAGAATGAGGACATCACCGTCGTCATGGGCGTGAACCACGAGAAGTATGACGCGGCGAAGCACCACATCATTTCCAACGCGAGCTGCACCACGAACTGCCTCGCCCCCGTCGTCCACGTCCTGCTGAAGGAAGGCTTCGGCATCGTCGAGGGACTGATGACCACCATCCACAGCTACACCGCCACGCAGAAGACCGTGGACGGCCCGAGCAAGAAGGATTGGAAAGGCGGACGCAGCGCCGCCATCAACATCATCCCCGCGAGCACCGGCGCCGCGAAGGCCACCGCCCTCGTGTGCCCCGAGGTGAAGGGCAAGCTCACCGGCATGTCCTTCCGCGTCCCGACGCCGACCGTCTCCGTCGTGGACCTCACGGTGAAGACCGAGAAAGCCACGAGCTACGCCGAGATTTGCGCCGCGATGAAAAAGGCCAGCGAGACGTATCTCAAGGGCGTCCTCGGCTACACGACGGACGAGGTCGTGAGCACCGACTTCATCCACGACCCGCGCAGCTCCATCTTCGACGCCGGCAGCGGCGTGGAACTGAACAGCACATTCTTCAAGCTCGTGAGCTGGTATGACAACGAATGGGGCTACAGCAACCGCTGCGTGGACCTCGTGAAATACATCGCGAGCAAGGGCCTCTAAGCCCCGCGCGCGAACTGGCGCACAACAATCAAGAAACGCCGGGCGGGCCGAAAGGCTCCCCGGCGTTTTGCTTTTCATTCAAGGTCGTGTCGCCGCCTTGCCATTTTCCGCGCGGCCATGTTCCCTCCGCGCATGCCATCGGCAAAACCCTCCGCGCTCGTGGATACGCGCATCATCTACTGCGGCGACAATCTCGATCAGCTCCGCAGGCTGCCCGCCGCGTGCATTGATCTCATCTACATCGATCCGCCGTTCAACTCGAACCGCAACTACGAGGTCTTCTGGGGCGAGACGAAGGAGAAGCGCGCCTTCGAGGACCGCCACGAAAACACGCGCGCCTACATTGACTACATGCGCCCGCGCTGCCTCGAACTCTCGCGCGTGCTGAAGAAGACCGGGAGCTTTTACTACCATTGCGACGACCACGCGTCGCACTACGTGAAGGTGATGCTCGATCAGATTTTCGGGGAGACCAATTTCCAAAATGAAGTGATCTGGAAACGCACCGGCGCGCGCGGGGACGCGAAGGGATGGAACCAGATCCACGACACGCTTTTCGTGTACGGCGGCGGCGGCGCGACGGTGTGGAATCCGCAATTCGAGGAATACAGCGAGCACTACATCGCGACGAAATACACGCACGACGACGGCGACGGGCGGCTCTATCGGCTCGATAATATGACGAGCCCGAACCCGCGCCCGAACATGACGTACGAGTGGAAAGGGCATGCCAGTCCCGCGAAGGGCTGGCGCTATTCGAGGGAGACGATGGCGCAACTCCACGAAGAGGGCCGCATCTGGTATCCGAACGAAAAATCCAAGCGCCCGCAGCTCAAGCGCTATCTCGACGAGATGCACGGCATCCCGATGGGCAGCGTGTGGACGGACATCGCGCCGATCAATTCGCAGGCCGCCGAGCGCCTCGGCTACCCGACGCAGAAACCGCTCGCGCTTTTGGAACGCATCATCGCCGCGAGCAGCCATCCAAACGACATCGTGCTCGACGCCTTCTGCGGCTGCGGCACGGCGCTCGTCGCGGCGCACAAGCTGAAGCGGCAATGGCTCGGCATAGACATTTCCCCAACCGCCTGCCGCGTGATGGCGAAGCGGCTTCGCGATGTGTGCGGGCTGCCGGAAAAGGAAAAGCTGTGGAAGATTGCGCGCGGTTTTGTCGTGCGCGATTTGCCGTGGACGATCGAGAAGCTGCGCGCGCTGCCGCCCTTCGAGTTTGAGAACTGGGCCGTGATCGCCCTCGGCGGCATCCCGAACAAGACGCAGGTCGGCGACATGGGGATTGATGGCCGCATCTTCCCCGTCTCCGCGCTGGACAACCGCCGCAAGGCCAAGGCCGACGAATTGCAACTCGAAGAACGCTGGTATCCGATCCAAGTGAAGCAGACGGCCAAGGCGGGACGGCCGGACATTGATGCCTTCGAGGCGATGATGACGCGGGAAGATTGCGCGAAGGGGTTCTTCGTGTCCTTCGACTATACCGGCGACGCCGAGACGGAGGTGGCGCGCTTTTTCAAGCAGACCGGCAAGGTGATCGTGCTGCTCACCGTGCGGCAGATCCTCGACGAACAGATCGCGCACCGGCTGGCGTAGGAGTCCGGGGCGCTTGCGGTGAGGCGGAGTTCTGGCATCTTCGCGGGCATGAGCACGCTCGCCGAGATCGAAGCCGCCATCGAACAACTGCCGCCGGAGCAATGGCTGGAAATCCGTCGCTGGCTGGAGAGCCACGCGCCCAAGATCGCAGACTTCTCACACGTGGACTGGGCGCAAAGCCATGCCGTGACACGGCAGCGTCCGGCGGAGACACGTCTTGATGCCGAGGTGGTAGCAGAGGCTCTGGCAGCGGTGAGGGAATAGCGACGGCTTCGCATGATCTGTGCGGACACCAGCTTTCTGCTCTCGCTCGCGGGAAATGACTCGAACAGCCCGGCTGCGACGGCCCATGCGCGGACGCTGACCGAGCCGTTGCGGGCTACGGCCCTGAACCGGCTGGAGTTTGAGAATGCAATCCGCCTGCTGAGATTTCGCGGGGTGCTGACGGAAACAGAAGCCGCCGCGACGCTTGCCATTCTCGAAGGGGATGAGAGCGAGGGGCGCATCGTGGAACTGATATGCGACTGGCCGGAAGTGATGGGTGAGGCAATGCGCCTGAGCCGGGCATGGGCAGAGCGCGAGGGCCAACGGTGCTGGATATCCTGCACGTTGCCGCCGCACTGATATCGGGAGCGACGATGTTCCTGAGTTTTGATGCGCGCCAACGCGCGCTTGCAACGGCGGAGGGGTTTGCGGTCGGGCCGTAAAGGTTCGCCGCACTTTGCATCCGCCGCCCTTGACCGCGCGTAAAGGACGGTGCTTCGTTCCGACCCTCAATGCTCAGGCTCGCTCTCAAGATGCTCTATGGTGATGTGGCGAAGTTCGTCATGCTGCTTGGCGGGCTCACGTTTTGCGCGCTGCTGATGACGCAGCAGAGCGGGGTCTTCTGCGGGCTGATGCTGTGGACGACCTCGACGCTGCGGAACATCAAGGTGCCCATCTGGGTGTGCGATGCGAAGGTGGAGCAGGTGAATGAAGTGGTGCCGATGCGCGACATCGAGGTGAATCGCGTGCGCAGTGTGGAGGGTGTGGAATGGGCGGTGCCGCTTTACTGGGGCATCATCTCGGCGCGGCTGAATGACGGTTCCTTCCAGCCGATCCAGCTCACGGGTCTCGACAGTGCGACGATGATGGGACGCCCGGCAAAGATGACCTCGGGAAATGTGGAGGACTTGCGGCTGCCGAACGCCGTGGTGGTGGATCAGATCATGTTGAAAAAATACGCGGCGAAAACCAAGTCGCCGCAGCACCCGAAAGGGATCGAGTTGAAAGTCGGCGACACTTTTGAAATCAACGACAAGGAGGCGCGCATCGTCGGCATCTGCTACGCGGAGCAGAGCTTCCTCGGGCAGCCGTATATCTACACCACGTATGAGCGCGCGCTCGAATACGCGCCGCCGCAGCGCAAGCAGCTTTCCTTCGTCCTCGTGAAGCCTAAGGACGGCGTGAAAGAGGCGGACGTCGTGAACCGCATCCGGAAGATTCCGGGCATCACGGCGTTCACGGATGAGGAGTTCAATACGCGGACGATTGACTGGTATATCAAATACACCGGCATCCCGATTTCCTTCGGCACGGTGGTGCTGCTCGGCGCGCTCGTAGGCATCGCGATCGCGGGGCAGACGTTCTATCTTTTCGTGCATGAAAATGTGCGGCATCTCGCGGCGCTGAAGGCGATGGGCGCGGGCAATACGCTGCTTGCCGAGATGGTGTTCCTGCAGGCGTTCACCGTCGGCTCGATGGGTTACGGTCTCGGCGTGGGGCTGACTTCCATCTTCGGAAACATCTTCCTGAAAGTCGGCGAGCCGCCGTTCTTCCTCCCGTGGCAGGTGCTCGCCTTCACGGGAGCAATCATCGTCTTCATCTGCCTGTTCTCCGCGAGCATCGGGCTGCTGAAAGTCATCCGCGCGGAGCCGGCGATTGTGTTCCGATGAGTGTCGCACAGACAGAATCCAGCACTGGAAACCGGGAGATCGCAGTGGCGACGCGCGGTGTGGTGAAGACTTTTGGCCGCGGCGACAATGCCGTGCGCGCGCTGAAGGGCGTGGACTTCGAGGCGCGCTGCGGCGAGATGATCATGCTCGTCGGGCCTTCGGGTTGCGGGAAGACAACTTTCCTCAGCGTGATCTGCGGCACGATGAAGGCGGATGCGGGCAGTGTGAATGTCTTCGGCACCGACCTCGTGCATCTCGGCGGCGGCAAGCTCACTGAGTTTCGCGGGCGCAATGTCGGCTTCATCTTCCAGCAGTTCAATCTCATCCCGACCTGGAATATTTTGGAAAACGCCAGCATCCCGCTGCTGCTGCAAGGCCAGAGCCGGCGCAAGGCGCAGGACGTGGCGGCGAGGATGCTTACCGAGGTGGGCCTCGGCAAACGGCTCGGCGCGCATCCGCGCGAACTCTCCGGCGGACAGCAGCAGCGCGTGGCCATCGCGCGTGCGCTGGTGCATGAGCCGCGTCTGCTCATCTGCGACGAACCCACGGCTGCGCTCGATGCTGTGACAGGACACAAGGTGCTCGAACTCCTGAAGGCCAGCGCCTGTCGCGCGGATCGATGCGTGATCGTGGTGACGCATGACAGCCGTATTTTTTCCTTCGCGGATCGCATCGCGGAAATGGAGGACGGCATCGTGAAAGGCGTCCACGGGGCAGGGGAATACAGGGCGCAGTATGTCTGAACCGCACTCACACTTCCCATGAAACGTCTCATCTTCTGGCTCCTCATCGTTGTCGCCGTCGCCGGTGCTGCCGCATCCGTGCGGCTCGTGCTCACTTCGCGCAAGACGATCCCCGCCGCCGTCCCGCTCAGCGAGCCGCCGCGTGCGCCGTTTCGGAAATCGATCGGCGGGCGCGGGCTCGTCGAGAGCGTGAATGAGAACGTCCGCATCGCCGCCGCGCTGCCTGGGCTCGTCGCGAAGGTGAACGTGAAAGTCGGCGACATCGTGAAGGCCGGCGACGTGCTCGTGGAGCAGGATTCGCGAGATGGCGTGGCGCTCGTGGCCGCGCAGGAGGCCGAATTTTCCGCGCTGCAGAAGCAGCTCGCCGAGGCGGAGGTGAGCCTCGCCGACAAGCGTGACCAATGGGTGCGCATGGAAAAGCTCATCGCCACGAAGGTCGCGAGCGAGGACGAGAAGCAGCGCAAGCTCTTCGCCACGCAGACGGCGGAGGCGCAGTTTGCGAGCATGAAGGCGCGCATCGGCAGCGCCGAGGCGCAGCTCAACCGCACGAAGGTGCAGCTCGATCTGCTCACCATCCGCGCGCCGCGCGACGGACGCATCCTGCAGGTGAATACCCGCGCGGGTGAATATGCCGCGCCCACTTCCTCCGAGCCGATCCTCATCCTCGGGCAGACCGAAGAACTCCAGCTCCGCACAGACATTGACGAGGACAACGCCTCGCGTGTGCGTACCGGCATGGCGGCGAAGGCTTACATCAAAGGCCGCCGCGACGTGGAAATCCCGCTGCGCTTCGTGCGCATCGAGCCCTACATCGTGCCGAAGAAATCGCTGACCGGCGAGAGTAGCGAGCGAGTGGATACCCGCGTGCTGCAAATCATCTACCGCTTCGACCGGCCGACGGGCGCGGGCATCTACGTCGGGCAGCAGATGGATGTCTTTTTGCAGGACGAAAAATAGCACGCAGCGGATGCGCCGGCATCAGTCCGCATCCGTCAGTTTCAGCATGCGCGAGACAAACATGGTGCGTGCGTAAAATGCGTGGGAGATGACCCCGTGCCCCGGACCCTTCGAGCGTGGCTGCACGAGATTCCCCATCCAGCCGGTGAGTGCCTTCGCTCCTTCGTTGCGGAGGGTCTTTTGCACCAGCTCGTAGTCGGCCTGCACCTGCCGGAAGATCTCACCGTCGGCGAGGTCGAACGTGCCGAGCTTGATGAGTCGCGATTCTTCATCCTGGTTGCTTTTCCATTCGCGCGCGCAGACGAGCAGGGCGCGCAGTTTGTCGAGCAGGTGGCTGTGATCAAAGGGTGTCTCGGCGACATTCCGCGGATCGATCATGGTGATGGCCATCGGTTCCTTCACCTGCCAGTGGCGCTGCGGATTGCGCACGATGGGCACGACCTTCAGCTCCCATGTCCCGAAGTCTGGCGCCTGGTCGGCATCCTGCGGATGGCCGAGCATTTGTTCGACCACCATGCCCGCCCAGCCCTTGTTCTTGTGTCCATTTTTCCAGACGGTGACGCCGTATCGCTCGGCGATTGGCCGCAGATCCTTGCCGATGTCCGGCTTCAGAATCGCGATGGCCTCCTCGCGTGAGATGCCCGTGTTTTTCTGGGGTACGCCGGGGGGGCCATTCATGCGCGCAGTCTGCGCAAAGCCAAAGCAGACGCGCTAGCTTTTCCTCGCGAACGAGCGCTCCAGCAGCTCCGTGACCTGCGCGAGCTTGTACGGCTTCACGAGGATCTCCAGCATGCCGAGCGCCTTCAGTTCTTCCTCACGCTCGATCATCATTTCGCCGGTGACGGCCACCA
>JAYWEO010000333.1:0-8861 GCA_043779225.1 Prosthecobacter sp.
GCACCTCTCCATCCTCTCCGCGCCTCCGTGTTGAAACCCGAAGGTAGTGTCCTGAGCGTTCTGCAAAAACAAAGCCGGGCAGGTCAGAGGCGGGAGCGACCAAGGAACCAGAGGCCATATGTCCCCTAAAAAAGCTTACCCCGCCGTGCCTTGGAAAGGACGCGGCGGGGTCTTGGAAAGTGAAAGCTTTGTCTTGCGACGATCACCCGCACGAAGGCGGCGGGCGGGGCAGCGTGCCGTCAGATGACGCGCGCGCGGATCGAGCGGCTGCCTGCCTGAAGGCGGACGCGGCCTGTCTCGAGAAGGTCTGTGACGGCGGCGAGAGTCTCGCGGCTGTTGCGGCTCTGGTTGCTTACGGCGAGGATGAGGTCGCCGAGGGTAAAGTTGCGATGGGCGACTTTGAGGGACTTTTTCATGGGGCGGTTGTTGTGGGGATTTGGTTGGGTTTGGGGAAAGTATTACGCTATGCGCGCACGGAGGATACGACCATTGGTGGTCAGACGGACGCGTCCGCTTTCGAGAAGGTCGGTCACTGCGGCGGCCGTTTCGTTGGCATTCCGGCTCACGCTGCTGACTGCGAGGACGAGGTCGCCGAGGGTGAGGGCTTGGCGGCGGCTGGTCTTGAAGGATGATTTCATGGCTGGGTGTGAGTGCGGGTCGTTGGTGGTTCTTATTTTTATTAGCAGCAGTCGTGCCAAGCACTGTTGCGATGTTTTTATCTGCTAGGTCTGACGCAAGATGCCCCTCATTTGTTCAACACATTAAGCAAAATGTCATCCGAGCCGGTTGCGATGGTGTATCTCATTGCCATAAAGCACCTTCCCAATGTGCCTCCAATCATCCATCCGGGCATAATCGCCCCATTCTCATCCTCTCTCCCTCGATCCTGAAAAAAACTGGGAATGCGTGCATCCGGTCAGTTCCTGACGTGCCGCACAGTGCGTCACGTCGCAGTCTGAGCGACACCTTTGCGCCAGCAGTACGCGAGAAGCTGCTCAAATTCCACCCGCTGCAGGCGCACACACTCCGGGATGGCCTCCGCGTCGCCAAATTTCGCTTGCTCGCACATCCCGGTGAGCAGATAGGCGTCCCATGTCGTTTGTCGCGACATGTTGGGCGACACATTCGCGGCATCCTGGTGCATCCGGTCGAAGACCGGGAGCCTGCCCGCGCGGCGGAACCAGTAGCGCGCGTTGTCAAAGTCGCCTTTCCGACGATGCATCACGCCGTGCCAGTAGCTGCCGAGATCGCTGGGGTCTTCCTGGAAAATGCGATGAGCGGCATCGAGTGCATCCACGGCGCAGAGCAAAGCACCACGCACGAGGGCGAACATTTTCGCATCCGCGATCACCTTTCCGCCGCTGAGCACCTCGTTGCTCGCATCGCAGATTTTCGCAGGCAGATCCCATGCGAGCGGTTCGGTCGGCGTGAGCTTTTTGAGCAGGCCGGGATTCAGCAGCAGGCGGTCAATGAAATCGGAATAGCTGGCCATCGCCTCCGAGACTGCCCGTGCCGGCAGACGAAGCAAGACCTCTCAGAAAGTGTACCGGAACTCCATTTTAGACGCAGAGGCGCAGAGGAGAACAGAGAGCTTCGCAGCGAGAGGTTTTTCCATCTCCCTCTGCGGGCCTCTCCTCCCACCTCTGCGCCTCTGCGTTTCAATCCGCTTTTCGGGACACTCTCTCAGAAATTCGGCACCTTCTTTTGAGGAGGTTGCGGCGCGAGGATTCGCTGCTTCATCTGATCGGAAACCGCGGGCGAGTTTGCGATGAAGGCCGCGGCTCCCTGCTGATCCGTGCGCGACCAGTGGCGGTAGATGCGCTCGATGGCGGTGTCGCGCTGCGCGGGATCGTAGATCGTCCCGGCCCAGGCGGCGGCACCGGCGGGGTCCTTGTCCGTGACCTGCCGTGAGAACTCATACACTGCCCCGTCGCGCGAAATTCCGGCCGGGAGCTTTTCCAGCCACGCCGCCGTCTTGGCCACATCGCGCTCGGCCCACGTCGCGACAATGCTCCGCGTGGCCTTGCTGCGCGCATCGCCCTCGGGGAGATTCGCGGCCCACTGTGCGGCGGCGGTGGGATCATTCGTCGCCCAGCGCGCGGCGAGACTTCCTGCGGCATCATCCTGCGAACTCGCCGGCAGCGAACGGATCATCTTCGCGGCCTCACGCGGATCGTGATCCGCCATCGAGACAATCACGGTGGAAAGGGCGCGATCCTTCAGCTTGCCATCCGGCAGCGTGCGCGCCCACGCGAGCGCCTCGGTGGAGTCGCTCTGAGCCCAGTTGCGCAGCGCCTGATTCACCATGAAGCCATCGGCGCTCATGATCTCGTGCTTCGCGTAGTAGTCGAATGCCGCCTTCGGGTCCTGCTGCGTCCATGTGTATGCGATGCCTGAAAATGCCGAGTTCCGCTGATCGCCGCCGAGCGTCTCGGCCCATGCCAGCGCGGAGGTGGTGTCACTGCGCGCAAAACGCATCGCGACATTGCTCACAGCATCCCCTCTCCTCCGATCGTCCGGCATCTGCGCCACGAGTTCCGCCGCAGCCTTCGGATCGGTCTGCGCCAGCGCATTCACGAGCGCGGATACGCCCGCGCTCCGCGCACTTCCCTCGGGCAATTCATCGAGCAGCGCCTTCGCCTCATCGGGACTCCGACCCGCGATCTGGCTGATCAAAGTGGACACCGCATTGTTCCGAAGCTCGCCCGTCGGCAGCGCGAGCGCCGCAGTGCGTGCTCCCGCCGAATCCACCGCCGCCCATTGCGAGATGATCGTCTGCATCGCCGCCGACTGCTGCGATTTTTCCTGCATGTCCTTCGCCCACGCGAATGCATCCACGGGAATGCTCTGCGCCCAGTTCGATGCGACGGAACGGATCGCGCCGTCGCGGTTCGCGCCTTTCGGAAGTTCCATCACCTTCGCCGCCGCGCCCTGCGCATCCGACTGCGCCCATGCGCCGAACACCGTCTGATAGCTGTAATTCCGCGTCTCCGCCGGCATCTCCTGCAGGATCGCGAGCGCCCTCATCGGGTCGCGTTTTGCGAGCGAGGAAATGAGGCTCTGGATCGCATTCGTGCGGTGATAGCCCGGCGGCAGCGACGACGCCCACGCCTTCGCGGCATCCACGCCTTGATCCATGAATGCCGCCATCACGTAGCGCATCGCGCGGTCGCGGCCATTCTTGTCCGTGAGCGACACGAGGTAGTCGCCCGCCGCCTTCGGATCGAGCTGCGCCCAGCGGGAGATCGCGAAAGGCATCAGCATCTCACGCGCGTCTGGCGGCATCGCGCGGATGCGCGCGATCAGCCCTGGGATCTCCTCCATCGAAAGCGCCGCCGCCGCATCCACGAGATCGTGCGTGCGCTTCAGATCATCCTGCTCGCGGAACACGCTAAAAAAACGGGTCTCCTTTTCCGTCGCGCCGACCAGCGTGGCAAACTGCCCGCGCGCTTCCGCCGCCGCTCCGGCGCTCGATAAATCGGCAGATCCCGCGTGACCTGCAACAGAGCCGACGGCGCGAATGGCATCGCCATGGCCTCCCGTCTTCGAGGAAGCGCGTCCGCCGCCCACGAGAAAACCAAGTGCGAATCCGCCAAAACCAAGAGTGCAGGCGGCGATCAGTTTCTTTTTGTCGTTCATCACGGTGGGAGTTGGGGCATCGCCCGCAATGCTCCAACCCGGATGCACGCGCAGCATTAGGCCGCGGTAACCGATGGAATGCAGATTGCGTGAGATTGTCCGTGCTTTTTCCCGCCGCACCCCCAACCGTCCGCCGCATGAAATGTCTGACGCTCCTCGTCCTGCTGTTTGCGTGGGCCGTTCCCACGCATGCGACGATCGTCCAGATGGACTACAGCTACGATGCTGCGAATGGAAACTTCTTCGGCTCGAATCCCACAGCGAAAGCGGCCCTGAACGCCGCGGCACTCGACATTGGGAACGCGATCACCGGCTCCCTCGGCCCGGTGACGACGGACGTGTATTCCGGCACCAATGGCCAGACGACGGCGACGTTCGATTGGCGCTTCAATCTCACCAATCCCACGACTGGCATCGCGACGACGGTGAACACATTCACCTTCGCGGCAAATTCCGCAACCATCGTGGCTGGCACACGATCACTTGCCGCGTCGACTCTCGGAGTGGGCGGTCCCGCTGGGGGTGGGTTCCAACTTTCCGGAAGCGGGTTTGAAAGCGAATGGGTCGGCGCGGTCGCGGCTGCGGAGAGCGCATCGAATGCCTCGATGCGACGCGGCGGTGGACCGGTAATCGGCACGCTCTCCGGCTCCTCGACCTTCGGAGCCACGACCGCGAATTACAGCCTGAGATACGGTGCGATGCTCGGCAGCCTCTCGTTTAATTCGACCTCCACCTTCCATTACGACCACACCACGCCGGTCGGGGTCGGGGAAAATGATTTTTATTCCGTGGCGCTCCACGAGATTTTGCACGCCATCGGTTTCGGAGTATCCGACACGTGGTCATCGCTGCATTCCGGCACGACGTGGAATGGTTCCAATGTGATTACCCTCCAAGGCACCGGCGCAAACATGGTCTCTGCGGATGGCGGCCACATCGCCGACGGCACGATGAGCACACGCATCACAGACGGCGCCGCCCAGGAAGCCGTGATGGATCCCACCCTCACCGTCGGCTCCCGCAAAACGCTCACGCAACTTGACCTCGCCTTCCTGCGCGACCTCGGATTTTCCACCGTGCCGGAACCCTCCGCCATCCTGCTCGTGCTCGCCGCCGCGCTGCCGCTCATGCTTGCGCGTCGGAGGAAAATGGACGCCGCATTCGCGTAGCCGCTCTTGGCACTTTCACCCCGGCGCGCTCTGCTCATCCCGTGAGCACACGCACCACTCCTTTCACCCCGCCTCCCGGCTATCATCGGATCAAAGTGGTCGGCAGTTTCGACGAACTGATCACGACCCGTTTCGCAGACGGCGTGAATGCACTCTGCTGGGAGCGCGCGCTGCCCGGAGATTTCGGTGAAATCGTGCAGCAGCTTGGCAGCACTGAGGGAATCACCAGTCTCGACGAGCCACGTCTCGATGCCCTCGCCTTGAGCGATGCGGGCAGGATCGCCGCAAACGTTCTCATCGAAGACCTCCGCCTCCTCCGCGCGCGAGGACTCGCGCCGGTCCTCGACTGCATCCATGCCTATCCCCGCGACGAGGCCAGCGAGCCCGTGCGCACCGATGTCTATTCCTTCCACGTGGACAGCGCCCCGGTGGAAGCCGACACCTGGCTCTGCACCTACTTCGGAGCGGCAAGCGAAGGCCTGCGCAACGAAGAAGCCCAGCGCCGCGTGGACATTGCCACCACTCGGGCGGAACTCCTCCGGCACTTCGGAGGAAATGACGATGCTGACTTTCTCGAACACCTCCGCGAATGCTGCTACGATCTGCACTACGCGCCCGCCGCGAATGCGCAGCCATTTTCATTCGGCCTCGGCAATCTCTGGCGCATCGCCACAGACTGGCCTGGCAGCCCCGTCCCGCCCTGCATCCACCGCGCGCCCGAGACGCTTCCCGGCGAGCCTCCGCGGCTGCTGCTGATCAGTTAGCCCTCGGATTTCATCCGGGAAAGCGCGCAGCTCACTTGCGGAGGATCCAATCGCGGATGCGCCGCACGCCCTTCTCGATGCCGCGGAACGGCTGGAGGAGCCGGCGTCGAAAATGGAAGCGTGCGATTTTCTTTTCGTTCACGCTCAGGCATCGGCGATTCGTGATCATCGAATGCAGCGCCACCTGTGAGACGTCGCACTCCTTGAATTCCAGGGGCTTCTGAGCCTTCACGAAGACTCCGGGTGAAAGAGGATCGTCCATCAGCTCCAGAATCCGCAAATCGCTGAAGAGGATCCGCATGTCATCGGTCTGGTATCGCCAGAAATCGTACGGAAACGCGTGGTATCCGAACCCCAGCGAGCGAGTGGTGATGAGCAGCAGCCCGCCGGGTTTCAGGATGCCCTTGAGATTGTGCAGCACGACCCGCCAGTCGAAGACATGCTCCATCATCTCAGTCGAAAGCACCACGTCGAAACGGTTTTCGCCGAAGTGCCCGATCAGTTTTTCTGCCGGGCAGACCTCATCCACGCCGGGCCCGTGCTGCATGTCCACGCCGAGATAGCTCGCCGGGCCGAGGGCTTTCAGCATCGAGCTCGCGGAGCCGTTCACATCGAGCGCGCCGACTTCGATCACAGAGCGTCCGCGGATGTCCGTTGCGGAAAGTTGGGCGGCTACAAAATCGAGGCAGGAGCGTGTACACATGGAGGTCGGTGTTAGCAGGTAAGCGCCGTCTTGGCTAGCGATGCGCCGATCTCCGTTTGCCGTTGAAAGAGCGGCTTGCTCATCCTTTCGTCACGACTTCATCCAAGCTGAAAAGCGCCCGCACCAGTGCGGTCCATCCGGCTGCGTCGGCAGACGGTTTTACGTCCGCGAGTCTCTCGCGTTGTGTGTGGAAAAAGCGCAGCAGCGTCGTGCGTTCGTCGTCCGTCGGTTTGCGGCAGACGATGTGGCGGAACGCCTCGCCGAGCTTTTCCTCATCGGTGCTCTTGCGTGCTGCGAGCCGTTTTCCGAACTCCTGCGCCGCTTCGTTGAAGACGACGTCATTGAGCAGCGTGAGCGCCTGGAGCGGTGTGTTCGACACGTCGCGCCGCGCGATGCATGCCTCGCCGGTCGGGCCGTCGAAGGTGTTGTAGAGTGCGAAGGGCGCGGTGCGCTTGCTGAACGTATAGAGGCTGCGGCGATAGCGATCCGGGCCAGTGCTCGCGTCCCAGGCCTTGCCGCCATAGGCCGCCTCGGTCACGCCGCCCGGCTGTGGCGGATAGACGCTCGGGCCGCCGATTTTTTCCGCGAGCAGTCCGCTCGATGCGAGTGCGGCATCGCGGATGATCTCGGCATCGAGCCGCACGCGCGGGAAGCGCGAGAGCAGCCGGCCGTCGCGATCGGCTGCGAGCATGGCGGGAGTGACGTGCGAGGACTGCCGGTAGGTCGCGCTCGTGACGATGAGGCGGTGCAGCCTTTTCAGCGACCAGCCCTGCTTCACGAATTCCACCGCGAGCCAGTCGAGCAGTTCTGGATGCGTCGGCGCCTCGCTCTGGTATCCGAAATCCTCCGTGGTCTTCACGATGCCGCGGCCGAAAAATGCGGCCCACTGCCGGTTCACGATCACGCGTGCCGTCAGCGGGTTTTCCGGCGACACGAGCCAGCGCGCGAAGGCGAGACGGTCGCGCTTTGCGTCGTCGGCGAGTGGATTCAGAAAGGCCGGGACACCCGGCGTCACCGCGTCTGTCGGCTGCAGATACTCGCCACGGTTGTGGATGAAAGTCGGGCGCGGAGCTTCCGGCGGGCGCTCGCGGAAACCGAGCGTCGTCTGCGGCTGTGCGGGTTTGCGGAGTGCGCGGATGCGCGCGGTCTCGTCCTTGAGCTCGGGGAGAGCGAGCAGGAATTCCTGCCGCATTGCCGCGCGCTGTTCGGCGGTCAGATTCGCGTCGGGAATCATCAGCAGTGCATCCATATCGTCCGGCAGATCGCGTGCGACGGCGGGGCGCGCATCGTTCGTCACTGAGATGCGGAAGCGGCCGATGCTGCACGCGTAATGGCGGCCCATGAGAAATTTCACCGTCCAGTCGCGCGCGGCTGGGGCGGGCGAGGGGAGCGTGAGCACTGCCGTGTGGCGCTCGCCTGTGCGGCCTGCGGTGCTCCAGCCGGTCTGAGGATCGCCATCGATCATCAGCGCGGCATTCGCTGGATTTGTGCCGAAGTTGTTCTTCGCGTAGCTCTCGCTCGCGCCGCTGAATTTCACCGGCTGTCCGTCGGCCAGCAGTTGGAATTCGCCGATGAAAAAGTCGCCCTTTGGCCCCTCGTAAAATGCCATGCCCGGCCCGTGCGCAGGCAGGCGCGGGTCGGGCAGCGCTTCGAGTTGGATGGCCGTCACGCCTGCGGGCACGTCGCGGAAGTGCAGCTCGTAGGTGTCGGACTTCGAGATGTCGCCGCTCGCAAAGACGGAGTTGTCCGACTGCACGGTGAGCAGCGGGAGATTCGACTTCGCAGACGCGGGGCGCAGCGAGATCCACTTCACGGTGCGGGCGCGCTCACGCGTGAGCCACTCGGAAAATTTTTCGTCGAGCGTGGGTTTCGGCGCCGGTGCGGAGTCGGGAGAAGGCGTGATCGCTTGCGTCGCGGAATTTTCAGCGGGCTTCGGCGCGGCGGTTGCGGCTGGATCGGCTGCTTTCGTCGCGATGGGATTTTCCGTCGCATTTTCCCCCGCCACAGCCTTCGCACGTTTCGCCGCGCCTTTGCCCGCAGGTTTTGCGGCCGGTTTTTCACCGGGTTTCATCGCGGGCTTCGTCGCCCACTTTGCCGGCAGCTCGGCGAGGAGCTTCTGCACTTGGACGGCGTTCTTTTTGCGCTGCTCCTCTGCGTCGGCGGGCGGGATGTCCACGTCGGGCTCGTCGGCGTTGTTCATGAACGCCATGAGCTGGAAATATTCGCGGTGCGTGAGCGGGTCGAACTTGTGCGTGTGGCACTGCGCGCAGCCGAGCGTGAGGCCGAGCCACGTCGCGCCGGTCGTGGCGACGCGGTCTGTCATCGCGTGGTAGCGGAACTCGTTCGGATCAATGCCGCCCTCCTCGTTGAGCATCGTGTTGCGGTGAAAGCCGGTGGCGATTTTTTGATCGAGCGTTGCCTCGGGGGACCCGACGACGGGTGGCAGCATGTCGCCGGCGAGTTGTTCGATGGTGAATTGATCGAACGGCTTGTCCGCATTGAGCGCGTGGATCACCCAATCGCGATACGGCCAGATGCTGCGCGGGCGATCTTTCTCGTAGCCGTTCGTGTCGGCGTAGCGCGCGA
>JAYWEO010000334.1:0-2343 GCA_043779225.1 Prosthecobacter sp.
CGCCCGCTGCTCGTCGGATTGAACGGCCGCTTCTCCGGCACCCTCAGGCCCACGGGCACACAAGTCGCCTCCTTTCACCTCTTCGACGCGATCATCCGCCGTGAGCGCGACTTTCCCGTCGTGATTTTTGCCGATGGAAAATTCCCCGGCACCGAGGCATGGCGCACGATTCCCCAAACGCGTTTCGTGGACGTGCCATTCAGCCGCTGGCGGCGCTCCGCCGCGCAATTGTGGGAGCAACTTGTCCTGCCCATCCGCGCGGCAAAGGCCGGCTGCACCCTGCTCCATCACCCGATGACCACTTGCCCGCGCTGGCGGAACGGGATCAGGCAGATCGTCACCGTGCATGACCTGAATTTTTTCCATCACCCCGAATGGGTCAGCCGCGCCTTCCGCTGCTGGCTCTCCGCGGTCGCGGTACCCGCCATCAAACGTGCTGATCACGTCGCCACCATTTCTGACTATGTACTGGATGACGTGAGGCGCACATTAGGCATCGCCGCCGCGAAGTCCTCCCGGATCTACAACGGCCTCACCCCGCTGCCCGCCAGCCATGCGCGCCCGGCGCACGATGCGACAGCACGCGTGATTCTCGGCGTCAACCTCTGGCAGCCTCACAAAAATCTCAGCCGGCTCATCGAGGCATTCTCGCGCTTGCGCACTGAAGTCCCCGCGCTGGAACTCCACCTCGCGGGCCGCCCGCAGGCGAACCACCGCACACAGCCCGAGCTGGCCGGGCTGCTCGCACGCCCCGGCGTCCGCGTGCTCGGCTACCTCAGCGAGGAGGATCTGGGTTCGGCTTACGCAAATGCGAATGTCGTCTGCTATCCCTCGCTCGAGGAAGGCTTCGGGCTCCCCGTGCTCGAAGCGATGGCGGCCGGCGCACCCGTGGTCACATCCGACGCGTCGTGCCTGCCCGAGATCGCCGGCGGTGCCGCAGTGCTCGTGGATCCGCTCTCCGAAGACAGCATCGCCGCCGGCATCCGGCAGGTGCTGAATGAAAACCCTGCCGGGCGCGAAAGCCGCATCACGCGTGGAAGGAAGGTCGCCGCGCAGTTCTCGTGGACTGACTCCGCGGAACGATACATTCAACTCTACCGGAACCTCGCATGACCATCTTGATCGTCGTTGAGCCCGGAGTGGATGGCGTATTCAGACACGTCGAGGAATTGTGCCGCTTTCTGTTCAGCCGCGGAGCCACCGTTCATCTGGCATATTCCTCGAAGCGGGGCAGCGAAGGACTGCTCGCACTCGTCGCATCCGTCCGCCAGCGAGGCGGCCAGACTCTCGATCTGAGAGTCGGTAATGCGCCCTGTCCATCCGACCTGAAGGCGTTCTTCAAACTCCACAAGCTCGCGCGAACAGTCCGCCCCGATGTGATTCACGCGCATAGCTCGAAGGCCGGTGTCTTGGGGCGTGCTCTGGCGCTCTCCGGGATCAAGGCCCGGTTCTTTTATACTGCGCACGCCTATTACGGCATGGGCGGATCGCGAGGCCTCAAGACTGCATTTTTCAACTTTATCGAAGCAATGTTCGGCCGGATCGGCACAACGATCAATCTCTCCGAGGATGAGTCCGCGTTCGCCATGAATAGGCTCAGGATTCCCAGAAGTCGCATTCACGTCATCGAAAACCCGGTCAACGCCACTGTGTTTCATCCTCCTCACGGACACGAGAGAGAGCAGATCCGGGCAAGACTAAAGATTCCAGATGGCGCGCTCGTTCTGGGATCAGTCGGGCGGCTCTCTTTCCAAAAAGATCCCCAGACCATGTATAGGGCTGTGGCAGAGGCCATGAATAAAAACGCCGCTCTATGGCTGTGCCATGTGGGCCGCGGCGAAATGGAAGCTGAACTTCGCACCCTTGCGCAGCAGCTCGGCATCGCAGCCAGGCTTGTGAGCATTCCCTACATCGAGTCACCGGCCGAAATCTACCGGTCGTTTGACGCTTTCATCCTCACGTCGCGCTATGAGGGATGTCCGCTTGTCTTGCTGGAGGCGATGGCAAGCAATCTGCCTGTGATTGTCACCGCCGCCGCAGGGACATCAAACATTGTTCATGGAGGATTGAGTCATTGCTGGACCGCGCCATGCGGCGACATCAGCGGGATTGCTAATGCCATTGCTGCCTGGGCCGGGGATGTTGGGAATCACAGGCCGATCAATCATCGGCAGATCGCCGAGGAGCGGTTCGGCATCGAGGTTCTTTACGGCGCTGTCCACCAATTGTATTTGAACGGCATCACACCGCGTTGAACGATCACAACGAGTATTTTCTTTCCTGACAAAGCCCACCAGTCCGCGATCCTGCGGTCGAGCCGCCGCGGGCGATGCCTCGTAGCGC
>JAYWEO010000335.1:0-3756 GCA_043779225.1 Prosthecobacter sp.
CAGGAACTTCCCGGTGCCGATGACAGGGGCGAGGAGGCGCGCTATGCCAGCGAGCAGTTCTCGACATCTGAAACGCCGCAGCAGGTATTTGAACGAAAGTGGGGCCACGCGCTCATGGGCCGTGTGATGGAGCAATTGAAAACGCAGTGCGAGCTTCAGGGAAAGGGAGCGCTCTTCATGGAGCTTCACCCGGTGCTGATCGGGGGAGGCAGCCTGCGCGGGCATGATGGGGCAGGGATTGCTGCGCGGCTTGGGATGTCGGAGGTGGCGCTGCGTGTGGCATTGGGCCGGCATCTGCGCGACTACCGCACGATTCTGGAGGCAGAGGTGCGCCAGACGGTCGAGAATCCCGATGAGATAGCCGACGAGATCGCGTATCTCATGGCGGTATTCAGCCCCGCCCGTGGTCACTCCGACGCACCGCGCGGCGAAGCATCATGCGGGTGATGCTCCTCCCGCGCATCTTAAAATGTGTGGGAGTCCGAGTTCGTATTTCTCTCTTTCTTTGCACCGCTGCATTGGAGACGGAGCAGATGTGCGAAAAAAGCCGTCCTTCGGCATTTGAATGAGTCTAGGCTTTGACGCGGATCCGGTTTTTCTCTCCACTCCATGCCCCACTTCATCATGAGAATCTCCGCCCTGTTTGCCGCTGCCATATTGCCTTTCCTCGGCGTCGCATGTGAGAAAAAAAGCGGAACATCCGGGGAGCACACGAGGGACGAGTCGGTCGCAAAATATGCCCTCTCGGAGGATCGCGGAAAAGCCGACCATATCGTCGTGATGGTGTGGGATGGCATGCGGCCCGATCTGGTGAGTGAGCAGAATACGCCGAACCTCTGGGTGCTCGCGCAGCGGGGTGTGTTCTTTGCCAATCATCACCCCGCATTTCCATCCACCACGGAGGTGAATGGCACGGCGCTCGCGAGCGGTCTCACGCCGGCGCACAGCGGCATCATCGGCAACAGCGAATTCCGTCCCGCGCTCGATCCGCGCAAGGCGGTTCATACCGAGCAATTGGAAGTGGTGCGCAGGAATGATGAAATCACCGGCGGCAGGCACATCGCCGGTGCGACGGTGGCCGAGACCGTGCAGCAGGCGGGCTTCCGCACCGCGGTGGCAGGGACCAAGCCTGTGGCGCTTTTGCAGGACCGCGCGGACGAGCGGATACCGAAAGCCGCGCGTGAATCCGTGGATGTCTTCGCCGGAAAAAGCGTGCCTGCGGATGCTGCGATTGAGCTGCGCAAGGCGCGCGGCGAATTTCCCGTCAAGGTCCAGTTCCCCAACACCGCGCAGGATCGCTGGACGACGGACGTGCTCACCGGCGAACTGTGGAAAGCGGGTGTGCCCAAGTATTCCGTGCTCTGGGTGAGCGACCCCGATTATTCCCAGCACGCCTACTCGCCGGGCGCACCCGAGGCGCTCGCCGCGCTGCGCAGTTCCGATGGCCATCTCGGCCTCGTCATCGCCTCGCTGAAGGAGAGGGGAGTGCTGGAAAAGACGGACATTTTCGTGGTGTCGGATCACGGCTTCTCGACCATCTCGGCCGGTGCCGATCTGGTGAAGCTGCTGAATGATGCGGGACTGCGCGCACATCGCGCGTTCACTTCGCCGCCGGAAAAGGGAGACATCATCATCGTGGGCACCGGCGCGACCGCGCTGATCTACATCATCGGGCATGATGCAGAGACGGCTGCGCGTGCCATTCAAGTGCTGCAAGGCGCACCGTCGAGCGGCGTCATTTTTTCGCGTGAGAAAATCGAGGGCACATTCCCGCTCAGCGCAGTCGGTGTGGATTCGCCCGATGCTCCCGATGTGGTCGTGGCACCGCGCTGGAGCGCGGAGAAGAATGCGTTCGGCGTGCCCGGAACGCTTGTCCACGATGGCGCGAAAAAACTCGGAATGGGAATGCACGGCTCGCTCAGCCCATTCGATCAGACGAACACGCTCGTCGGTGCCGGGCCGGATATCCGCGAGGGCGTCCGCAGTGAGCTGCCCTCGGGCAACATCGATGTCGCGCCGACGGTGCTCTGGCTCATGGGCATCCGTCCGCTTGCGAAGCTCGATGGGCGCGTCCTTTTCGAGGCCATCCGAGATCGTGCTGCCGAGTCTGCCAAGCCCGAGGAAAAACGCACGGAGTCCGCGCGCGATCTCGGCGGCGTGCGCTGGACGCAGTACCTCCGCACCGTGACTTTTCAGGGCTCGACCTATCTCCTCGAAGGCAACGGCGCGCAGGCCGCGAAGTGACACCTTACCCTGCGTGCCCGCGCAGCAGCGCCCACGCATGCGGGCCGAGGATGAAAATGCCGGTGAACACCGAAGTGATCGAGGCCAGCATCACCGCGCCCGCAGCGATGTCCTTTGCCATGCCGATCTGCTCATCGCGATCCCGCGTGACGCGATCCGCGAGGATTTCGATCGCCGTATTCACGCCCTCCGCGACCCACACGAGGCCGATGGCAAAAGTGATCGCCGTCCATTCGCGCGCCTTCAGGTGAAAGAAAAAGCCCGCGGCGGTGACGAGCACCGTAGCGAGCAGATGGATGCGCGCATTCGGCTGCGTTTTCAAAAGCAGCGCGATCCCGCGCACCGCGCACGCGATGCTTTTTCCCCGCGAGTGCCAGAAGCCTGGTTGCGACTCCGGCTTCATCGTGTCATCGGAAATTTCGCGCAAACCGTGCGCTAGCCCTTGTGCTCGGGGGCGGGTGCCTTTGCCTTTTCACCATGCGCGGGTGCGGTTGCGGATGCGGAGCGTCTGGTCGGCGAGCTGCTTTTCCTTCTCCTCCTGGTAATGCTGAAGCTCGCGCATCATCGTCTGCCACTCGCCGATTTTGTCGTCGCGCTCCTTCATCTTGGCCGTCGCGCGATCCTTGCTCAGCTCGGGGTTCTTGATGTCGTCGTTCAGTTTCTCGATCGAATCCTGAAGCTCCTTGCGCTTCTCCATGCGCTCGTCGAGGTCGCGCTTCAGTACGGCGCGGGTCTCGCTCATCTTGGTCTCGTGGCCGGTCGGTGCCTCCGCATGGCTGCCGACTTTGTGCCGGTAGTGATCGGGCAAGTTGTCGGCAGAGTTCTTTTCGCACGCGCCGAATGCGAATGCGAATGCGGCTGCGGCGACGGAAAATGCGAGGCGTTTCATCGGGCGGGAAAGTAGCGGGCGTGCGGGGATTGCCAAGCGTTTCGTCACTGCCCGCGGAATGAGCACCGGGCGGTCGGCGTCTCGTGGACCACGATCTCGGCGAGACCGGGAAGCTGCGGCGACAGCTTCTGCCAGAACCACGCGCACATGTTTTCAATCGTGGGATTTTCGAGGCCGGGAATCTCGTTGAGATAGCCGTGGTCGAGCACCGCGAGCAGCGGCTTCATCGCGCGCGAAATGTCCGCGTGATCGTAGAACCAGCCGGTCTTCGGATCGGCCTCGCCCTCGACGGAAATCTCCAGCTTGAAACTGTGCCCGTGCATCTTCCTGCACTTGTGCCCCTCGGGTGCATGCGGGAGCGTCTGCGCGGCTTCAAATTGAAAGTCTTTGGTGAGGCGGAACTTCATGGGATTGGAAATTTTGAATTCTGAGTTTTGAATTTTGAATGGCCGGAAATGCGGCGGCGAGCCTCGCCTGCAATTCGCAATTCACAATTCAGAATTGCGCAGCCTTAAACACCTTTCAGTTTCGGGTCCCAGATGAACTTGTGCATCTGAAGCTGGAACCGCGCGGGCACCTTGTCCGCGAGCATCCAGTCCACGATCTGCCGCGGCTCGATGCGA
>JAYWEO010000336.1:0-6918 GCA_043779225.1 Prosthecobacter sp.
GGCGAGTTCCTGGCTGTAGCGCTCGATGGTCGCCTGGCTCTTGCCGCCGTACGGGACGCGCGCGGTGTCGCCGATGTAGAAGATGCTCTCGGCGGGCAGAAGCCGACGGAGCGCGGCGACGACGGTGAGGCCGCCGATGCCGGAGTCGAAGACGCCGATGGGCTGCGGGGCGGTGGGCGGTGTTTTGCGGGCGGTGGTGCGCTTCACGGGAAAATGAGACGCGATAAAAGCGGGCGGCTCGTGCGGGTGGCAAGCCTCATGAATCACGCGATCGGCGACTTTGCGCCGCAGCCACTCGCGGATCAGTTCACCACAGGAGGCTCGATCGGTTCGGGCTTTGGCGGCTCGGGTTTCGCGGGCTCAGGCGGCACAGGATCGAGTTTCACGGAGTCGGGTTTCACTGCCTCCGGCTTCACGCGCTCGGGTTGTACTGGCTCGATCGGTGCGGGCTCAGGCTTTGTGCGCTCGATCTTCGGGGGCTTCGGAGTCTCGCGCTTCACGGTCTTGTCCGAAGGTGCTTGCTCGGGTTTCACATCATCGTTGTGAACCACGGCGGGAAGTTGCTCGGCACCGACGGCACGGCGGTAGTTTTGCACGGCCTGCAGAATCGCCTGCGCAAGGAGCTGCCGGTAGCCGGCGGTGGCAATCATTCTAGCGTCGTAGGGATTCGTCTGGAAGCCGCCCTCGATGAGCACTCCGGGGATGGTGATGTCGCGGATGACGACGAAGCGGGCGCGCTTCAGGCCGCGGTCGATCATGCGCGTCTTCACGACGAGCGCGGCGTGCGTCGCGGTGGCAAGCGCGATGTTTTCCGCGTCGCGCGCGTTGCCTTTGCAGTCGTTGAGGTCGGAGACGGACGGGCCATCGGACATCATCGAAGGCACGCCGCGCGGCGCGAGCGTGAAGGCCTCGACGCCGGTGCCGTAGCCGCCGGAATTAAAATGCACGGCGATGAAAATGCCGCGCTTGTACTGGCTGGCGATGCGGGCGCGCTCGTCGAGTGTCACGAAGGTATCATCGCTGCGGGTGAGCACGACTTTCAGGCCCGTGGCCTGCAGCAGGGCCTTGGCGCGCAGGACCACATCGAGAGCGAACGATTTCTCCGGCCCGTAGATGCTCATCGCGCCGGAATCGTGCGCGCCGTGGCCGGCGTCGAGGACCACGGTGTCGATCGGCTCGGCATTCTTGATCCGGCTGGGCCGCATGACGGGCTCGATGAGTTTCACGAGATCCATCCGCGAGATGCAGACATGCCCGTCTCGCTCGATCGCTGGGTAGCTGAGGATGAACTTGAGGTTGTTGATGAAAAAATCCGGCGACCCCGATGTGGCCCGAATGCTGCGCACACCGGATGTCGCGGATGCCTCCCGGTCCTTGCGGCGCACTTTGCTGAGGCCGTAGAAATCCGCGATGTTGTCCATTGTCAGATAGTCGCGGCCTTCCGACTTCACGACTGTCCAGTCCCCGCCGGATGCGGGAATGATACAGCCAAGCAGGATTGCCAGGACGATGAAAATGCGGGACATCAGCTGAGAAATTATTTGTTTAGGGAACGTAGCACGAATCGTGTCCGGGAACCGCCAATTGCGCAATGCGCGTCTTTTCGGCAGCCCCGTGGAGCCAGCAGCGGGATTCGAACCCGCGACCTTTCGATTACAAATCGAGCGCTCTACCAACTGAGCTATACTGGCGTGGCTGCACGGTGAACGTGGGCGCGGAGAGTAGCCGGAGAACCGCGTCAATCAAGCACGACATCTGCTTTTCAGGATTGAGAATCATGTCATCACCTCACCCACAAGTCATCCCCCTGCCGGGCAGCGCGCAGGAACGCACCGTGCGCTTCCCTTCCCAGCACGGCGGATCGTCCGCATCGTCGCTCCGTGGCGAAGGCAGCACGCAGGATCTCGAAATCACCAACATCCTGCTGCTCGACGATGATGCGGAACTCGCCGACACGCTGAAGCTGCTGCTCGAGTCGCGCAATTTTGTCGTGACCACGGCGCGCAACGGAGTCGAGGGACTGCGCGAGGTCATGGAGATGGATTTCGACGTGATCCTCTGCGACATGATGATGCCCACGATGCCCGGCGACATGTTCTATCTCGCGGTGCAAAAGGTGAAGCCGCACCTGTGCCCGCGCTTTCTCTTTGTGACAGGCAATGGAAATGATCCGCGCACAAACGATTTCCTGCAACGCTCGGACGGCCTCGTGGTCTTCAAGCCCGTGCCAAGCGACGAACTGCTCCAGATGATCTCGCTCGTGCTCCAGCGCAACGCGCGACTGGAACACTGAGATGTAGCCGTGCTTGTGAAAGCGCGGGCACTTTTTCCCTCACGCTGCGGCAATGCCGGGAGACCAGCCCGCGCTTTCACAAGCGCGGCTACGGATCACTCCGCGCCGTGCTCGGTGAGATGGCGCTCTGCATCCAGCGCAGCAGCGCACCCCTGGCCGGCCGCTGTGATCGCCTGGCGATAGCGGTGGTCGGCGACATCGCCCGCGGCAAAAACGCCGGGGACATTCGTCGCGGTCGTGCCGCCCTGCTGGAGCAGGTAGCCGTTCTCATCCATCGAGAGCACGCCCTTGAATGGCGCGGTGTTCGGCGTATGGCCGATGGCGACAAAGACGCACTTCACCTCGACCTCGCGATCACCACCCGCCTTCAGATCGTGCAGCTTCACGGCGCGCATCTCGCCTTCCGCATCGGTGAGATATTCTGAAATCGCGCTGTTCCAGATCGGCTCGATCTTCGGATTTGCCAGCGTGCGCTCGACCATGATCTTCGATGCGCGCAGCGATTCGCGACGATGGATGAGGTACACTTTCGATGCAAAGCGCGTGAGGAATGTCGCCTCCTCGCACGCGCTGTCGCCGCCACCGACCACGCACACGGGGACGTTGCGATAAAACGCACCGTCGCACGTCGCGCACGAGGTGAGGCCGTGGCCGACGAGTTCCTTTTCGCGGTCAATGCCGAGCCACTTCGCGCTCGCGCCGCTCGCGATGATGAGCGTGCGCGTGTCGATCCACTTGTCCCCGACCTTGATGCTCACGTGATGGCCGGCATTCTTCAGCCCGGCGCATTCGGCATATTCAAAGCGCGCGCCGAAACGCTCGGCCTGCGCCTTCATATTCATGACCAACTCGGGGCCCATGATGCCTTCCTTGAAGCCGGGAAAATTTTCCACGAGCGTCGTGGTCGAGAGTTGGCCGCCGGGCTCGTGGCCTTCGAGGACGAGCGGCGAGAGGTTGGCGCGGGCCGAATAAATCGCCGCGGTGAGTCCGGCGCAGCCGGTGCCGAGGATGATGATTTTTTCCATAAGGGACGGGGAGCAAACAGCGCGACCCCGCCGCGTGCAAGCGCGCACCGTGTTTGATCGTTGAATCGCAGAGCCCGTGCGGTGGAAGGTGGCGAGATGCCACTGCCTGCTCCCAGCCCGCTCGCCGCGAAACCGACTGTCGCACTCGGCTGCACCGGCCTGTATTTTCCTTCGGACGCCCTGCGCGCTGCATGTAAAAATGGGATCGTGCCCGTGCTCATGCACCGGCTCACGGGCGAGGATGGCAGCTCGGACGATGGCCCGCGCGAACTGCTGGAAGCCACAGCGAAAGCGCTCGCCGATGCGGGGCACGCGACCGCGTGGGGCGCGGGCTGCACGATCCGGACAGCGGCGGAGGCTGCAGCTTTTGCGACAGCGGGATTCACGTGGTTTTCCTTCGCACTTGGCGGCGAAATTGATGCGCGCGCAGAGATGATGTCGCTCGATGAACTCGATGCGGCAGTCGTCGCGATCGAGGACTCAGGCTTCCTCACGCCCGAGTGGCACACGCACTACACAGACCGCGAATGGCAGCTCGCGTCCGGCAAAAAGCTGCGGCTCGACGATGAGACACTCGCGCGAATCGCCGTGAAATATGCCCCTGTGCTTGGGCACGCCGCACAGCTCCAGCAAGCGATCCGCACATTGTGGACGGGACGCGGCGCGGCACCGGACATCGAGCTAAATTTCGCGGGCCGCCGTGATCGCTGGAGCCTGGAGGAGTTTCTTTTTCTCGCGCTGGAATCAGCGCGCTGCGGTCTCGCCCCGGTGTGCATCTCGCCCTCGCTCGGCGCGGCGTGGCAGCCGGGCGCGGAATTTGATGGCGACGCATCGGAGCTGTCCGCAACGCTCTCGCTCGCCGGTGAAATCGCCGCGCTGGCGGGCCCGCTGAAAGTCGGGATTCACCACGCCGCAGGAAAAACAGGCATCGCCATGACCGCACGCGCCACGCTCGGCGCACGCGCGCATCTCGACTTCGAGGAAGATGCGTGGCTCGCGACCCTCGACGCCATTGCGCGACAGCAGCCCGGGCTTTTCCGCCGTTGGCTCGCGGTTGCGCAGGAGGCATTCCCTTTCGCCGCAGGCGAAATGAAACTCGCGATCACCGAAGAGGACATCCACGTGCTGCCGCAGGTGGACGACGCGGAACTGCCCGTGACTTTTCTCGCGGACATCCGCGGCCGCCAGCTCCTGCTTTCGACCTTCACCGATGTGCTGCGGAGCGCTCGCTCTCTCCGGGATGCGGTCAGTGCGGGACGGTGACTTCGATGAGGCCGAAGCCGCCCGCCTTGCGGCGCTGAAGGATGTTCACCTTGTCTGTCTTCGCGTTCACGAAGACGACGAACGGACGGTTCGCCGCCATCTCGAGCTGGATGATCGCCTCGTCCACAAAGAGCGTGCGGACTTCGAGCTGCTCGGTCTCCACGTGCTTCGCCTCGGACTCCTCGTGGAGTTCAAAATGCTCGTCAATGTGCAGCACATGTTCCGCAAACTGCCGCGCCTGGCTCTTCCGCGGGCGGTGGCTGCGGAGCATCTTGGTCTTGTACTTGCGCATCTGCTGCGCGATCTTCGCGACGACGCCGTCGATCGCGGCATACATGTCGTCGCATTCGTGGTCGGCCTCGATGGTGATGTGGTTCGCGCAATGCAGGACGATTTCCGCGCTCTGTCGGTGCTTGGTCACATCGAGGATTACGTGCGCCTCGATGATGCGCGGGTAGTCGAGGTGGATGTGCTCGAGCTTCGTCTTGGCGTATTCGCGGATCGCATCCGTGATGCTGATGTGACGGCCGGTGACTTTGACGGGGACGTTTACGTTGGCTGTTTGCATGGTGTTACTCTTTCGTTCTGTTGTTGTGAAAATGCCATCCGTTCCTTGGCCTGCACGCATCGTGCCCTGGCCGGTCGGGATGAAAATTTGCAGCGGGGGAAATCACATCGAGAAATTTTCGCCGAGGTAGATGCGACGCGCCTCGGGGTTGTTGATGAGGAATTCCTTCGTGCCCTCCATGAGCACGCGGCCCTCGAAGATGAGATACGCGCGATCCACGATGCTCAGCGTCTCGCGGACATTGTGGTCGGTGATGAGGATGCCGAGGCCGAGATCGCGCAGGCCGCTCACGATTTTCTGCACATCCTGCACGGCGATGGGGTCCACGCCGCTGAACGGCTCATCGAGCATGATGAGGCTCGGATTCGGCACGAGCGAACGCGCGATCGTGAGGCGGCGTTTTTCACCGCCGGAAAGGGTGAGCGCGAGCTGCTTGCGGACGTGCGTGATGCCAAACTGCTCCAGCAGCTCGTCGCAGCGGGCCTTGCGCGCGGTGCGTCCGAGACCCGTCGTCTCCAGGATCGCCATGATGTTCTGCTCCACGCTGAGCTTGCGGAAAATGCTCTCTTCCTGCGGCAGGTAGCCCATGCCCATGCGCGCGCGCTTGTGCATCGCCATATCGGTCACGTCCTTGCCGTTGAATTCCACCGTGCCGCCATTCGGCCGCACCAGTCCTGCGATCATGTAGAAGCTCGTGGTCTTGCCCGCGCCGTTCGGCCCGAGAAGGCCGACGATTTCGCCCTTGCGGCAATTGATGTCCACGCCATTCACCACACGTCGGCCGTCGTAGATTTTCACGAGACCTTCCGTGCGCAGGATGGGCGCGGAGAGCGCCGGTTTCTCAGGCTGCGGTGAAGGTGCTGCGACTGCGACAGGCATGGCTATCGGGGTGCGTTCTGATTCAGGTCGGCTGCGTCGTGCAGCGTGCTCTTGAAAAGTCCCTTCACCTCGATTTTTCCCGAGCGGTGAAGCGTGATGATGGCGCTTTCCTCGAGCGTGATGATTTCCTTCAGCACCACGCCATTCACGCTTTGCGCGATGCGCGGGCGACCGTACAGCGTGAGCGTGCCGGACTTGTTGTCAAAGATGGCGCGCTTCCCGCGTCCCTCGTACTGCTCCGGGTCGCGACCGACTTCCTTCTTGTCCTGCGTGATGATCACATTGCCGTCGGCCACAGCCTTCTCGATCCCGCTGTTCGCGTCGCCTTTTGCGGCGGGCTTTGCAGCAGGTTTTGCAACGCCCTGCGGCGCGGGTTTCTTCATGTTCACCGTGAGGCGGTCGCACGACAGGCCGAACTCCGGGTCTGTCACCCGCACCTCGTTGTTGAAAGTGGCGAGGTAGTCGCGGCTGTCGAAAAGCGCGTCGTGCGCCGTGATCTCAGTCGGGCCCTTCGGACGCTTCACGGGCTTTTCGGCGACGGTCGCACTGGGTTTGCCAGCCTCGATGCGGCTGATGTCGAGACCGAGTCGCTCGACGGGCTCGCTGGTACCGCTTTGCGCAGCGGCGGCAAATGTCATTGCGAACAGCGATGCGGCGATTGTGGTGAAGCGATGAATCGTCATTTTTTTTCCTCCTTCGCGGGTTGGACTTCGATCGTCGGGATGGCGGGCTTTTTGTCATCGTCCGCCTCGTCGGCGCGCGCGTCAAAGATGATCATCTTCACCCCGTCGCCAAATTTTCCCGACCGCGTCTCGACATTGAAGGTCACGCTGTTGCTGGTGATTTCAAAGTCGTGACGCTTCACGGTGACTTTCGCCTTTGAAGTCAGC
>JAYWEO010000337.1:0-29264 GCA_043779225.1 Prosthecobacter sp.
TTCATCGGCGAGAGCAGCGCGCCGATTTACGAAGACCTCAACTCCGCCAAAGGCCGCGACGCCTACGCGCTCGACGACAAACTCATGTCCGGCGTGCGCGTCGTGCAGATGCGCGTGCGCGACGGCGACGACGCAAGCTGCCTGAACCTCAACCGCGCCGTGCAGCCGCGCCTGCTCGGCGTGGATTTTTCCGAGTTGCGCGACAAGCCCTTCGGCCTCGACTGGCCCTGCGTGAAAGCTGACGGCGCAGTCCCCGCCGTCGTGGACGCAAACACGCTGCAATGGGCGATGCAGAAAAAACTCGGCGACGTGCTCGAGTACGATTCCGACCGCGGCGAGAAAGCGCGCGTGCAATTTGCGGCGACCGTGAGCGGAAGTGTATTGCAAGGCCTCGTCGTCATCCCCGAGCGCGACTTTGTTGCGAAATTCCCAAACACCGCCGGGTATCGTTTCTTCCTCGTGGATTGCCCGCGCGAAAAGGCCGACGCCGTGCGCGAGCACCTCACGCGTCAGCTCGGCGACCGCGGACTCGAACTCGTCCCCGCCGTGAAGCGCCTCGCCGAATTCAACGAGGTCGAGAACACCTACCTCTCGATTTTCCAAGTCCTCGGCGGACTCGGAATGCTCCTCGGCAGCGCGGGTCTCGGCATCGTCGTCGCACGGAATGTCTTCGAGCGCCGCCGCGAATTCGGCCTGCTCGAAGCCGTCGGCTTCACGCCGCAGACGCTGCGCCGCCTCGTCTTTGCCGAGCACCGCTGGCTCATCATCGGCGCGCTTGGGATCGGAGCCGTGAGCGCGCTCACCGCCGTGTGGCCGCGGCTCTCGGCGCAGGCCGCACATTTCCCATGGCGCGGAATCCTCACGCTGCTCGTGGGCATGGCGCTGCTCGGCGCATTCTGGGCATGGCTCGCGACGCGCCTCGCGCTGCGCCGCTCGCAGCTTCCGGCGCTGCGGACGGAGTGAGCATCCGTAGCCGCGTTTGTAAATGCGCGGGTTGATCTCTGCGCCGGAGTTGTGATTGGTGACTGGTGAACAGTGACTGGTGGCGTGCAGTTGCAGACAATTCACCAATCACGAGTCACCAGTCACTGCCACGAATCAAAGCGTGCCCGCGTTTTTACAAACGCGGCTACTGCGCGGTGCGCTGCCTCCTTGCCTCGCGTGTGTGCCACGGTAGAGTGACACTACTTTTTCCATGAAACGCCTTTTTTTGACCTCCGGTCTCATCCTGATCACCTTGTTGCTTGCAGTTCCGTCGCGCGTGACCGCGCAGGATTCGCCTGCTGGATCCGACGAAGGCGGCATGGCTGCGGCCGCGTGGGTGATCGCGGATTCCACGAGCGGCTACGTGCTCGACTCGTCGAATGCGAAGCGTGAACTGCAAATCGGCAGCATCACAAAAGTCGCGGCGGCAATGGTGGTGCTCGACTGGGCAAAGGCACACGGCGAAGATCTGAGCCAGTCCGCGACAGTGCCCGAAACAGTGAGCGTGCTGAACAGCCCGAACAGCATCGGCCTCCAGCCCGGCGACAGCATCACGCTGCGCGACGCACTTTATGCAGCGCTGCTGCAGAGCGACAACGAGGCCGCCGAGACACTCGCGGCGTATGTCGGCAAGAGGCTCGGCGCGGGGAAATCGGATCGCGATTCCGTGGTGTATTTTGTCGCGCAGATGAACGCGCTCGCGCGCAAACTCGGGATGCGGAACACGCGTTTCCTGAATCCGCACGGTCTTGATGATTTGGAAAAGAAGCTGCCATACTCCACTGCGGGCGATGTCGCGCTGCTCACGAATTACACAATGGGGCAGACGGGCTTCGCCTTTTACACGTCGCAGAAGGAGCGGAAAATTTCGTGGAAGACCTCGGCGGGCGAATCGAAATCCTACCTGCTGAAGAACACGAACGAACTGCTCGGCACCAATGGCATCGACGGCGTGAAGACCGGGACGACGCGCCGCGCCGGTGCGTGCGTGGTCATCTCCGCCGCGAAGCCGCCGGACAGCAAGCAGGTCGGCGATGAGCACATCATCGTCCCGCGCCGCCTCACCGTCGTGGTGCTCGGCGCACCGTCGCGTTTCTCCGTGGCAAAGTCGCTGCTCGCGCGCGGCTGGTCGCTGCTCGATCAATGGGCGGAGGCAGGCAGGCCGATGAACGGGCGCAAGTCGGGAGCTTCGCGATGAGCAAGACCATCGGTGTCCTCACGAGCGGCGGAGACTGCCCCGGGCTCAATGCGGTGCTGCGCGGCGTCGTCTGCACGGCGGCGAAGCTGGATTGGAAAGTGATCGGCTTTCGCGACGGCTATGAAGGATTGCTCAGTGACGAGGGGCACATGGAGCTCACGCTGCAAAACACGGAGGGCATCATGCAGCGCGGGGGCACGATCCTCGGCACGACGAACCGCGGACACTTTGTGAGAAAGTCCGGCCCGGGCGGGCGCTCGCGGCTCGATCCGGCCGTCATCGCGCGCACGAAGGAGACGCTCGCAAAGCTGCACATCAGCGCACTCGTGACGATCGGCGGCGATGGCTCGCTCAGCACATCGCAGCAGCTTTTCGAGGCGGACATCAATGTCATCGGCGTGCCGAAAACGATCGACAACGATCTCGAGGCGACCGAGTCGTCCTTCGGATTCGACAGCGCCGTGGCGTGCGTGACCGATGCACTCGACCGCCTGCACACGACCGCGCGTGCGCACAAGCGCGTGATGATCATCGAGACGATGGGCCGCCACGCCGGATGGATCGCGCTGCACGGCGGGCTCGCCGGTGGAGCGGATGTGATTTTGCTGCCGGAGATCCCCTTCAGCTACGATCGGCTCGTGGAGGCGCTCCGTGCACGTGAAAAGGCCGGGCATCCGAGCACGCTCATCGTCATCGCGGAAGGCGCGCGTCCCTCGGGCGGACGCGAACATTATCGCGCGACGCAGCCTGGCGAGTTCCGTCTCGGCGGCATCGGCGAGACTATCGCTCACGAACTGGATCGCCGCATGAACCGGCCCCGGCTCACGAAGGAAATCCGCACCTGCGTGCTCGGCCATCTGCAGCGCGGCGGCGATCCCACGACGCTCGACCGCATCCTCGGCACGAGCTTCGGCGTGAAGGCGGTGGATCTCATCGCCGAGGAAAAATTTGGCCAGATGGTGAGCTACCAGAACTACCAGGCTCTGAACGTTCCCATCGCGAGCGCCGTGCGCCGGCTGAAGACCGTGCAGCCCGACTGCCAGATGGTGGCGACCTGCCGCGCGATCGGCATTTCGTTCGGCGACTAGGAAAGGCAGGCAAGGTTCCCGGCCCGAGAAAGAGATCACCGGAATCAACCCGCGCAGAAACCGTCCGGTGGCTTCGCGCTCACCGCTTCAGTCTCCCCATCCACTCCGCGAGCGCTTCGATCTGCTCCTCTCCGAATTCCTTCGGCGGATGCTCGATCAGCCAGCCGATGTCCTCGGCGGCGCCCGCACGATCGCCGGACACCTCGCGCATCCGTGCGCGCGTGAGCCGTTCGCGGGACGCATCCGGCTCGATGGCCAGCAGCAGATTGAAATACGGCGGCGCGTCCTTCACCGCCTTTTCCGATGCCACCGCGCGGCCCAGCAGATTGCGGATCATCCGCACGATGATCTCTTTCTTCGTCGCTGGCCGAGTGCTCGCATCGGGCAGCGGATCGCCGCCGGCCACGAGCGCCTTGCCTTCCTCCATCGTGAGCGGTTTCCCGCCATCGAACACATCGAGCAGGCTGAACGGATCCTCCGGCTTTTCGCGATAGCCCACCATGAAGCGCGTCGGCAGCGGGATGCCCGCGACATCCTTCACGCCGAGCCGCGAAGCAAGCTCCACGAAAATGATCGAAAGCGTGATGGGCAGACCCTCGCGATCGTCGAGCACCTCGTTGATATAGCTGTTCGAGCGGCTGTCGAAATCGTGCCGGCTCCCGTGAAAACCGCCCTGCTCGAAAAGATACGCCGCGATGCACTTCACCGCTGCGACGGTGCCCTTTTGGATCTCCGCGTCGCCTTTCAGATCCTCCGCCATCTGCCCGAATCCGCGCACGTAGCTCTCCACATCGAGCTCTGGATTATCATGCCGCGAGACGAGCAGCGCGCAGCGCAAAAGGTCGGCTTTGTCGTCGGGTTTGGAAAGCTGACGCGCCAGTTCGCGTGTCACCGCACCACGATGCAGGTCGCGTTCGAGATCGCGCAGTGACTCCGCGCTTTGCTCCACCGCCTTGCGCCGGTCGGCGATCACACGCTTCGCCGCATCGGGGTTTTTCAGCAGCGAATCCATCGCGCGATCCTTCGCTGTCTTCCCATCGAGAAATCCGTCCATGGACTTTTGCAGCCGCGTCACGAGCGCCGGGTCCGCCGGTTTCTCCGCGAGATCCTTGCCCATGCGGAATCCCTTGTAGCTCGCCTTCGTCGCCCGGAATTTGCACACGCCCGCTCGCCCGCCGCGCAAGTCCGCGTCCTCGAAATTGAACACCTCGCGCCCGTTCACAAGGCATCGGATGCGCTCCGCATCCACGCGCACGCGCAGCGTGTTCCAGTCGCCGGGCCGGTATGCGTCGCTCGCGGAGTCCGCGAGAATTTTCCACGTGAAGACATCCGGCCCGTCGAAGCGCGTGAGCCGCAGCTTCCCGCCCGTCGGGTAAAATCCGTAGTGCCGCTCGCCGTCCCAGCAAAACGCCAGCCCCGCCGCGCCCGCCTCATCGTCCAGCCGCACCGTCACCTCAGCCTCAAATTCCGCCGCCGGTTTTTCCTCCATCCACACACATACCGCGCGCCCGCCGAAACCGTCGCCCGCCTGCTCGACATTCAGCACGCCCGCGCGCTGCGACCACTGCCCGCCCATGAGCGGTTTCCAGACGCGCGGGTTCAGCACGCCGATGGTCAGCCAGCGATCCATCGGCACCGGGTTTGGTTTTTCGAGCAGCACCTTCAGCGGATTCACCGGCATGGCAAACCCGAGGTTCTCCGTGAGCGCCGACTTCATCGTGAGCAGGCCGAGCACACGACCCTGCCGATCCAGCAGCGGCCCGCCGCTGTTCCCGTGCTCGATGGGCACCGCCACTTGGATCATCTCCACGCCCTCAATGTCCCGCTTCGGCTCCGACACCACGCCCTCGACGACGCTGAACGCGAGCCCCACCGGATTCCCCATCGCCACGATGCGCTCGCCCTGCCGCAGGGCTGCGGAATCCCCGAGAGGCAGCGGTTTCAGATCCTTCCGCGCGATGCGCAGAATGGCCAGATCCATGCGCGCATCCGTCGCGAAAATTTCCGTCACGTCCTCCACTTTTCCATCGCTCATCTCCACCTTGATACGCCTCGCCTCGCCGATCACATGGCGATTTGTCGCAATCAAGCCGTCCTCGCGCAGCACGAATCCGCTGCCCAGCCCGTCCCTCCCCTGCCGTCCTTCCTGGATCACTTTCACCAGCGAAGGCTTCACCTCCGCAGCGATGTCGGCCACGCTTTTTTCGGCGGGTTGCCGTGCAGGCTTCGCATCCACCACGGCGACCGGCGCACACGTGAGCGAGAGGAAAAATGCTGCGGTCAGGTGACGGGGAATGAGCATGGCAGGACAGTGACTCAATCCTCCGACGAATAAACTTCTTTGTCTCAATGCCCGCTTCCCGCTTCCCGCGCGGCCCCGGCTCTGCCAGTTTCGGCGACGATGTTAGCGAAAGTTTTCTCGGCCGCCGTCTTCGGGGTGGAAGCCTACGATCTGGAAGTCGAAGTCAGCGACGACGGCGGGCAGAAGGACGCCATCGTCATCGTCGGCCTGCCCGATGCCGCCGTGCGCGAGGCGCGCGACCGCGTGAAGACGGCGATTTCCAACAGTGGCTTCCGCTGGCCCGGTGGTCACGTGACCGTGAACCTCGCGCCCGCCGACGTGAAAAAGGAGGGGCCAAGTTTTGATCTCCCCATCGCGCTCGCCATGATCGCCTGCGCGCAGGATGTGAGACTCGATCACGCCGCGGAGTTCTGCTTCGTCGGCGAACTCGCACTCGACGGCGCGGTGCGGCCCGTGCGCGGCGTGCTCTCCGTCGCCCTCGAGGCACGCCGCTGCGGACGGACGAAGCTCGTCGTCCCTCTGCAAAACGCGCGCGAAGCCGCGATGGTCGCAGGCATCGATGTCTTCGGCGTGCGCAATCTCCGCGAAGCATTCACCTTCCTCACCGGGGAAAATCCCCTCGCGCCGATGCGTGAGAATCTCGCCGAGTTTTTCGCCAGCCATCGCGACTACGACGTGGATTTTGCCGATGTGCGCGGGCAGAACCATGTGAAGCGCGCCATCGAGATCGCCGCAGCCGGCGGACACGGCCTTCTGCTCATCGGCCCGCCGGGATCGGGCAAAAGCATGCTGAGCAAACGCGTGCCGACCATCCTCCCGCCGATGACGATGGAGGAAGCGATCGAGACGACGAAAATCCACAGCATCGCTGGGCTGCTGCTCGACAAATCCTTCGTCGCCACGCGCCCATTCCGCTCGCCGCATCACACCGTGTCCGACGCCGGACTGCTCGGCGGCGGGATGAATCCCTCGCCCGGCGAAATCAGCATCGCGCATCACGGCGTACTCTTTCTCGACGAGTTGCCGGAATTCAAACGCAGCACGCTCGAAGTGCTCCGGCAGCCGCTCGAAGACGGCCGCGTCACCGTCTCGCGCGCCGCGGGCACGATGACTTTCCCCGCCGAGTTCATGCTCGTCGCCGCGATGAACCCGTGCCCTTGCGGCTTCCACGGCGACCCGAAACGCCAATGCCGCTGCACGCCGCAGCAGGTCGAGAAATATCGCGAGCGCATCTCCGGCCCACTGTTGGATCGCATCGATCTGCACGTCGAGGCACCCGCCGTCGCCTTTGACGAACTCCGCAGCACCGAACGCGCGGAGTCCAGCGCCGCGATCCGCGAACGCATCGTCCGCACCCGCGAAGTGCAGCGCGCACGCTTCGGCGAAGGCAGCAAAGTCCGCATCAATTGCCGGATGAGTTCGCAGCAGGTGCGGAAATTTTGCGCCCTCAGCGCCGATGCGGAAAACCTCCTGCGCATGGCGATGGACAGCCTGAACCTCTCCGCCCGCGCGCACGATCGCATTTTGAAAACGGCGCGCACGATCGCAGACCTCGGAGGCAGCGACGCCATCGCCCCCGACCATATCGCCGAAGCCATCCAATACCGCACATTAGATAGAAAACTTTGGCGCTAGTATGGAATGCGCATTGCATGTGCATCAGATATGTCTGATGCCGCTCCATTAGGACATTAGCCACGCGCAGCCAAAATCGCCGCAGCGCCCGGCTGCGATTTCTTCGGAAGTGGCGATGGATAAGCGAAGCCATGGCGCCGGACCAATCGCCGAACATCATATCACCGAGCACGAACCCAGCGATCTGCTTCGACTCATTGGTCCGAACAGGCCGAGTTTATTCCGTCCCGTCCTGCTTTGACGGGCCGGTCGTGGGCCGCATCCATTTCCCCTCATTTTTTCTCGCACAACTCAGGCGGCTTCATTTGGGCCGGCGGGTGGCGATGCATAGTGTGGCGAATAGTGCGGCGTCGATCAGAAGCGCGAGAGGATAGCTTGATTTGCCGGTGGTGTGGCCGAAGCAGCCGCAGGTGATGTCGAGTCCGCGTGCCCATGCGCTGCTGATCGCGATGAAGAATGTGACCAGCATGCCTCCAATCACCAGCGACGCTCCTCGATGCCACACACCCATGGCAAGTGCGGCCCCGGCGATGATTTCCACCCAAGGCAGATACAGCGCGACTGCCGCGGAGCCGACGAATGGGAGGATGCGGTAGTTGTCCACGTCCTTCGCAAAATGCGCCGGATCAATCGCCTTGAGGACACCGGCGCAGATGAAAACCCCGCCGACAATCACCCGCAGCATCAGGATGATCACTTTTTCTGCGCGCCCAGCCATGCTTCCCAGCCTCCTTTCAATACGTGAACCTGCCCGACGTTAAACTCGCGCAGCCGAGCGGCCACGGCCGTACTGTTCTGGCACTGGCGCGCGCTGCAATAGACGACGGCAGGCTTGCCCGTGGGCCACGCCTGCAGCACTGCCGGAAGGAGGTCGTCCCACTCCTCCTCGGTCAGCCGCCGTGCGCCGGGCGCATGGCCTTTCGCAAACTCCGACTCGGCCCGGGCATCCACCCACAGGAAGCCGCCGGGCTGCCGCAGAGCGTCGGCCACGGCGATCTCGCCCGGACCCAAAGGATCGGCGAATGCCGGACGCCTCGGATGAAAAATCGCCGAAAGCGTCGCCGGAACCAAGGCGAGGAGCACAAGCGCGACGGCTTGGAGCAGCGCACGGCGCATCACGCGGGATGCGAACCTTTCACGATTGGCTTCTGAAACCGCCGCCCGCTCATCGCTGCGCCTCTTTTACTTGGGCGAAGATGCGCAGTGACCTCTTCTGGCCCTTCACTTCCGATTCGACCGTCAGCACCGAGAAGCTAGGGAAAGCCGTCGTTTCCGGGGTGACCACGATCACGTATTCCAGACCTTCCCGGATGGTCTCGAGTTCCGCGATGAAGTGAGCATCGCTGGAAACCACGCTCGTCACCTTTATCGGCAAGCTTTCCGAGGCGCGAAGCAAGACCGTCTTGGGCTTTCCAATATCGCCCTGCTCCCAGAGCACCAGCGAGGGATTGATCTTCAAGATCTCCGGGATCGAAACGACGAGCGTCAGGACGACGGGCTCCTGTTGTCCCTGGATCCGGACGACAACGGTCCCCGTCTGCACCCCGCTGCGTCCGGCAAAGCTGAGCCGGGCCCCGATTTCGCTCCGCTCCCCGGGCTCGAAGGTTGTCTTCCGGAGTCCTCCGACGATGCACCCGAAGGAAGGTTGGACGCTCTCGATGGTGACCGACTCGGTGCTGGCGTTCACAAAGCCAAACTTTGCCTCTGCAGATGCGTCCATCACGTCGGGCTTGATCTCCACACGATCGCGGTCCCATTTCAGTCCACCACGGGCGATGCTCTTGCCCGCTGCCGGCGTCTCTTTGACCTCGGGCACTATCGGCATGCCCGCTGTGACAGGGGCCACGCTGTTGCCGGCCGCGGGTGTCCCTTTCACCTGCGCGTAAGCTATCACGGATCTTTTCTGACCCTTGACCTCCACTTGGATCGTCAGCGCCGCAAAACTAGGTGTGAGAGTGGTGTCCGGCGTCACGGTGATCGAGTAATCCTTGCCTTCCTGGATCGTCGTGAGACTGGTCGTCATGCGGGACTCGCTCGAAACCACGCTGATCACTTTTGAAGGCATGCTTTCCATGGCCTGAAGCGAAACGGTCTTGGGCTTCCCCGATTCCCCCTGCTCCCAGACGACCAGCGGAGGATTGATCTTCAACATGTCGGGGATCGAGACGGCGAGCGTCAGGACGACAGGCTCCTTTTGGCCCTGGATCTGGACATTCACAGTCTTCGTCTGCAATCCGCGGCGACCGGTGAGGTCGAACCGGGCCACCACCTCGCTCCGCTCGCCGGGTGCGAAGGTCATCTTCGGAAGCGAAGGCGTGGTGCATCCGCAGGAAGCCTTGAGGCTCTCGATGGTCACCGACTCCTTGCCGGCATTTACAAAGCCAAACTTCGCCTCGGCAAATGTGTCCATGGCGTCGGGCTTGAGTTCGACACGATCACGATCCCATTTCAATTCCCCATGTGCCATGCCGTGAGAGCACGCGAACGCAAGGGCAATGAACCATTTTTTCATAAGCAGTTCGGTGGCTGGCAGGGATGCGGGTGGCGAAGCGAAACTAATAACAGGGGATCCCGCTGCCGCGGCGGCAAAGGACTCGGCAGCGGAATTCGCAATGATCTACAATGCGCATTTGATTCATGTTTGTTTGGGACGACGCGCACAGATGGTCAAGCAAGTTCTGAAAACGCCCGTCGCGCCGGGTGCCGGATGCAGAACTCATGCCCGCACAAGCCTGCTAATCGGCAGTCGAGACAACGGTAACCTTTGCCGCTGCCTTCAGATTCTCGACGAACTGTTTGAAGTTCTCCTCATGGTCAGTTCTCACTTGTTTCGCCAATTTCACGCGGATTTCCCCATCAATTTTCTCCCATGCGCTTTGCCTCGATTCCGGATTCACCGGCAGTTGGCCATATTCTGCCTGATGCTGCTGGTAATAAGCCTCGACCAGTTCAGGGGTGACATGGGCCGAAGGAACCCCGGCTTTCTCAGCAAGTGTCGCCTGAAGCAGCAGCGCGGAAAAATCCCGCTCCTGAAACTCCACGCTCGCCGGATTGTAATGTAGGTCGTCGAAGACGCCCTGTTCCTTCGTTTCACTCCGGGCACGCGCTTCCGCAAGTTGCTGCCGCTGGGTTTCCGTCAACTCCACGCCTTGCGCGCGAGCAGCCTGAAACGCAATCTCGCGCTCCACGGCCCGCTTCAGCAGATGCTCGTACATCGCAGATGCAAAGACTTGCTCCTTGCCCGTCTTTTCGGCGGGCATTGGAATCAAATCCTTGAGCTGGATGTTTTGCCCATTGACTATAGCCAACACGCGCCCGGGCTTCACCCGAACTACTTCGGGCGAAAGCCCGGGAATCTCAGGGACGGCGCTCACCTGCTGAACAGGCTCAGGGGCGGGAGCGGACTCCTTGACGGATTCGGGTTCCACCGCCCGGACGAGTCGGGCAGAGTTCGGCGCACCCTTGTGCTCGGGCGGCTCCGGCAATTGTCGCCCGGATCCTATATCCAGGACAACAATCGCCACCAGCACCAAGACGATCACTCCCAGTGTTGCAGCCAAGATGCTCAGTTTTCGCATTCGCATAATCGGTCAGATGCTGATCGTCCCCGTGGCGATGCCTGTGGAACCTATTTGGACGTTTCCAAGTTGATGAACGCCGTCCCCAGCACCTTCAGCGTCGCATTATCGATCACCGTGACAGTCGAGCGGTAGAGACGGCTGCCGGCGAGCGTGTTCGAATCGCTGAAGTTAGAAGTGTTCACATTGAAGTGCCACTGGGGTCCGGTCACTTGCATGATTCCGTCACCAGTGATGGTCCCGGCAATGCCGACACCATTGGCGGTCTCGATGACGTCTTGGAAGACGCTATTATTGCTGGATTCGATGCCTTGGATTTTGAGGTAAACAGTCACCCCGCTGGTCACCGTGATGCCAGAGCAGTCCACCAGTGAAACCTTGTGCGGCACCACTTGCCCGACACGGATTTTATTTCCGACAGGCTGCCCTGCAAGAGGCGGCAGGAACGTTACTGCGACCGAATGGAGCACAGTGACTTTCTGCAAAGCAGTGGCCGTATTGCCACTGCTGTCGGTCACCGTCCAAGTCACGTTGGTCTGCCCCTCGGGGTAGGTGGTCGAGGGATGACTATTGACGACCATCGCCACCGCACAGTTATCCGCAGTTATCGGGGTGCCTATGGCCACGGCAGTAGCGCTGCAGGAACCGGGATTTGAAACGATACATACGTCTGGCGGAGCTGTGATGGTTGGCCGCTCCATGTCGTTGACTGTCACCGTGAATGTCCGGCTTACCGTGTTGCCCCCAGCGTCCGTCGCTGTGACCGTCACGGTCGTCGTTCCCTTTGGAAAGACACTGCCAGAGGCAGGGACCGAACCCGCCGTCACTCCAGCGCAGTTGTCCGTTGCAGACACTGAGAAGGTCACCTTCGCAGTGCACAGGCTCGGGTCGGTGTTCACGACAATGTTCGCAGGAACTGTCAACACCGGCGGCGTCACGTCCTTCACGATCACGGTCTGGTTGGCAAAGCTGCTGTTGCCATTGCCGTCATCGAACGTCCAATGCACGGTGAAGGTGCCCTGGGTGTTGTAAACAAGCGGATCGCCTGTCGTGCCCGTCACGATTCCAACACAGTTGTCGGTCGTGGTCGGCACAGCCACTGTGGCGGAGCATTCCCCGATCACGGCGGCCAGCACAGGGACGACCGGCGGCGTCACGTCCTTTACGATCACGGTCTGGTTGGCAAAGCTGCTGTTGCCATTGCCGTCGTTGAACGTCCAATGCACGGTGAAGGTACCCTGGGTATTGTAAACGAGCGGATCGCCTGTCGTGCCCATCACGATCGGGACACAGTTGTCAGTCGTGGTCGGCACAGGCACCATGGCGGAGCATTCCCCGATCACGGCGGCCAGCACAGGGACGACCGGCGGCGTCACGTCCTTCACGATCACGGTCTGGTTGGCAACGCTGCTGTTGCCGTTGCCGTCGTTGAACGTCCAATGCACGGTGAATGTGCCCTGGGTGCTGTAAACGAGCGGATCGCCTGTCGTGCCCGTCACGATTCCGGCGCAGTTGTCAGTCGTGGTCGGCACGGCCACCGTGGCGGAGCATTCCCCGATCACCGGAGCCAGCACCGGCGCAACCGGCGGCGTGTTATCCACCACCGTCACCGTGAAGCTGCAGGGCGTGCTGTTGCCGGAAGTATCCGTGGCGACGTATGTCACGGTGGTCATCCCCACCGGAAAAAGGGAGCCGGGGGTGATATTCGGTTCAAAGCTCGCCAAGCCGCAATTATCCTTAGCCGTCGGCGGCGTCCAGGATACCGTCTGATCGCAGGTGGCCCGGCCGGGTCCGGTATTGACTGTGATATTTGCCGGACAGTCGCTGATCACGGGACTCGTGGTATCCATCACAGTTACCGTGGCATTGCAGGAGCTCGACACGCCGTGGCTGTCGGTCACCGTCAGAGTTACGGGCGTCGTCCCGAGCGGATAAGGCCCGGCAGGACTTTGACTGAGCGTGATCGTGTCCCCGGCATCCGGATCAAACGAGCCGTCGTCAATGGAAGCGGCGGCAGTGCAAGTCGCGCCTGCAGATACCGTCACGTTCCGGCACTTGGCCACGGGTGGATTATTGGTAATGATCCAATGCTTCTGAGCAGTCGCCGACTGGAGCGAGTGAGTGGCGTCCGTGAAGCTGGCCTTGATCGTGTCATCCCCAGCGACAGTGGAGCCGTGGTAGGTGAATGAAACGAAGCCGTTGCTATCCGTCAGGCACCCGGCGGGCGAGCACGTGCCAGCAGCGCCGACGTTCACGCCGGTGATGGTGAACGTGACGAGCTGATTTGGAATCGGAACGCCAGCAGTGGTCGTCACGTGAGCGGTTACGGTGTGGTCGGTATCAACGGGATTGGTCGCATCAAGCGGCGTGATTGAAATGCTCCCCGAGGTGACGACGACCGCCGAACCGGCAATGAGGATATAGGCCTGGCCGCAGGCGCTCCGTCCCGTGGCGGGGTCGATACCGCAAGTGGGCTTGGTCGGAGTATCCGTGGCGACCGCCAGAGCGCTCCAGTCTGTCGGGAAGGTCGGGTAGGCCGAATGCACCGAGCAACCCCAACCTTGAAGAGAAGCGGTCGAGAGAGTGGCGAATGCCGGGTTTGAGGCGATGAGTGAGACGCTGCCACCGCAAGGGGGAGCCGTATTGATGGTCCAAGCCCCGGAACCCGTGCTGAGCATTGCCAGCATCGCGAGTGTCGGTGCGGGGTTGCCGTCACAACTGGTATCGAGATAGAGACCTGTCGTGCCCGGTTGCTTACCGGCCCAGGCGATGCCTTCACGAATAATGGTCGCGCGCAAACTGTTCCGGTTTCCACCGTCGTGGAAAACCGGGTCGGTGGCGACCAGGATTCGATTGCCGGCCAACGTACGACCGCCGGCCGTCCCCATCACCACGGGCGCCCAAGCTGCGACGTTCGCCGTAGCCGTAAATGTCCGGCAGGTGGGATCGCCGATGATCAGGAGATCGTAAGCTCCGAACTGGGCAGACGTGTACGTGTTCCATGTCGCGCCGCTGATTACGGTGACGGTGTATCCCTGATCGCTCGCGACCAGAGCCTCCTGGCTGGCCGCCCCACCGGTGACCGTGTCCCCGTTGACCAGCGCTGTCTTCGCAGCAAGGGGCGCAGGCCCAAAGGCCAGACCCATCAGACACAGGGAAAGCAGCAGAAAGGATCGCCAGAACCCGACGGCCCGGAGGCCTGTCCGGGCTGGGGCTGAAATCGGGCGTGGGGCTGGGAAGCGCGAGCGGATGATTGGAATTGTTTTCATGGCTTGGATTTTCTGTGGAGTGGTTGGAATGGTCTGCAGGAAGGTTTAGTTCGGAACGGAAATGGCTCCCGTGAGAGCGGCTTTCCATTTGATTGCGCGAATAAGTAGCGGGCATTTAATTTCCTGTATGCCGGTGAAAGTTATAATTTTCGTAGAGCGTTTTCACCTACAACTCCCGTAGGTGAATCCACCTCCATGCGGCTTTGCCCTGCCTGCCAGCGTCACCGCAAGCCGCGTGGTTCACGCTCCCCATTGCGACCGGCTTTTCACTGCGAAGATGAGCGATGCTGGATTCCCGAATCTCGATGATGATGACTGCGGACATCGGGCTGCGGGCATCGAGTTTCGGGCTTCGGATTCCTGCGACGGAAGCGTCCAGATTTGCCGGGCTCCCGGCACGCCATCCGATCACCCGTTCCCATTCTGAACGAGAAACGGGGGTTTCCACTCCGGAGCAGTGATCCTGCAATGGCGGGAGACGCGATCCGCAAAATTCCGAGGACAGCAGCGTGCCGGCTGCCGCCTGATCCCTCGCTCAGCGCGAGTGCTTCGACACCCACTCGATCGCCATGTGCGAAAGTTCCCTCGCGCCTTTGACCCCGAGCTTCTCCATCACCCGCGAACGGTAGTTTTCCACGGTCTTCACGCTGAGTTTTATTTTGCCCGCGATCTCGCTGGGCATGTCACCCCTCCCGATGAATTTGAACACCTCCAGTTCGCGATCACTGAGACGATCCACAGCCAGGCCCGCTTTGCCGTTATGCTGCGGGATGACCAGCCTTTCGACCAGGCGCAATGCGATCCGTTCGCTGAGATGGAACCCGCCTGCCAGAACCGCCCGGACTGCGAGCCATATCCTCCTCGGAGCCTCAAAACAAGTGACGTACCCGCGGGCACCGGCGCGCAAGGCGGCCAGGGCTTCGAGTTCATCCTCTGCGGTAGCGATGCAAAAAACGGGCGGATGCCTGGGCTCGGCCTTGATTCTGGCGATCACTTCCAACACTGTCCCGCCCTCATGCCCCGTGCCTATGAGCACCAAGTCGGGTGCAAACCGGGCAATGGCGGTTTGGATCGCACCAGTGTCCGCACAGTCACGGGCCGAGCCGCAGAGAGTGAGCCCGGATTCGCGTTTGATGGCCCCAATCAACCACTGGCGCACCATCGGTCGGCGCTCGATAAAGAAAATGCGGTGCCCCGTCTTACCGGGGGGATTGCCAGCGTTCTCCAGCGGTTTCGCTTCCGGCTGGCTTGCCTTCAAAGGGGTCGCTCCAAACGGGGAGATTCCTGATTTCATGTGCAAAACACGGGCGATCCTATGCTGGATGGAGTTCGAGCGAATCTGGCGATCTCACAGGATGCCAGCCGGATTTCATTTCCGGCACTGCTGCCTGCGCGAAAACAGGGCGAACTATCCTGGTAGCATTCTGTATTCATAAGGCATTTCACGGGCAATCATTCAGCGTTCCTCAATGCCGTGCCCTACTCGGATGGAGACACGGCTGGTGAGTCGGTCCAGAATTCTAAGAATTACGTTATTTGACAAGAAACTTTCCAGCGACATTAAATTACGCCTAGCAAGCTGTGTGCTCGATAGCGGGAGAAACACCCGACCTTCCGGATGGAGGATGGGGCGGACAGAAAGTCCGAGAAATTCGGCGACACCAGCCATGTGACTCAACTGCGGATTCGTGCGCCCCTTCTCCCAACTGACCAGGGACATCACATTGCAGGCGAGGGATCGCGGCACGTTCTCTCTGGCCCAGTGATGAAGCGGATGTAAGTTCCTCGCCTTTTCGTCCCATGCCTGAACCATCCATCGAGAACAATGCGCCGAGCGCGGAGGCCATGAAGGCCGCCACTGAACTGCTGGAGCGGATCGCGAGTGATCGCACGCTGCTGGCCCATCTTCCCGAGGAGGAACGCACGCGGATCGTGCAGGCGGCGGGCGAAGTCTTCTGCCCGGACCTGAAAGAGCGCCGCCGCCTCGTGAAAGCCAAGACGCGTCAGCGCAAGACTGAGAGGATCGAGCGCGACCAGAGCCAGCTCGCCGAGACCGGCATCCGCAAGCTGCGGAAAGAAAAAGTGTTCACGACGCCGAGTGCATTTCCGCCGCTCGATTTCAAACAGGTGGAAGTGGAGGGCGATCCGGAATTCCGCGAAGTGCTCGAACCGCAGAACTGCTACATCTGCAAGCAGGACTACTCGGCGATCCATCATTTCTACGACCAGCTCTGCCCTGCGTGTGCGGAGCTAAATTTCCGCAAACGCACCGAGACGGCAGACCTGCGCGGGCGTGTGGCGCTGCTCACCGGTGGGCGCGTGAAGATCGGCTACCAGGCGGGAATCAAGCTGCTGCGTGCCGGCGCGCACCTGATCGTGAGCACGCGATTCCCGCGCGACTCGGCGGCGCGCTATGCGCAGGAGCCGGACTTTGATCAATGGCGGGACCGGCTGGAAATCTTCGGACTCGATCTGCGCCACACGCCGAGTGTGGAGGCATTCTGCCGGCATCTGCTCGCGACGCGGCAGCGGCTCGATTTCATCATCAACAACGCGTGCCAGACCGTGCGGCGTCCGCCGGATTTCTACGAACACATGATGCAAGGCGAGACCGCTCCGCTCGATGCAATGCCGGAGAAAGTGCGCAAGCTGCTCGGCGCATACGAGGGGCTGCGCGGATACCACATGCTGCCCGAGGGCGACCGCGCGCTCGAACAGCAGCACATTTCTGAAGTCACGGGGCTCACGCACGCCGCCGCGCTTTCACAGGTGCCCTTGCTGCCGGATGAATTCGCGGCGCAGAAGGATCTCTTCCCCGAAGGTCGGCTCGATCAGGATTTGCAGCAGGTGGATCTGCGCGAGCGCAATTCATGGAGGCTCATGCTCGCCGAGGTGCCCGCCGTGGAATTGCTGGAAGTGCAGCTCGTGAACGCCATCGCGCCTTTCATCATCAATGCGCGCCTCAAGCCGCTCATGCTCCGCACGCCGGAGCGCGACAAGCACATCGTGAATGTCTCCGCGATGGAGGGGCAGTTTTACCGCAGCTTCAAGACGAGCCGCCACCCTCACACGAACATGGCCAAGGCCGCGCTGAACATGATGACGCGCACGTCCGCAACAGATTACTTCGCCGACGGGATCCACATGAACAGCGTGGACACCGGCTGGGTCACCGACGAGGACCCCGCGCAAATCGCTGCGCGAAAAGTGGAGGAGCACCGCTTCCACCCGCCGCTCGACATCGTGGACGGCGCGGCGCGGATCGTGGACCCGATCATCGCCGGCTTCAACACCGGCGAGCACGTGTGGGGGAAATTTCTGAAGGATTACCAGACGACGAACTGGTAGCGCTTCCTTCGCCGAAGGATTGGATCAGCGTGCCGGCTTTTCATCCCACCACTTCGACAGTCGCGCCGTGGGCACCGCCGGAATCGCGAGCCCGGCGCTATCATAGTGCGAGGTGTCATTGAAGAGCGTGAGCCTTGCGCGGACGGGATCCTTGAAGTCCACGATATTCAGTGCAGCAGGACTTTGATCGAGGTTGTCGCGGTAGCGACGCGGGTCAAAGCCGAGGAGCGAACTGAGCAGCAGCCGGATTGTCGCCTTGTGCGAGGCGATGAGGACATTTTGCCCCGGATGATTGCGGACGATTTCCATGAGCACCGGCAGCGCACGCGCGGTCACAGCGAGCCCGCTTTCGCCACCCATCGGTGCAAAAGTGTAAGGGTCCTCATCCCACGCAGCCGCCTCCTCGGGATACTGCGCCTCCACTTCACGCCGCGTCATCTGCTCCCAGCGCCCGTGCGATATTTCGCGCAAGCCATCGCGCGTCTCGATCCCGAGCCCGTGCGGTGCGGCAAGGATGCGCGCCGTCTCCAACGTACGCCCGAGTGGCGAAGCATACACGGCGCTGATGTGGTCGTCGCGCAAGCGCGCGGCGAGGCGGCGGACCTGTTCGCGACCGGTATCAGAAAGCTGCACGTCGGTCGCGCCCGCGAAACGATCCTCTGCGGTGAGAGTGGTGGCGCCGTGGCGGATGAGGAAGATTCGGGTGTTCATTCGAGTGATGTTGCAAATGGTGAGGACAGCACGCGGGATGCACGGCTGACTCCATTTGAATCACGAAGGACATGAATCAGCACGAATGGAATCAGCCGAGTGACGTCCTTCTTTCCGATCTCTGAAAAAACTAAGGCCGGCGGAATCGGTAGTGCGAGACGTGCCACTCGTTGCCGTCGCGGTAGCCCCAGAGTTCGGCGCAGGCCATGTAGAAGACGCGCCAGTAGGTCCACCAGCGTTTCGTCTTGTCGGCTCCGTAGGTCTGCTCGAAGAGGGGCCAGATTTCGGCGCGGCGGGCGTCCATGTTGCGCAGCCACGCCTCGGCGGTGTGCTGGTAGTGCGTGCCGCTCACGCACCAGTGCTGCTCGATACGCAGGTCGTCCTGGAAGTAGAGCAGCAGGTCGTCGGAAGGCATCTGTCCGCCGGCGAAAAAGTAGCGGGTCATCCAGTCGTCGCCGCCTTTGTCCTCGTAGTGATAGGCAAAGCGACGATGGGTGAAAATGTGGACGAAGAGCTTGCCGCCGGGCACCAGCCAGCGCGCGACCTTGGCGAGCAGGAGCTGGTAGTTTTTCATGTGCTCGAACATCTCGACGCTCACCACGCGATCGAACTGCGCGGCGATGTCGAAGACATTCATGTCGCACGTGACGACGGTGAGATTCCGGAATCCGCGCCGCGCGGCCTCGGCGTCGATGTGCTCCTTCTGCGTGTGGGAATTCGAGACGACGGTGATTTCCGCGCGCGGGTATTTTTCCGCCATCCACAGGGAGAGTGAGCCCCAGCCGCAGCCAAGCTCCAGGATGCGCTGGCCGTCGGCGATGTCCGCGCGTTCGCAGGTGAGGGCGAGCATTTTTTCCTCGGCTTCGTCGAGGGTCGTGACGCCATCCGTCCAGAGGCCGGAGCTGTATTTCAGCCGTTTGCCGAGGCAGAGCTGATAGAAGCGCGTGGGCACCTCGTAGTGCTGCTCGTTTGCGTCGCGCGTCTGGATGGCGATGGAGCTTTGCTTCAGCCCGGCGATGTGTGCGAGGAGCGAGGAGCGCTGCTCCTCGACATTGTCACGCTGGTGCTCGCGGAGTGTGGCCGCGAGCAGGCGGCGGATGCCGACGCGGATCAACGGGTCGGGGATGAGGTTTGTCTCCAGCAGTCGGTCGAGTGAGATCATGATTGGGAAGATTTGCGGAACCACGGGATGAACGCGCTCGTAGTGCGCTGATACTCGCGGTAGGCGTCGCCCTTGCTGCGCAGGGAGTATTCCTCGGTGAGCGGGATGCCTGTCACTTTCCACAGAAACCACAGCATGAGCAGCGGGCAGACGATCGTGATCCAGCCATTCGGCGAGCCGAGCGCGACGAGGAAAAAGGCCCACCAGATGAGCGATTCGAAAAAGTAATTCGGATGACGCGAGTAGCGCCACAATCCGGCCTGGCAGACTTTCCCGCGATTGGCGGGGTCGGCCTTGAAGCGGCTGAGTTGCGCATCCGCGAGCGCCTCGCCGCAAAGCGAGAGGATCGCGAGGGCGAGGCCGGAGATCTCGATCACGCTAATTTGCGGAGCGGTGTCGAAACTCACGAACAGAAAAGGCAGCGAGAAGATGGCCACGAGGACGGCCTGCATCTGGAAGAAGACGTAAAACATGCCGGTGCCGGGCCAACGCTTTCGCAGCGCCTCATAGCGCACGTCCTCGGCCGGATGGTGCCGCACGACGCGAATGAGAATGTGCGTGCCGAGACGCAGGCTCCAGAGCATGCCGACGATCACGATGGGCCACTTGTGCGCCGCGGTGCCGGGGGAATTCCACGCGTAGATCGGCGCAAGGATCGCGACACCATACGACCACGCGACATCGAGAAAGCCGTAATTTTTCAACCGCACGCTGATGGCCCACGTGAGGCTGAAGTAGGCAACCGCGATGAGGAGTCCGAAACCGAGGAGTGGTAGCATGGCTCAGGCAGTGCGGCGCGCGAGGCGACGGAGAAGTGGCCGGGTGGCAAAATAAATCGCCGCGACGACGACGGGCGCGGCGATGCACCAGACGACGATGCCCTGCACGGCGATCATCCCGAAATCGCGCAGGAACTGGCCGAAGTCCGCACGGAAGCGCTCGAAGATGAGCGGGATGGAAAGCGGGATCGGCGCATTCCCGAAGAGCACCTCGCCAGCGCGGTAGATCGGAATGATCAGCACGAGCTGGAGCGGATACACGAGGTAGTTCACGAGATGGATCACGGGCTGATTCAGCCGCAGCGCGAAGGCAGCGATGCCGCAGAGCAGCGTGCAGGAGCCGAGGATCGGGAATATCCCGAGGACGAATCCGAGCGCGACGGTGAGCGCGAGTCTCTCCGGCGTCGCGCCCTGCCGGAGCTGTGCGGCGATGGGCGTGACGATGCGTCTTTTCCAAAACGACTCGCGCACCGCAGCGGCTGGCTGATTCACGATTTCCACGCTCATTTTTTCCGAAGAAGCAACTGCTCCATCTTCGCATCGGCTGGCAGACGGAAGAGCTGGGCCAGCATGTAGATTGCCATGGCGATATTGCCGAGCAGCAGGATGGCGATGAGCCACACGATGCGCGCGACCTTGCTCGTCTCCTTGTACGCGACCCATGCGTAAAACGTGAGGAAGGCGAAGTAGGTATCGAACAGCGTCGCGATGAACCACGGATGCGTGGCCACGGCGCGCGGAGTCTTCCACAGCGCGACGACGGAGCTGGCCCACGACGTGACGGCGAGCATCGCGATGAGCACGGCGATGAATGCGATGCGAAGGAACCAGATCATGCGAGAGAGCGGAGGCGCGGGTTGTTCGGGCGCGTATAGATGGCCTGCACGACGCTGATGTTCCGCATGGAGAAGGCGGCCTCGCAGTATTGGAGGTAGTAGTTCCATTTGCGGATGAAGCGATCGTCGAACCCGAGCGCGTGCACCTCGGCGATGCGTGCGTTGAATGTGTCGAACCACGTGCGCAGCGTGCGCGCGTAGCTGAGGCCGAGGTCTTCGAGATGGTGGAGGAAAAGATCGCCCGTGCGGTTCAGCGCCTGGTTCACGCGGCCGATGCTAAGGAGCAGCGAGCCGGGGAAAATGTGCTTCTGAATCCAGTCCACGCCGCGCTTCAATTCCGCGTGCCGCACGTCGGGCGCGGTAATGAATTGCAGACCGACGAGGCCATCGGGTTTCAGCAGCTCGTGGATTTTTGTGAAATACGTCTCTAGGTAGCGGTCGCCGAGCGCCTCCATCATTTCGATGGAGGCGACCTTGTCGAACTGCCCGGTGAGCCTGCGGTAATCCTCCAGCCGGATGTCCACGCGGTCCGCGATGCCCTCGCGTGCGAAACGTTCACGCGCAAAATTGAACTGCTCCGTGGAAATCGTGACGGTCGTCACGCGGCATCCGTAGTGGCGCACCGCGTGACTGGCGAATCCGCCCCAGCCGCTGCCGATTTCGAGAACGTGATCCGTCGGCAGCAGGCGCAGCTTGTGGCAGAGCGCATCGTATTTTGCGGTCTGTGCGGATTCGAGGGACTGATCCGGCGCGGTGAAATAGGCGCTGGAGTAGGTCATCGTCGGGTCTAGCCACAGCCGATAGAAATCGTTCCCGAGATCGTAGTGCTCGGAGATGTTCTGCCGCGCGGTGCGGACGCTGTTCGGACGCAGGAGGTGCTGCACGCGGTTGGCGAATTTGAGCAGGTTCAGCGCAAAGGCGCGGGACTTGGAGCCCGACATCGAGGGCGAGTTTTCGACGTTCAGGATCGCCCACGCGATCACACGTTCGATGGAATCGGTGTCCCATTCGCCAGCCACGTAGCTCTCGCCAAAGCCCACGTCGCCAAAGAGCACGCAGCGTTTGAAAAATGCGGCCTCCCGCACGCGGATGACTGCGCTAATGTCGGAACCAGGAACGCCGATCACGCGCTGTGCGCCACCGGGGAGTTCGATGCGGAGCGAGCCGGCGGTCATCCTGCCGAGGGCATCGAGCACGATGTGCTGGTAAAAACCCGGCGACTCTTTGACAGAGGCAGAGGTGGAAGCGGCGAGGGTTTCGTTCATGGCTTTTTTGTGGCGATGGAAGAATGGGGGCGCAGCACGTCGCGCTGCAGTTCGGGATTTGCCGCCTTGCGGAAAAATGGGAGCCGCTTCAGCCACAGGCGGAATGCGTGCCAATGGATGAAGAAGATGACCTTCAGCGTGATGAGCGGATACTTCAGCGTGAACCACAGCAGCCGTGCGGTGGTGAGCGGCACACGATGGCCCGTAAGCGCGCTGAGCAGCACGCGGCGCTCGCCGTCGCGGTCATCAATGTGGATGTCGAGCTTCTCGCCCGGGATGCGCAGTTTGAAATCGAAGGCGAGATCGAGCGCCGAGAATGGCGAGACGTAGAAATGCTTTGGCGTGATGAGGCGAAACACGTCCTCGCCCGAGGGCTCGCGGAGCAGGTAGGGCTTCATCTCGCGAAAGGTGTTCCCCACTTCGACGACGGCGCAGATCGGAGCACCGGCAGCGTTCGAGCAGAAGTAGAACGACACCGGATTGAAAATGTAGCCAAGCACGCGCGGCAGAGTCACGAGCATGATACGACCGCTTTCAGGAAACTGGATGCCGTTGCCCGCGAGGTAGGTGATGAGGTTTTCCTTCACCGATTTGGTCTCCCCGCCCGGCAGCGTGAGATGATCCCGGTCGCGAAACGTGTAGAGGTTCCAGCGGTTCAGGCTGAAAAACGGCAGCCTTTTTGACAGCACTTCGACTTCATCGAGATCGAGCGCGAACATGAAGATGCGGTAGCTGAACTGATGCTCCTTCGGCTCCAGCCGGTGATGCATCACGTTGCATTCGTAGATGCAGGAGTTCATGACCAGATCGGCTCGCCGCTGACTACGCGCGCGCATTCGAGCGCGCTGGTGAAGCCATCCTCGTGGAAGCCGTATTTGAACCACGCCCCTGCGAAGTAGGTCGTCTGATCCGGCGCGATGCGATTGAGCTGCGGCAGTTCGCGCTGCGCGGCGATGGCGGCGAGATTGAAAAGCGGATGCTCGTATTCGATGCGGCGCAGCACGCGGTCGTGCGCGATGCGATCGTGGCAGTTGAGCGAGACGAAGTAGTCCGTGCGGTCGGAGACCCCTTGCAGGCGGTTCATCCAATAGTGTGTGCTCGGTGCCCCGTCCCTGGCGATGCGGTAGTTCCACGATGCCCAGCAGCGGCGGGTGCGCGGCATGAAGGATGTGTCGGTGTGCAGCGTCGCTGTGTTTGGCTGATATTCAAAATTGCGCAGTAGCCTCGTCTCCATCGTCGTGGGATCGGCGAGCAACGCAAGAGCCTGATCCGCGTGGCAGGCGAGGATCACTTTGTCGAACTCCCGCGCGGCTCCATCCGGCGTGAAGACCCTCGCCTTTCCCGCGGCACGCTCGACGCTGACGGCTTTCTGCTTCAACTGCACGCGGTCGCGAAAGGGCACGGTGATTTTCTCCACGTACGATTTCGCACCGCCCGTCACCGTGAACCACGGATGCTGCGTGTGCAGTCCGAGGAAGCCGTGGTTGTGCCAGAAGCGCAGCAGCGTCACGGCGGGGAATTCCAGCATGCGCTCCGGCGGTGTGCTCCACACCGCGCTGCTCATCGGCACGAGATAGCGCTCCAGAAAATCTCCGCCATATCCGCGCTTCGCGACATAGTCGCGCAGGGTCATCTCGGCAAAGCTCGCATCGTCGAGCGCGGCGATCGCCTCGCTGTTGAAGCGGTTGATCTGCATCAGCATCCGCCAGTGGCGGAAGTTCACGAGATTCCGGCGCTGGCCGAAAAGAAGGTTCAGGCTGCCGCCGTTGTATTCGAGACCGCTCGGCGTGTGCTGCACGCTGAAGGACATCTCGGTCGGCTTCGTCGCCACGCCGAGTTCGCGGAAGAGGCGCGTGAGGTTCGGGTAAGTGACTTGATTGAACACCATGAATCCGGTATCAATCGGCACGGCGCGGCCTGCTTCCTCCACGGTGATCGTGTTCGTGTGCCCGCCTGCGTAGTCGTTCTGCTCGTAGAGCGTGATGGCGTGGCTCGCGTGGAGAAAATGCGCGCAGCCGAGCCCGGCGATGCCGGTCCCGATGATGGCGAGCGTCTTCACACTAGGGGTGATTTTTTCCCGCAGCCTTGGCCTCGGCATAGATGGTGGCCGGGACTGGCTTCAGATCCCAGATGAGGCCGGTCCACGAGAGCGCCTTCAGCATATAGTAGCTCACGTCGATCTCCCACCAGTAGAACCCCTGCCGCGCCGTGTTCATGTAGCGGTGATGGTTGTTGTGCCAGCCTTCACCGAGCGTGAAAATCGCGAGCAGGAAGCTGTTCCGGCTGTCGTCGGAAGTCTGGAATCGGCGGCTGCCGACGATGTGCGCGAGGGAGTTCACAAAGAGCGTCCCGTGCAGCAGCACCACGGTGCTGACGAAAAATCCCCAGACGAAAACCTGCGCGCCAGACGTACCGAGCTGTGGCCACAGCGCATCCAGCAGCGCGCCAAATCCAAAGAGCGCCGCGCCGAAAATCGCGGGCACGATGAGATCGAAGCGGTTCAGGAAGACGAGTTCAGGAAATTTCGCGAGGTCGTTCACACTCCGATAGTCGGTCGGGAAATTCTTGCTCGTCGTCATCCACCCGATGTGTGACCACCAAAAGCCGTGCAGCCCAGGCGAGTGGGCATCTTCCTCCTGGTCCGAATGTCTATGATGGTGCCGATGCACTGAGGCCCACCACAGCGCGCCACGCTGGATCGCGGTGTTGCCCAGGATCGCGAGGAGGAACTGCACGGCGCGCGAAGTGCGGAAGGCACGATGCGCAAAATAGCGGTGATAGAACGCCGTGATCGCAAACATCCGCACGACGTAGAGCGCGACCGCGACCGCAACCGCAGTCCAGCTCCAGCCCACGGCGATCACGAGCAGGCAGCCGAGGTGCAGGAACAGAAAAGGGAGCGCACGCTGCCACTCAAAGCGATCCGGCTTTTTTCGCGCGGCCTCGGCACCACCGGGAAAGTAATCCGAGTCGAACCATTGGCGTATCGTGACCAGCATCGAGCGGAGCGAGCCGCGCCGCGGAGGCGCATGGAATTGGGAAGAGGAACTCGATTCGTCCGCGTCCTTGCAGCTTCCGGAGTTGGCGGATTCCGGGGCAGCGGTTTCCATGGACGATGTGGACACGGTTTTCACACGAATGCTGGGAGCAGTATTCTTTCGCACGGGAGTTTCAATGCTTTCCCCGCGGCGCACTGCCATCCTGCGGCGGAATCTGCGGCACTTTCACGAAGCGCGCAGGATCGTAGCCCGCGGCTTTCAGACGCTGCAGGATTCCATCGTACGTCGCCGCCGGGAGCGTCTTCGTGCGGGCCATGATCCAGCCGTAGTTCCGCGAAGGATGGCCGACCACCGTCCAGCGATACTGCGGATCGAGATCGAGCACGAGGTAGTCGGCGGTGACCAGTCCGAAGAACCGGACGCGCCATTCTGCGTTGGTCACATGATTCTGCACCGAGGCCATCGCGGTGAATTTTTTCTGCGGCGCGTCGAAGGAGCCTTTGCGGAAAGTGAACCAGTTATCAATCCGACCGTCTGGCCGAAGGGCGTAGCTCTCCACCGAGCCGACGCAGTCCTTTTCCGCAAAATACGGGATGTTTGCGATGACATACCAGTCGCCCATGTAGCGATTCAGATCCACGTGCGACACCGTCCGCAGCGGCTGCCCCGGAGCCTTCCCCTTCGATGCGCAGCCCGGCAGCACGGCCACGGCGGCAAGCAGCCACGCCAGCCCCGGGATTCGTGAAAGCAGACGTGTGAAAGGGCTCGGGGATGTCTTGGATGGGTCAGATGCGGTCATGGTGAGTTTTTTCGCCTCCTGCGAATACTGTGCCTACCATTCGCCCCTGCAGCTCGGATGGATGCAGCGGGTTCCCGCCAAACCACAATAAACATCATGCCGGTGTGCATCCAGATTGCAGACACGCCCGTATCGCAGCCGTTCCGCCACGACATTTGCACCTCAGTTGATTTCCGACACTCTCCAAGAACAAGCCGCCCTTTATTCGTCCGGCGTCATGATCTCTGCCGAACGGGAGCAGTTCGAGCTGATCTTGGAATTTCACAGTGAAGTCCGGGAGCTCACCGCAAGCCTTTGCGACGTGGCCGCCGAGGTGAATCTTGCGACACTGCCTCGAAATGTCCGACCTTCTCCGGCGCTCAAATCCCGCATCCTCGCGAAAATCGCGGGCCATCCCCAGCAATCGTCCCCGGAGGGATTTGTGATGTCCGGCCCGGACGGCCTGGTGCAATGGGTGAATCCGGCATTCACCGAGATGTGCGGCTATACGCTAGACGAGCTGCGCGGAAAAAATCTCGGCCCGATTTTGCAAGGTGAGAAAACCGATCGTGATACCGCCGCACGCATGCGGCGCGCGGTGAAGGAATATCAGCCGTGCCGGGAGACGATCCTCAACTACCACAAGAACGGCGAGCCCTATTGGGTCGAGATTGCCATCACCCCGATCCTCGGCGACGGCGACGATCCGCTCTGGCTGGTCGCGCGGGAGCGCGAATTGCACGCCCCCGCGGTAGCCTGAGTGTTTGCGCCACTCTTCATTCTGGCGTCCTCTTGCAGGAACCGCACGAATGGAGCGGCGACTGAAAATCCAAAACCCAAACCCCCATGCAAATCCACAGCGCCCTGCTTTTTGCAGCCTCGTTATTTCTCACGCTGACGGCATGGGGGGCTGAAGTCCCGGAGCTGATCAAAAAATCCGACGCTCTGGACAAGCTCGGCAAAAATCAGGAAGCACTCGCGGTCTGTCTCGAAGCGGAGAAAATTGCGCCGAATGACGGCGAAATCCTGCGCCGGATCGCGAAGCAATACGCCGAGCTCGTGCTGGACGCCCCCGATCTGGCGCAGAAGCGCTCGCGTGCGGAACAATCGCTGAACTTCGCCCGGCGTGCCGTCGCCGCCAGCCCGAAGAGCGCGCTCACTCACCTCTCCCTCGCCATTTGCTACGGACGCGCCGCCACCGTGTCTGATGCAAAGACGAAGATCGCCTACTCCAAGCTAATCAAGCAGCACGCCGATGATGCGCTCGCCTTGGACCCGAACAACGACCTCACCCACTTCGTGCTCGGTTCGTGGAGCTACGAGATGGCCAATCTGAACGGCCTCCTCCGCGCGATGGCCCGTGTGGTGTATGGCACCATCCCGACCGCGACGAACAAGGACGCCGTGCGCTTCCTCGAAAAGGCCGTGGCCCTCAATCCGCGGCGCGTCTCCAATCACGCCGCACTCGGCCGCGCCTACGCCGCGCTGGGCGACACCGAGCGGGCGAAGCAGAGCCTCAGCAAGGCGCTCAGCCTGCCAAACGGGGACAAGGCCGATGACCTCGTCAAAAAGGAAGCCCGCGAAAACCTCGCGAAACTCTGACCTGCACGCCTGCGCACAGCGCGGCAGGCCTACCGACCGGGCCTGACGAGTTCCTGCAGCCGCATCATTCCGCGACGGATGCGCGCTTTGACCGTGCCGAGCGGCTGGTTCAGCCGCTCCGATATTTCCGTCTGCGTGAGTGAGGAAAAGAACGCGAGTTCGATGGCTTCACGCTGATCTTTCGAGAGCTTCTTGACCGCTTCACGGACCATCCCGGCCGTCTCCACCGAGGAGACCGCATCGAATGAACTCTTGTCGTCAAACTGCTCCACCGTCTGAGATTCATGCTGCAAGTCATCCTGCAGCCGGCTGCGACGCTGCACGGAGCGGAGACGATCGATGGCCTTGTTCCGCGTGAGCGTGATCGCCCAAGTCATCGGCTTGCCGCGCGCAGGATCATAGAGTGCCGCCTTTTCCCAGATCTGGACGAACACATCCTGCAGCACATCCTCCGCGGCCTCCTGGTTGTTCAGCACGCGAAAGGCCGTGGAAAAAAGGACGCCGGAAAACCGTTCGTACAGCATCTCGAAGCTCCGCCGGTCGCCGTGGCCGACCTCACGCAAAAGCCTGATCTCGGCTTCCAAGTCTTTGTCGGGATCGGCATTCATCGCCGCGAAGAATGTGCCAGCCGCCGTGCGCCGACAATCAAAAGGGGTTTTGCCGGCTGGCGCAAAGACGTTCGCGGCAGCCAGTGATGATATCATGCATCCCTTCATCGTGAAGCTGCATCTCGCAAAGATCTTCGCCTTCCGGGACAGGGCGGTGAGCGAAATATTTCGCTCATTATTCCCGCAGGGTGCTGTGCTCAGGCAGAGCAGGCTGCGGTCTATTTTTCGCTGGCAGGAAACTGCTCGCGGATCAGCCGCACGAGCGTACGCAGACGCTGTGCGGTGTCCTCTTCCTCCAGGAGGCTTTGCCGCTCGAAGCCATCCGCGATCAATGAATGGGCGATGGCATTCACGAGGTCGTCCGCGTCGATCATGTTTTCGAGCATCTCCGGAAAAGGCTCCGGCAGCGGCGCACCATTCACGCGAATCCTCAAGCAGTGCCTGCGAAGTTCGTCGCAAAGCGCCTTCGCCTGCCGCGAATCAGTCGTGACCGCCGGCAGCGGCGTGATGCGTGCGATGCGGAAGGGCCTCTCCTGCACGAACCCCTGGAACCGCACGCGTGCCAATCCCTGGAGCATGAGATTCGAGGTCCCATCCGCCTGCGTGAGCGATGCGGAGATGAGGCCGATGCCAGCGGTGTGAAAAAACTGATCCTCGCCCACGGCATCCGAGATCCCAGGCTTCATCTGTGCGACACAGAACATGCGGTCATGCTCAAGGGCGAATTCGAGCATCGCCCTGTAACGCGGCTCAAAAATGCGCAGGGGCAAGACTGCCTTTGGAAACAGTGCCACGCCGGGGAGAACCATCACCGGTGCCAGATCGGGTATGGCGACTGGAATCTGCGTCATGGAAACGTGAGGAAATCGAACGGCTTCATTCTGTGAATGGCGTGAAAAGCATGCCTTGTCACACAAGGCTTACGCATCGCGACGCCGTGACGGTTCCGGCAAATGCTGAGGAAAGCGGGGTTGTCATCGGAGTATTTTGAACGGTGATCACGACACGCGCACGATCCATTCGGAGAGAATGTTTGTCGGGATGCCTTGCCGCTGCTCCGTGTCAGCGCTCCACCGCCATCGCGATTCCCATCCCGCCACCGATGCACAGGCTGGCGATGCC
>JAYWEO010000338.1:0-3798 GCA_043779225.1 Prosthecobacter sp.
CCCCGAGAAACGCCGCATGATGAAAGTGGACCTCAACGAGGACAACGCCGTCCAGGCCGACCGCATGTTCACCATCCTCATGGGCGACATCGTCGAGCCCCGCCGCCAGTTCATCGAAGACAACGCGCTGAATGCGCGGCTGGATGTCTGATCTCCACCGAGAAGGCGCACGCTTACCAATAATCGGAAATGCCGGATAACCCAACGAGCACCATCGCAACGAGGAACGCGGGAGTGATTCAACTCCAGTCGTTTGAGCGGGGATTGTTGGCGTTCATCGGCGACCGAGGCTTACCCACAGCATCAGTTTTTGTTCCGCTCCCGGAACGCGAGACGGTTTTTGCCAACGTCGATTCGGTATTGGCGAAGTTAGATCAGAGTCGGCTTTCGTCTTCTTTCTACATCGCGAAATTTATGGCAGCAGTCGCATCTGGACTCTTTGATGCGGCGCTGAATTACCTCTGGGATGAAACCATTCACGAGTTACGTGTCCGCGTGGCCCAATACGATATTGGTTATTTTTTCGACATCGCTGTTGGTGCCGAAAAACGGAAAAAACTGAGTGGAGCGGAAGATTTGGTTCGCTTGGACGACAGCGAACTTATCACTGGAGCCTACAAGATCGAGTTGATCTCCGAGCTAGGGTTCAAACACTTGGACTTCATCCGCTACATGCGGAATTGGGCAAGCGCTGCGCACCCAAATAACAATACTCTTACTGGTCTGCAGTTGATTTCTTGGTTGGAGACTTGCATTCGCGAGGTCATCAACCTTCCTGTCTCAAACGTTGTGGCGGAGATCGGGAAGTTACTTAGCAATATCAAGGGCAGTATAATTGACGCCGCTGCTGCGAAGCAGATAGCAGTCTTCTTCGCGAACCTGACTCTGGATCAAGTGAGCACGTTGGCTTCGGGATTCTTCGGGATTTATACGCAAGAAACCACTACGCAACAGGCTCGTCAGAATGTTCATCAACTTCTCCCTTACTTATGGGGACGGGTTGATGTGCGGACGCGACAGCAGTTTGGCATCAAATACGGGAAATTTGTTGCCACCGGTGAGCAGCAACAGCAAGCGTGGGCTCGGCAATTCTTGGACGTCGTAGGAGGTGCGTCCTACATCCCTGATAGTCTTCGTGCTGCCGAAATCCAAACCGCTGTGGAGAACTTGCTCATTGCTCATCGTGGATGGTCAAACTTTCAAGCAGAACCGCCATTCGCTCGCGAGCTTCAACGGTTGGTTGGTGCCAGCGCAAATGTGCCAAAAGAAGCGTTGAGTGCTTACGTTTTAGGTCTAGTTGAGGTTTTCCTGACGAACGGGAACGGCGCTTCTTTTGCCGCTGACACTGTTTACCGCGAACTCTTCGCACGTTTCGACGGCGATCAGGCATTGCTTGCGATTCTCAGCTTCAACGAACTTCATATCGCGAGCCGTCTTCAGTTTCAACTCTGTGGTAAGCAGTTCCGCGAACTTCTCAACCTGATGCAGCCGAAGCTTACTGCTCCGGCTGCGCGAGAACTCCTCGCCGATATTGTCGAGTTCCAAGGGCCACTCGATAAACTAAAGATCGATAGCCGGATCAAAGCGAAGGTAGATAATCTGCTCAAGATTCTCCGTCCATGACCTCTCATGCCTTCGCTCTATGTCATCGCAGGCCCAAACGGTGCGGGGAAGACGACCTTCATCAAACACTTTGCACCGCGCGAACTTGCGCTGCCCGACTCTCTCAATGCGGATGAAATCGCACGCGGCGCGGAGCGCCGAAACAACAATAGCCGTGGGTGACGAGGAACGAGGAACCCACGGATCGCACGCCAGACGTCCGCGCCGCGTAGCGGCGCAACTTTCCCGCGCGCATACGCCGTCCGTTGTTGAGCCGCTGCGCGGCTTGCCCGCTTCGTCGCAGTTCCGTGGGTTCGCTGCGCTCACCCACGGCTATTGTTGTTTCGGGCGCTACGCGCCCGGAAGACGGGTGATGTCGCCATCCCTTTTTAGAGCGTGTCATGCACTTTGCGATGCCGGAGGCGTCATGGAAATTAGCCGGTGGTCGAGCGAGTGTAGCGAGCGAACACCACCGGATCCCCGGCACCACAGCCATGCGCCCCGGAGGGTGCGCCAGGAATCCCCCGGCAGCTTCCGGCACCCCATCCGGGGTGCGCTCGTGATGCGATGCGATCCGGTGGTGTTCGCGCGTGCCTCGCTCGACCACCGGCTAATTTCCGTGCAGCCCTCCGGGCTTCGGAAAATGATCGGACATCCGAGGCGTCAGGGAACGACGGGACATCCACTGCTGCGGATTTCGATGCATCTTTCCGTCTGAAAATGCCACTGGACTTCACCAGCCGAGAACGCGCGAGCAACGCGGAGCCGCTTTGGGAAATCGTTCCCGGTGTCGGCGCGTGTGTGCGCGGCGTGCCGATGCACCTGCTCACGCAGCGAGGGCTGACGGAGGCCTTTATCCGGGTGGTGGCGGAGCACAAACGCTCGGGTCGCCCTGTGGTCACTTCGCGGAAAGGCTCTGGAAAATGCGAACTCGTCCCGGCGGTGGATCTGGACGGCGAGGTGCGCGAAGCCCGCCAACAGGTCGTTGAATTGAGCATCGAAATTGACCGGCTCCGAGCTGCCTATTACGCCCGCATGGAAGGCGGCGCGGCGCATCCAACCAACTGTTCAACCAGCCTCTGCTGATGCCCAAGCTCTACGAATACTTCGGAATCTCAGTGTTCTTCTTCGCGAACGATCACGATCCGATTCATGTCCATGGGAGGCGACAGGGCAGGGAGTGCAAGGCGGAAATCATCATCGTGGATGGGCGAATTACGGAAATCCGCGTGGTGGCTGTCGGCAACAAACGGCCGCTCACGGCCACGGAGCAAAAGGACTTTGAAACCCTTGCCCGCGCAAAGGCAGAGGACATAGTGGCCAAGTGGATCGCGTTCTTCGTCCATCACCGGGACGTGAGCACCGAGATCATCACCAAGAAACTCAAATGAGCGCCAAGACAGCTTACCTCGAAATCACCGGCGTCGAGCATGCCGGCGGTTACAAATTGAAAGTTACGTTCAACGACGGGCATGTGTCCGTTGTTGATTTCAAGCCGTTCCTCAGCAAGTCGCATCACCCGGCGATCCGAAAGTATCTCGACAAGAAATTGTTTCTGAATTGGACGCTCGACCGCGGCGACATCTACTGGAACGACTACGATCTGATTTTCCCCATCGCCGATCTGTATGCCGGGGAGATTTCGTGAGCCATCTGCGGTGATGCCCATTTTCCCTCAAATGAAACGCCGTGAATGCATACGCCATTGTGACCGCGATTTCCAACCGCTGAACCGCCCGATGCTCCCATGAAAAAGAAAATCCCACTTTACCGACAAAAAAACTTGCGCGATGTGACCACGCGTGACTACATTGGCTCCATGAAAACGGAACAAGCATCGGAAATGGAGGAAATGACGTCCTCGGTCGTGCAGGAGATCGCGCCGCTTCCCGGCGGGGGATCCGGCATATCAGTGCGCGCGGCCAAGGCGCACCTGTCGGGATTGCTCGATCAGGTTGCCGCCGGGCGGGAGGTCGTGATCACCAGCGATGGCGTGCCCAAGGCGCGGCTGGTGCCGATCACGGGCGGGGAGCAGCGGCAGCCATTCCAAGGAACGCGCGAACACCTCAAGACGATGCCGAAATGGCGCGGCGGGCCGACCGCCGACGAGATCGTTCGCGAAGACCGCGATGGGCGGGGCTGGTGATGTATCTCGATACCGCCATCCTCGTGAAATTGCTCGTCGCCGAGCCGGAC
>JAYWEO010000339.1:0-7481 GCA_043779225.1 Prosthecobacter sp.
TCGGCGATTTTTTTGCCCTCAAGCCAAAATCGGGATCGCCGCTGCAACCCGACGTCGCTCCATGAAACCCTCCGTCGCGGCATTCGTCGCCCTGCTCCTTGCTCCGCCATTCACGCTGCGCGCTGGCGAAGCCATCACCAATTCGCTCGGCATGAAGCTCGCGCCAGTTTCGCCGGGAAGCTTCACGATGGGGCAGGACGGACCCGCCGCTGACTACAAGGTAAAGGACCACGCGGCGAAGTTCGACGACGCGGATTGGGATGAGAGGCCGGCGCACAAAGTCACGGTCAGCGCTGCATTTCACATCGCTGCGACGGAAGTGACGCTCGGGCAGTATCGGCAGTTCGATCCGAAGAACGGCGGCAAGGGCGCGGATGATGAAGCGGTGACCGGCGTGACTTGGAACGACGCGGTGAGTTTCTGCGAATGGCTCTCAAAAAAGGAGCAGCGCACGTATCGCCTGCCGACCGAGGCGGAGTGGGAGTATGCGTGCCGCGCGGGTACGACGACGCTCTTTCACACCGGCGATGCATTGCCCGCGGGTTTCCATCAGTGGCCGCCGGACATTGGATTGCGCGATCGCTTTTTCCCCGATGGAAAATTGCCGCCTGAATTTCGTCCGAAGACTGCCAGGCTCACGCTCCGCGTCGCGCAGACCCCGGCGAATGCGTGGGGTCTCTTCGACATGCACGGCAACGTGTCCGAGTGGTGCGCGGACTGGTACGGGCCGTATGAAGCCGGCGAGCAGATCGATCCGCTCGGCCGCAGCGATGGCGACTTCCGCGTTATCCGCGGCGGCGGCCATTCGATGCAGACACGCCTGCTGCGTTCCGCGAATCGCACTGCGTGGCTGCCGGAGACGGGCGGTGAAAAGACCGGTTTCCGCGTGGTGCTCGGTGAGTGGCCGCGCGGCAAGATGCTCCCGCCCGCGCCGCTGCCGCTCAATGCACAGAACGTCTCACAGTCGGTGCCGAAGATCGAAATGCCACCGGCGGACGTGCCGTTTTTCGACGGTCCAAAGCCGTTCGTGATCATTCCGCCGAATTCATCCGGCCCGCTGTTCTCATGGCACAATCACAGTCCCGCCATCGCGGAGTGCCCGAACGGCGACCTGCTCGCCGTGTGGTATTCGTGCGTGGACGAAGCGGGCACGGAGTTGAACAACCTCGCGAGCCGCCTTCGCCGTGGCGCGACGGAGTGGGAGCCGGCCTCGCTGTTTTGGGACGGCCCGGACATCAATGATCACGCACCGAAGCTCTGGTGGGATGGCGAAAGGACGCTGTTCCATTTCGCTCGCGGACAGGTCGAGGACATCGTGCGCATGAGCACGGACAATGGCGTCACTTGGACGAAGGCGCGGGCCTTCCAGCCTGTGAGCGAAATCGGCAATGGCGTCATGCGCACGCGCGAAGGCGTAATCGCGATGACGCAGGACACCACGGCCACGAGTCTCACGATTAGCCGCGATGGCGGTAAGACGTGGACCTTCACCCCGATCACCGACAAGAAACTCGCGCATCGCAGCGGAAGCTCCGCACGCCATGCCGGCATCCATGCGCCCATCGTGCAACTCGGCGACGGACGTCTCATGACCATCGGACGGCTCAACACGGAGGCCGAGCAGGCGAAGTTTGATTTCAAGACTCCGGCCAGCTTCTCCAGCGACGGCGGTGTGATGTGGACGCACGAGCCGACGCCATTCCCCGCGATCAGCAGCGTGCAGCGCGCGGTGCTCATGCGACTCCGCGAAGGGCCGATGCTGCTCTGCTCGTTCACGGATATTTCGGCGAACGCGAAGAAGCCGGCGGGCATGGATTTCCCCTGCGAGAGCGGCACGCTCCACGGTGCGGGTCTCTTCGCCGCGCTGTCCTTTGACGACGGAAAGACGTGGCCGCATCGCCGCCTCATCACCCCCGGTGGCGCGCCGCGCACGGTGAATGGAATCGACCGCGGCCAGTTCACGCTCAGCCCCACCTCCGCCGAGCCGCAGGGCTACCTCGCCGCCACGCAGACGCGCGATGGCCGCGTGCAACTCGTCAGCAGCAAGAACCACTACGTCTTCAATCTCGCGTGGCTGAAGCAACTCCCGCCCGCGCCGGGGCGGTGAACCGCTGGGCGCTGAATGCCAATGAAGCTTCCGATCATGCTCCTTTCGCTCGTCAGCGTTTCGCGCGTCGCCTTTTCCAGCGGACGCATGGAGCCCGCGCCGATGTTGCTTGGCCGGGCCGTCGGCGAACTTGAAAAGACAACGTCAGGTGTTGCGAAACACCCGGCGGCAGCGCCATCACTATCCCCAAAATCATGAGTCAAAAACGTCTCTCCAAAAAACAAGTCCAGCTCATCGCCAGCGGTGATCTCCGCATCTCCGCCAATCAAGTCTGCTGGCCCGCGCAGGCCGCGATGGAAAAGGCGCTCGCGGCCGTGCTCAAGGCCGAGGGCTTCGATGTCGTGCGCGCGCATTCCTTCAATGCGAAGGCGAAGCATGGCTTCATTGATTCGCAGAAGATGGGCCTCGAAATTTTCCGCAATGTGGACCCCGATGCTCCGCTCATCGTGGCCGAGGCGGTGTGGCAATACTCGCATCACGTGCTTGCCGGGCTCACGACGCATCGCGGGCCGATTCTCACGGTCGCAAATTGGAGCGGCCAGTGGCCGGGGCTCGTCGGCATGCTGAATCTCAATGGCTCGCTGACGAAAGCCGGCGTGCGTTACTCGACATTGTGGAGCGAGGATTTCACCGACGCATTCTTCCTCACGAAGCTGCGCCAGTGGCTCAAGACCGGGCGCATCACGCACGACACCTCGCACGCGCGTCCTCTTGAGAAAATGAAGGTGCCAGCGCGCGCGGCGAAGCTCGGCGAAAAGCTTGCGGCGACACTGCGCAGCGAGAAAGCGATCATGGGCATTTTCGACGAGGGCTGCATGGGCATGTTCAACGCGATCATCCCCGACCATGCGCTGCATGCGTGCGGCGTGTTCAAGGAGCGGCTCAGCCAGTCGGCGCTTTTTGCCGAGACGATGCGCGTGCCGGATGCCGAGGCGGATGCGGTGCGCACTTGGCTCGAAAAGAAGGGGATGAAATTCCATACGGGTCCGACGCATTCGACCGACCTCACCGACGCGCAGATCCGCCTGCAGTGCAAAATGTATGTCGCGGCCGTGCGCATCGCGGATGACTTCGGCTGCGACGCCATCGGCATCCAGTATCAGCAAGGGCTGAAAGATTTGCTGCCTGCGAGCGATCTCGTCGAGGGCACGCTGAACAACTCCGCCCGTCCGCCCGTGCGTTCGCGCGACGGCAAGCGCGTGCTCTACGCGGGAAAACCCGTCACGCATTTCAACGAAGTGGACGAGTGCGCCGGGCTCGATGGCCTGCTCACGCAGCGCGTCCACTCGGCGCTCGGACAGCCGGTCGAGAACACGCTGCACGACGTGCGCTGGGGCGCAGTTGCGGAAGTCGGAAGTCGGAAGCCGGAAGTCGGAACGGGAAGATCCCACGCGGGCGCCAACATTTCCGACTTCGTCTGGGTCTTCCTCATCAGCGGTGCGGCGCCGCCTGCGCATTTCATCGGCGGCTGGAAAGGCGCGGAAGGTTTCCGCCAGCCTGCGATGTATTTTCCAAATGGCGGCTCGACGTTGCGCGGCATCAGCAAGCCCGGCGAAATCGTCTGGTCGCGCATCTACGTCGAGGGCGAAGCGCTGCACATGGACATCGGGCGCGGCGGAGTCGTGACGCTGCCGCGCGAGGAGACCGAGCGCCGCTGGCAGGCGACCACGCCGCAATGGCCCATCATGCACGCCGTCACCTACGGCGTGTCGCGCGATCAGCTCATGGCGAAACATCAGGCGAATCACATCCAGGTCGCCTATGCAAAGGATGCGAAGGAGGCGGATGAGTGCATGTTTTCCAAAGCTGCGTTTGCCCGTGCTCTTGGCATTCGCGTGAACATCTGTGGCACGCTCCGCCGTCCTTGAAATCCACTGCCTCGTCCTATTTCCCTCTATGAAAATCGCTGCCATCTCCGTGCTCGCATCAGCCGCACTGCTCACCATTTTTCCAACGAGTATTGTCCGCGCAGACGGACTTGAGCGTCTGAAGTATAACAACCCCGGCCTCACCGTGGATCTCGGTGTCGGCCTGTGGGCGTTTCCGCTGCCGATGGATTTTAGCGGCGACGGCAAGCTCGACCTCGTCGTGTCATGCCCGGACAAGCCGTACAACGGCACCTACGTCTTCGAAAATCCCGGCACGGACACGGCGCGCGATGCGATGCCGGTTTTCAAGGCGGGCCGACGCATCAGCAAAGGGTTGCAAATGCCCGGGGTGTCCTACGTGGATGGCAGGCCGCGCGTGTTGACGCCGGCGAAGGAATACCCCGACTTTCTCCAGAGCGGACTCGACAAGGACGTGAAGCTCCCGGCGCCCGTGAATGTGCATCCCAACAAGGTGCGCGGAAATTTCTGGCGCTACACGGACTTCGACGGGGACGGCAAGGTGGACCTCGCTGTCGGCGTGGACGACTGGACGGAGTACGGCTGGGACAACGCCTTCACGCCGGAGGGAAAATGGACCGCTGGCCCGTTGCGCGGCTTCGTGTATGTGCTCCGCAACACGGGCGCGAACGATGCGCCGAAGTATGGGACGCCGGTGAAACTCATGGCGGGTGACAAGCCGGTCGAGACATTCGGCTGGCCGTCGCCGAACTTCGCGGACTTCAAGGGCAACGGGAAACTGGATCTCATCTGCGGCGAGTTCCGCGACAGCTTCACGTATTTCGAAAACATCGGCACGCGCACAGAGCCGAAGTATGCGCCGGGCCGCCAGCTCAGGACGCCGGACGGCAAGCCGATCACGATGGACCTCGAAATGATCACGCCAACGGCGATTGATTGGAACAAGGACGGGCGCACGGACCTCATCGTCGGCGATGAGGACGGGCGCGTGGCGTTCATCGAGAACACCGGGAATATTTCCGCCGACGGGACGCCGCAGTTTCTCCCGCCGCGCTATTTTCAGCAGGAGGCCGATGAGGTGAAGTGCGGTGCGCTCGCGACGCCCGTCGGCGTGGATTGGGATGGCGACGGTGCGATGGACATCGTGTCCGGAAATTCCGCGGGCTACATTTTGTTTTTCAAAAACCTCAGTGCGCCCGGTGTTGAAAAGCCGAAGTGGGCTGCACCAAAATATCTCGAAGCAGACGGCAAGGTCATCCGTTTCCTGGCTGGCCCGAATGGAAGCATCCAAGGGCCCGCAGAATCGAAGTGGGGATACACGACGCTCAGCGTGGCGGATTGGGACGGTGACGGGCTGCCGGACCTCATCGTGAATTCCATTCTCGGAAAGGTCGTGTGGTTCAAAAACATCGGCACGCGCACGCGGCCGAAGCTCGCCGCCGCGCAGCCCATCGAGGTCGAATGGGACGGCGCGCAGCCTTCACTCGCGTGGGGTTGGATGCGCCCGGAGGGCAAGGCGCTGCTCACGCAATGGCGCACGACGCCGTTCGCCACCGATTGGAACAAGGACGGCCTCACGGATCTCGTGATGCTCGATCACGGGGGCTGCCTCGCGTTCTTCGAGCGGGCGAAACGCGACGGCAAACTCGTGCTGCTCCCGCCGAAGCGCGTGTTCTGCGATGAAAAAGGCGAGCCGCTGCACTTCAACACCGGCATCGGCGGCAAGAGTGGACGTCGCAAATTCTGCCTTACGGATTGGGATGGCGATGGCGCGACGGATATCCTCATCAACAGCGGGAATGCCGAATTGTGGAGGCAAGCCGGCCAGCGCGATGGCAAGTGGCTCTTCAAGAATATGGGCAACTTGGACGGACTCAATCTCGCCGGTCACGACACGAGCCCGATGACGGTGGACTGGAACAAGGACGGCATACCCGATCTGCTCGTCGGCGCGGAGGACGGGCATTTTTATTACCTCCGAAATCCGCGCTCTGTGAAATAGCCCGCGCACATTTCCTCTCGGCGCATGAACACGAATCCCTCGGCCAAAAGCATGCGTTACGCATGGTGCGTCGTCGCGCTGCTTTTCCCCGTGGCGCTGCTGAACTACCTCGACCGGCAGATTTTTTCCACGATGGAGAAATCCATCGTCGCGGGCGTGCCGGGTGTCATCAACCATGAGCACTTCGGCGATTTGATGGCGGTATTTCTCCTCGTGTACGGTCTTTTCAGTCCGGTGGGCGGCTACGTCGCGGATCGGTTCAACCGGCGCTGGGTCATCATCGGCAGCCTCGCGGTTTGGTCGTTCATCACATGGCTCACTGGGCGCGCGCAGAACTACGATCAGCTGTGGTGGGCGCGCGCGCTCATGGGTGTGAGCGAGGCATGCTACATCCCGGCGGCGCTGGCGCTCATCGCGGATTTTCACAGTGGCGGCACGCGCTCGCGGGCGATCGGCGTGCATCAGGCGGGCATTTACACGGGGATCATTTTCGGCGGCATGGGCGGCTACATCGCGGAGTCGAGCTATGGATGGCGCGCGGCATTCACATGGTTTGGCCTCGCGGGCGTGCTCTACGCGGGTGTGCTGTTTGTTTTTTTGAAAAGCGCGCCGCGTCCTGCTGTGGAGGGCGGGGGAGCGCGACCGGGAATCGGTGCGTCGCTCGGCAGTCTGTTCGGCTGCGGTTCGTTCATTCTGCTCGTGCTCTATTTCACGCTGCCCGCGATGCCCGGCTGGGTGGTGAAAAGCTGGATGCCGTCGCTGCTGGCGAAGACATTCGATCTCGGCGAAGGCAAGGCGGGGATCTCGGCGACGCTCTGGGTCACGCTCGCGTCGCTCGGCGGCGTGCTGGTCGGCGGCGCGCTGGCGGATGTCTGGACGAAGCGCACGCCGCGCGGGCGCATCTACGTGAGCGCCATCGGCACGGTGCTGTGCATCCCGGCGCTCTTCGGAATCGGCTTCGCGCCGTCGCTCGATGTCGCGATTGCGTTTCTTGTTTTGTTCGGCATCGGCTGGGGATTTTTTGACACGAACAACATGCCCATCCTCTGCCAGATCGTGCCGGCGCGGCTGCGCGCGACGGGCTACGGGCTGATGAACATGGTGAGCATCACCGTCGGCGGGCTGGCTGTGAAAAAAGTCGGTGCGATGCGCACCGCGCATGCAGCGCCGTCGCTCATCTTCGGCATCTGCGCCGTTGCCGCCGCGGTGGCCGTGGTGCTTGTGCTGTGCATCCGTCCGCGCGATACGAATGCCGCCGACTGAAACTTTCCTCCCATGAAAACTCCGCTGCTGTCGCTCGCGTTTGCCGTTTCCATTTTCACCCTCGGCGCCCCCGCGCAAAAAATCGCGGCGCAAATCCCCGGCGGCTTTTCGCCCGCGGCGGCGAATGAAGAGGGCGCACTGGCGGCGGCGAAATTCGCGGTGAACGCACACGATGCGAAGCTCGCGTTCGTCAGCATCGAGAAAGTGGAGCGGCAGGTCGTGGCGGGGCTGAACTACAAGCTCACGATCAAAGTCACCGACG
>JAYWEO010000340.1:0-5302 GCA_043779225.1 Prosthecobacter sp.
CTTCGGATTCGTTCTCCGCCAGGTCGCCGTCGCTCAAAGGATTCCGGTGGTGGGCGGCGGCTGCAGTATGAAAATGGCTCATCATCCCTTGATTCGTAGCACGGAGCGCAACTGGCTGTGAGAATAAAAAAAACAGATACGGTGTGGCAGGCCACGAACAACGAAGTAGAAGGACAACCTCATGTGCGGCATCGCAGGAATCATCGATCTGTCCGGGCGGCAAACCGTGCCCGAGGGCGCCATCCAGGCGATGTCTCGCGCGCTGTTTCATCGCGGGCCGGATGAGGAGGGTTTTCTCCAGCGGCCGGGGCTGGCGCTGGCGTCGCGGCGGCTGAGCATCGTCGGCCTCGCCGATGGCCAGCAGCCGATGGCGAATGAAGACCGGAGTGTGTCCGTGGTATTCAACGGTGAGCTATTCGATCACGCCGAACGGCGGGCGGAATTGGTGGCCCGGGGTCATCGCCTGCGCACGCATTGCGACACGGAGATCATCCCGCACCTTTGGGAAGAGCATCAGGAGGGAATGTTCGGGCGGCTGCGAGGACAGTTCGCCATCGCGCTGTGGGACGAGCGGCGGCGACGGCTCGTGCTCGGCCGCGATCGGTTCGGCATCTCGCCGCTCTATTGGACGCGACAAGGTGACTGGCTGCTTTTTGCATCCGAGATCAAAGGTCTCCTCGCCTCGGGCATGGTGGCTGCGAAGCCCGATCTGCGCGGCATCGATCAGATGTTCACCTTCGCCGCGATGCCGGGGCCTGTGACGTGTTTCGAGGGCGTGCAGCTTTTGCCTGCCGGGCACGATTTGCAGATCACTCCGGGCAGCGGAAATGGTGAGGCGCCAGGGATCCGTGAGCGCGCCTACTGGGAGATGGATTTCCCAAATCGGGGTGACGAGGACCCGGACGGCGATCCTCGCAAGCTAGTGGATGCGTTCGAAGATGTGTTGCTGAAGGCCGTGGAGAAACGGCTCCGCGCCGATGTGCCGGTGGGCGCGTATCTCTCGGGCGGCCTTGATTCGAGCATGATCGTGGCGATGGCCTGCAAGCTCAAAGGCCCGGCGATCAACACCTACACCATCCGCGTGGACGATCCGGCGCTCGATGAGCTGAGCGCGGCAAATCTCTCCGCTGCGCACATCGGCACCAAGCCGCCGATCGTGCAGGACTTTCGCAACAGCGACGCGCTCGCGACTTATCCGGAACTGATCCAGGCCGCGGAGTCGCCGGTGATTGATACTTCGTGCGCGGCGCTGCTCATGCTGGCGAAGCGCGTCCATGCCTGCGGGCAGAAGGTGGTGCTCACGGGCGAAGGTGCCGATGAATGGCTGGCCGGCTATCCGTGGTACAAGGCGGCGAAAGTGATGGGCATTCTGGATCTCGTGCCGGGACTGCGGCTGAGCGACGTCGCGCGCCGTGCGTACCTCCGGCTGCATCACGTGCCCAACTACCCGTCGGCAGCACGGCTCGAACTGGAAAAATCCATCGGCGGCCCGAACGCATGGATTGATTCGTACGGGCTGCTCGCGCTCTCGAAGCTGCGCTTCTACGCCGGGCCCATGCGCGAGGTGCTGGAGAAGGCCCGGCCTTGGGAAACACTCGGCCTCAATGTGGAGCGCGCCCGGCGCTGGCATCCGCTGAACCGCGGACTCTGGATCGGCGCACGCGTCACCCTCGCGGGACACCTGCTGCAGGCGAAGGGCGACCGTGTCTCCATGCACTCGTCGGTGGAAGTGCGCTATCCGTTCCTCGACGAGGACGTCTTTGACTTCACCGCAAAGCTGCACCCGCGATGGAAGCTGCGCGGCTTCCGCGACAAGTATCTGCTGCGCCGCGTCGCCGAGCGCTGGCTGCCGCCGGAGATTGCGCGGCGGCACAAGGTGATCTTCCGGGCGCCGCTCGACAGCTTCCACATGGACCCCGAGCCGAAATACGTCGCGGAACTTTTGAGCGAGGAATCCCTGCGCCGCACCGGCTACTTCGATGTCGCGGAGGTGCAGCACTGGCGGAAGGCTTTCCGCCAGATGCGCGCCGGATCCCTGCCGCGCCTCTCCGTGGAGATGGGCCTGTGCGCCGTGGTCGCCACGCAGCTCTGGCATCACACGTTCATTGACGGCTCGCTGGCGGACCTGCCCACGAGGACGGGTGCCCCGCACATGCTGAAGCCCGCCTAGTCCGCGGGATCTGCCGCGATGGTTCGCGGGGGCTCCGCGGGAAAAGCGCAATCCTTCGTGAAAAGCCGCCGGCTAAGGCGACCGACGGCAGGATGAGTTTGCCGCGCCGCATTTTCCCACGCTTGCGAGCGACCTCCGTGTGGAGATGCCCGTGGTCGGCGGAGGCATCCCGGCTGAAGGGCTCAGTGCAGTTTCTTCAGATCCTCGCGCCCGTGCTTCTTGGTCTCGGGATCGTCCTTCTCCACGTCCGGCATCGCGAGGCCCTTGGTGAGGAACCGCCGTGCGTCGTCCTTTTTCCCCATCTGCGCGTAGGTGCGCCCTAGCTCGATGTAGTGCATGAGGCGGGCGGGATTGATCGCGATGGCCTTCTCGAAGCACGCTACCGCGGCTTCGTTTGTGGAGGAGGGGAGCTTGCCGTAAATGAGCGATCCGAATGCATGTTTCAACGCGCCCACGTCCGCCACCGCCCGGTGCCAGCGCCCGAGGATGTGCCAGGCCGTGTCGTTGCGCGGATCGATCCGGAGGGCGTTGTCGGCGGACAGCTTGATGAGGGCGGAGGCTGCGAGCTGTTCCTTCTTCCCCTGGAGTGGCAGCATCTTGCCATAGGTGATCGCGGGCGCGAGCTGCGCCTCCGAATCATTCGGCGCGAGCGCCGCCGCGCGCTGCGAATAGGCCAGCGCAACACTGCCGAGCACGAGCTTCATCTCGACCGACGGGGAATCTGTCATCAGATGGCGGTATTGCCGTGCGATGCGCACGAGGAGGCGCACGTTCTTCGGCTCCAATTTTTCCGCCGGCAGGTAAAACTGGAGCGCCTCGGTGGCCTTGAAGATCCTGTCGAAGGCATCGCCCTTGAGGATCAGCTCTGCGGAGGCGACGGGACTCGGGGGCTTCACGGCGGGTTCGTCGGCCGATTCGGCGCGGCCCCTCAGGCAGCACAGCAGCAGCGCTGCAGCGGCGAAAAATGGCCTGCTGAAAAAAGGAGGATTCATGGGATGCGTGACGGCGGACTGTGAGGCTGCGCCCCGTTCGTCGTGCATGGCCGGGAGGCACATGGAATACGTGCCGGCGGAGGAGCTGGCCGTATGCTTCGTCCGAAGCTCAGTGCTTCGCCTCGATGATCCGGCCCGCGTTCAGAAGCTGCGCCTCACTCAGCCGCGGCCCGATCAGTTGCAGGCTTGTGACGGGAACGTGCTCGTCCGCGATCGGAACCGGCATCGCCAGCGCGGGGTTGCCGGCGAAATTCACCGCCACCGTGCCCTGCTTGGCGAGCACGAGCGCCTCGAACGCGGGCGATCCGCCGAAGAACGGAACCTTCGGCGGCAGTGTCTTGAGCGTCGGCAGGGCGATGAAGTCCACCTTCCTGAAGACTCCGCGCAGAGTGCGCTGCCACGCGGCCTGCCTTTGTACGGCGGCGCTGTAGTTCGTGCTGTATTGGATCGCTCCGAGGGCGAGGACCGCCTTCGTCAGGGCGCTGACTCCTGATTTGCCGAAGAATTGCTGGTCGCTCAGCCAGCCGCTCGCGGATGCGACGGTGTTCCCGTCCTTCTCCGCCTGCTCCCATTGCGCCTTGAAGTCCTTGTCCAGGGCCACCACCCGGAATCCCTTGGCAGCGAGCACATCGTCCACGGCCCGGTCAATCTTCGGGGCGGTGCCGTCCACATAGAGCCGCCCGATGCGGATGCCGCGCGCCGAAGGTCGGGCCGCGGTGGCTTCCGCATATTTCCCCGCAAACCCCCGCTGCAGCAAATCCATGCCCTGCACCAGCCGGGGAATGTCCTTCGCCATCGGGCCGACGGTGTCCAGATACTTCGGCGAGATCGGATGCACCCCATCGAGCGGGACGAGCCCGAAGGTCGTCTTCAATCCGAGGATGCCGCAGCACGCCGCAGGAACGCGGATGGAGCCCCCCGTGTCCGTGCCAAATGCGATGTCGGCCGATCCATTGGCCACCGCGACGGCCGAACCGCTGGACGATCCGCCCGGAATGATCCGCTGCTTCCCGGCCACCCGGTTCCTCGGAGTTCCGAAATAGCGGTTGATGCCGGAAACGCCGAGCGCGAGTTCCGCCAGGTTCGTCTTTCCCACGATCTGCACATTGCGCTCCCGCGCGATCGCGAGGCATTTCGCATCCCGCGCGGCCGGCGGATTGTTCTTCGCAAGATAGCCCGATCCCGCAGTCGTCACCACACCCTTCATGTCAATGAGGTCCTTCACCGCGAGGCGCAGCCGGTGATCGTCCCTGGCGGGCGGCCAATAGGCGATGTAAGCACCCCCCGGGGACTTGTGCGCGGCGCGGTTGTGCGGTGCGGCGCAGCCAGCGAAAAAACTCGCCAGAAAACTCACCGGAAGCAGGCATCTGGCGATCATTCGGGGCTTTTTGTCCATAAGGCTGGGATATCGTTTGCAACCTCAGGATTGGCAAGGAGCTTCGGCCTCTGTTTCAAGACCGCATGGCGGGCGTTGTGAATGGCATGACGGATTTCACCACTGCGGAGGCGCAGGAGCGGTGTTTCCAGTTCTCCGATGTTTCCGAGACGCATCATTGCGATTTCCGCCAGTAGTCCGGCAGCGTCTTCTTCGTCTCGATGAGGATTTCGAGGATCGCCCTGCGATCCTCGGGGGTGAGACGTGCGAATTGCGGGTCGTCGTTCTTTCCCGTGAGGATGTCGTGCAGCTTTTGCAGGATCACCTCTTTGATCGGAGGCGCGATGGCGTCGAATGACGGCGCGTAGATGAGGAAGCTGCACGGGTATTTGAACATCCGCCTCGTGCAGTCGAGATCGCGCAAGCTGCGGCCTTTCGAATCGCGGATGGCGCCCGCCTCGAAGTCGCGCACGAAGTCGGGATTGCCCTCGATCTTTCCCACGAGGGGAAACTCCTCCGTGAAAAGCAGGTAGCGCAGGAAGGCATCCACCTGCGAGCGCATGTAGCGCACGTGGCCGTACGCGGCGAGCATCTGCTTCGCCTCGATGTTCAGTCGCGCCACGTAGTTGTGCATGTGGACCTGATGCTCCAGCACCATGAGCGCGACGATGTCGCTGCCGCTGCCGTGGTATTTCGAGGTGTCGAAGAACGGCGAAAGGTCCGTGATGTTGCTTTTGAAAACCGGCTCCCGCCTGAAGTGCTCCA
>JAYWEO010000341.1:0-4593 GCA_043779225.1 Prosthecobacter sp.
GCTCCCCAGGCAGGATGCCGCCGGATGTCCGGGGCACCGGTCAGTTGCCGGGGAGCAGCGTAAGTCGGCTGGTCTGCAGAAAGATCACCCCGCGATAAAAGCAGGTGCGCCAGCGATGGCAAGGGCGCGTTTACGCGCCATTCCCTGCTGTATCCGAGTGTCCCGGAGGAACCCGACGAGCCTGATTCTTGCCACCCATCATCATGGAGCTATCCGCTGTTTTATTACCGAAACTTTACAATAAAAATGTTGCGGATGCCGCTGTACCTGTAGAATCTCCACAAGTAATGCCGGGAAGCATTTCCCGACTCCCCCCTCCACATCATCTCCGTGCTCAAACCAGAACCCTCGTTCCTGATAAAAATGAAAACCTCATTCCTCCGCCACCTCTCGCTCACCACAGCTCTCGTGCTCGCGGCTGCGTCCCAGTCCTCCTTCGCACAGACCACCGCCACCACCGACCCGGTTGGTTTCATCACTCTTCCCATCGCAGGCGGCGGAACGATCGCCTCGCCAAAACTTTCCCTGATTTCACCGACAGTCACCCAGCCTATGTCGTGGCAGGGGGCCATCACCAGTGTCACGACCGCCTCGGGAAACACTACGATCGCGGTCGCTAATACCCCATTTACGGCGGGTCAGTTCAACGGCGCGAATGGAAGCTTCTACGCGGAGATCGTCACCGTGACGCCGAATACTCATGTCACGGGTGCGCTTGCGGTGATCACCTCGACGACGACCGGTTCGATTATCGTCACGGGTAATCTTGTGAGCCCGACGGTGTTTGCGCAGGCGGGCGATACCCTCCGAATCCGCAAGGAGACGACGATTGCCGATATTTTCGGGGTGGCCAATACCGCTGGCCTGCTCGCCTCTGATGAAGGCGCGAGTGCAGATGAAGTCCTGATTTACGACGGTGCCTCATCGAATTCTTATTTTTACTACACCGGTTCGCCAGGGTACCCTGCTGGTTGGTATGATACGGGGTTCTTGCTCGCACCCGGTGTTGCCCAGAACGTGGTCATTGGTCTTCATCAAGGACTCGTCGTGAAGCGGAAAACGACGGGTGCTCTGAGTGTGACAGCGAATGGTGCGGTGAAGACAGGCAACACCCTTTTTCCTGTCGTGAATGGACTGAATGTCCTCGGCACCGTGTCAGCGAAGGGATTGACCCTTGGCACGAGCGGGCTTTTCACGGGGAGCGCCACAACAGGCATGAAGCCTTCGGATGAAGCGGCTACCGCGGATGAAATCACCATCTATTCGGGCGCGAACCCAACGAGTTATTTTTACTACACAGGTTCGCCCGGTTTCCCGGCCGGTTGGTATGATTCAGCATTTTTACTGGCACCAGGTGCGGCGGACAATGTGGTAATTGCGCCTGGAACTTCCTTCGTCGTGAACAGGAAGGGCGGTTCCAGTTACAATTGGTCGCTGCCTTCGCCAACCAGCTTCTAAGAATTGGTTTTCCTCCTGGTACCCCCCATGAAACTTCTTCCCATCGTCTCTGCTGCATTTGCGATGATTTCATTGCAGAATGTGCATGCGACCAGCGTCACTTTCAGCGGCGCTCCGACCGCCCGAACGGTTGTCACAGCAAACTCGATTCAGGTCGCGTCTCCCGGCTTGGCTTGGATCGGGGCTTTTGCCTCGCCGAGTTCATTCACGATCAATACGGCCTTGAGCCTTCAGCAAAACGTCTCAAATGTCATTTCGGTTGGCAACTGGAAGCAATTCGGACTGGATCCCGCCACTGGTTTGGTCGATGGGGACGCAACGTCGTCATTGATCGTTTCTACTAATGGAAAAATCGGTGGTTCTGTGACGGACAACAACGGAGCAATCGGCAGTGGTACTCAGGCTTCGTTTTTCGACGCCAAGCCCCTATTTCTTTGGATTTTCAACGGCACGACGGTGAGTAACTCAACGGAAATGGGAATCTACCGTGCGACGACCGCAACTGTTCCGTGGGTATTTCCTACGAATGCAAACGGGGTCGGCGACACGCTTACCTTGAGTACAACCCCGAGCGGTGCTTCGAGTATTGCCGCGATCGGCGGATTTGGAGCTACTACAACGTCTCAATTCCAGTTGACCAATCAGTTCAATGTGTCTCCGGTTCCTGAGCCGACGACATTTGCTTTCGGTGTATTTACAGGAATTGCAGTCATTTGCAGTCGCCGCCGCCGTATTTTTTGACCAAACGCGGTTTCGACAATCTTTCCTCCGATAATCTCTCAATGAAAAAATCATTTTTCACCCTCGCTGCAATCACATTTGGGATCACATCGATTGCTTCGGCAACTACCGTCACCTGGGGTGCTGCTCCGACTGCGCGCACTGTCACCTTGCAGAGCGGCACCACGGTGACTAGCGGACTCGTTTTGGTGGGTGCCTTCGCGAGCACGGTGTTCAGCTTTAATTCAAACGTCGATATTGCCACCAACTTTTCCGCCATTTCGACTGCGGGCGGGTGGAAGCAGTTCACATTGGATACGACCGACGGCTCGCTCGACGCAAACATCACGAACACCATGACAATTACTGCGTCTGGAAAAATCGGTGGTTCTGTGACGGACAATAATAATGGGCCTGTTACTCCGACGAAGGCCGATTTTTTCAACAGCAAGCAGATCTATATCTGGGTTTTTAATGCCGCCACGGTAGCTGCATCGACTCAGATGGGAATTTTTACCGCAACAACTGCAAGTCCCGCTTGGAATTTCCCTATCAATCAGGGTGGGCTTGGAGATGGCATAACGATTGGCACAACCACGACATCTGCGGCAACCATGGTGTCGGCGGGCACCCCGGCAGGAGTTGGCACGGCAACTTCATCGCAACTTCAGCTCGTTGCCGCTGTACCCGAGCCATCCGTGCTCGCCTTGGGCGGCATGGCTGCTCTGGGGATGCTGGCTTCGCGGAAGCGCGGGATGAAAAAATAGCCTGCTTCCCATCATTTTCCAACAGTCAAGGGCAAGCCTTCGGGCTTGCCTTTGTGCTTAGTGAGGGGGCAGCAATTGAACCATGCCTGATTTCCGATACAGCGCTCGAAATGCCCAGGGGCAGCTCGTGGATGGCACGGTGACCGCCAGTGACCGTTCGGCGGCCATCGCGATGATCGAGCAGAAGCGGTATGTGCCCATCCGCGTGCAGCCGGCGGAGGCCGGTGCATCGCAGCCCGCACTCGCGGCACCGGCACCGCAGCAGAAAAGCCCGGCGAACGTTGCGAAGGAAACTTCTCCTGCAAAGGCACCTCTCGCGAAGATGGGGGAACTGGCGGCAAAGTCCAACGCATCGAAGACAGGAGCGCCTGCATCCTCCGCAGTCGCGGCAGCGGGCGGTGGCATGAAGCTCAGCTATTCGCAGCAGTATCTTTTCAGCGAGCAGCTCGCGCATTTGCTGAGCGCGGGCATGACGCTCGACGAATCGCTCGGCGTGCTCGTGAAGCGACTCAAGCATCCGAAGCTCCAGGCACTTTCGAGATCGCTCCACCAATCGCTCCTGGATGGCCGCAGCCTCTCGCAGGCGATGCGCGATTTCCCGCGCATCTTCTCGCCGCTCTACGTGAACATGGTGTCCTCCGGCGAGGCGTCCGGTTCGCTCCCCACGATCCTGCGGCGGCTCACCATCCACATCGGCGAGGTGAAGGCACTGCGCGACAGCGTGCAGCAGGCGCTGCTTTACCCGGTCGTCCTCGTGGTCATCGGCGTCGCGCTGATCATGATTTTCATGAACACGATGGTGCCGCAGCTCATCGCTTTCTTCAAGGACACGGGCGCGCAACTGCCTGCGGCGACGCAGATGATCATCAACGTGAACAACGCCATCACGCGCTACTGGTGGCTCGTGCTCGCGGTGCTCACCGGAGCGTTCCTGCTGTTCCGTGCATTCATCGCCACGCCGTCGGGCCGCGTGGCGTGGGGGCGTTTCAAATGGACGGTGCCGGTGTTCAGCCGCATTCCACGCTACCGGCTGTATGCGCAATTCGCCCGCACGCTCGGCACGCTCACGCAGAATGGCGTGACGTTGCTCCGCGCGCTGGAGCTGCTGGAGGACATCGCAGGAAATGAATTCATCCGCCTCCGCATGGAGCAGGTCCGAGCCTCAGTCGTGGACGGCGCGACGCTCTCGAACGCGCTCGCGCACCAGAAAATCTTCCCGGAGATGTTTGTGGACATGATGAGCGTGGGCGAGCAGACGGGAAAATTCTCCGACACGATGAACCTCATCGCCGACGTCTATGAACGCGAACTGGACAAGCAGGTGAAGGTCGTCAGCACGCTCATCCCGCCGATCGTGATGGTGATGATCGCCGCAGTCATCGGCACGGTGATCTACGGAATCCTGATCGCCGTGTTCAAGCTCACCGGCGGCCTGCATCGCCGGTGATGTCGTGATGCGGATACGCGTGCTGGCCCGGCTCAGCTCCAGCCGTGCGCGGCGCGGACTTTGATCATCACATCGAGGATCGCATTCCACGTCTGCGCCTGTTCGAGCTTCGCGTTCGGGAACATGCAGCCGTCCCAGCAGATGTGCCGGATGCCGCGCGCGGCGGCGTCCTTCAGCCAGTAGCCGGCGCATTTCACGATA
>JAYWEO010000342.1:0-19089 GCA_043779225.1 Prosthecobacter sp.
CGTGCCTCGTCTTGCGGATTCCGATGCTGCCAAAATAAACGGCGAGCACATAGAAGGTCGTCTCGGTGCTGCCGTAGATCGTCGCGGCCATGCGCGCGATCATCGAGTCCGCGCCGTGCGTCTTCACGAGGTCCACGAAGATGCCATTCGAGGCGCTGCCGCTGAGTGGGCGCATCGCGGCGAGCGGCAGCAGATCGGGCGGAAAGCCGACGGCTTCGAGCGGATGGCGCAGCAGCTCCGTGACCGCCTGCACGATGCCCGCATCGCGCAGCAGGCTGATGGCGATGAGCATCGCCACGAGGAACGGGATGACGCGCTGCGCCGTGGCGAACGCCTCCTTCGCGCCGTCGCAAAATTGCTCGTACACTTTCACGCCGCGCAGTGCCGCGACGAGCGGGATGAACGCGAGCAGAAACGGGACGGCAAGCAGGGAAATCGCACGCAAAATACGCTGCGCGGCGCCGTCGAGCCCCGGCCAGAAATCGCCGTGCCGCCATTCCGCGTGCAGCGTGGCGGGCAGACAGTCGGCGACCTTCGGCCACACAAGTGCGAAAAACATCCACGCAAAGGCCGCGAAAAAAAACGCGAGCAGCACGCGACCCGCGCGGCTGACCGGGCGCAGTTCGATTTTCTCCACGGCGATCTCCGCATCGGCTGCGGTGTCCACCTGTTCGGCCGCGTCGGCATAGGGCTGCGCGTGGAAAATTTTCCACCGCGAGAGCACGCGCGCGGCGGTGATGCCGCACGCCATCGCGATCGCCGTCGCGAGGATCGCGGGCACGACGATGTTCGACGGATTGCTCGCGCCACGAATCGCGAGGATGCTGATCGCAGTCGTCGGGATGAGCTGGAGGCTCGCGGTGTTCACGGCGAGGAAGGTCACCATCGCGTTGCTCGCGACGGTCGGGTGCGGGTTCAGCTTTTGCAGCAGCGCCATCGCGCGGAGGCCGAGCGGCGTCGCGGCGTTGCCGAGGCCGAGCATGTTGGCGGACATGTTCATCACCATCGCGCCCATCGCGGGATGCTCGGCGGGGACGTCGGGAAAAAGACGGCGCATCACCGGGCGCAGGCCGCGCGCGAGCGATTGCACGAAGCCCGCGCGCTCCGCGAGCCGCATGATGCCGAGCCAGATCGCCCACAGCCCGATGAGCGGCAGCGCGATTTCCATCACCGCGGATTTCGCTGTCGCGAATGCGCCCGTGGTCATCACCTCCAGCCGCCCGGTGAATCCGCCGACGATCACCGCGATGAGCAGCATGGCGAGCCAGATGGTGTTGAGCATCGGCGACGTGTTGCAGAAACGGAGCGGGGTGACGAGTGACGAGTGACGAGTGACGAGTGGCGTGGCAAGTGGAAGGCTGTTCAATCTCGGTGCTCCGTTCGTCATGCGTCATTCTTCATTCTTCATTTTGATCGGCCCACCTCCTTCCGTCGGCGCGACTGCCGCTTGCCACGCCACCCGCCACCCGCCACTCGCCACCGTCTTGCATCCCGCACGCTCCCCGCTACTGTCTCCGCCCTTTTCCAAAATCACACACCATGCCACTGCCCAGCATCATTGACCCGTCGCGCACGGAGCGCATCGAGTTCAGCAACGATGAAATCGCGCGCTATTCGCGCCATCTCATCATGCCGGAGGTGACGCTCGACGGTCAGAAAAAGCTGAAGGCCGCGAGCGTGCTGTGCATCGGCGCGGGCGGGCTTGGGTCGCCGATTTTGCTCTACCTCGCGGCGGCGGGCGTCGGGCGGCTGGGGATCGTGGATAATGACGTCGTGGATTTTTCCAACCTCCAGCGGCAGGTGCTGCACGGCACGAAGAGCGTGGGGCGGAGCAAGTGCAAGTCGGCACGCGAGACGATCCGCGACATCAATCCGAATGTGCAGGTGGACATCTACGAGACGTATTTCACCTCGGAGAATGCGCGCAAGATCGCGGAGCCGTACGACATCATCATTGATGGCACGGACAATTTCCAGACGCGCTATCTCACGAACGATCTCTGCGCGTTCACGAAAAAAGTGAACGTGTATGGCAGCATCTTCCGCTTCGACGGGCAGGCGACGGTCTTTGCGCCGCACCTCGGCGGGCCGTGCTACCGCTGCATGTTCCCCGAGCCGCCGCCGCCAGGAATGGTGCCGACTTGCGCAGAGGGCGGAGTGCTCGGCGTGCTGCCGGGAATCATCGGCGTCATCCAGGCGATCGAGGCCGTGAAGCTGATCTGCGGCATCGGCGAGACGCTCATCGGGCGGCTCGTGAGCTTCGATGCGCTGGCGATGAAGTTCCGCGAATTCAAGCTGCGCAAGGATCCGAAGTGCCCGGTGTGCAGCGCGAATCCGACGATCACCGACCTCATTGACTACGATCAGTTCTGCGGCATCCCGCAGCAAAAGAAGCGCGAGGAAGAGGATGCCCACGTGCCGCACGTGAGCGTGGAGGAACTGAAGGCGAAGATGGATGGCAGCGCGAAGTTCCGGCTCATCGACGTGCGCGAACCGTACGAGCGCGACATCTGCGGGCTGAAAAGTGCGGAGCTGATCCCGATGGCGCAGCTCCCCGCGCGCATGAGCGAACTCGATTCCGCCGAGGACACGATCCTCGTCTGCAAGAACGGCGCACGTTCCGCGCACGCAGTAAAAATGCTGCAGGAGGCCGGCTTTGGCCGCGTGTGGAATGTCGCGGGCGGCTTCGATGCTTGGGCGGAGCGCATTGACACGAATTTTCCGAAATACTGAGCGACGATGGATGTGCCCGTCGAGCTGCTGCGCTGCCCGATCACGGGCCAGTCTGTGAAAATCGCGTCGGAAAGCGTGCTGCGAGATTTGCTGCAGCGGCAGCAGTCCGGATCACTGCGAGCGCGCAGCGGAGAAGTCACGGAGCCGTTTGAAAGCGGGCTGCTCACCGCAGACGGCGCATGGCTTTACCCGATCCGATCCGGCATCCCCGTGATGCTCACGGGCGAGGCCATCGCAACCGCTCCGCACTGACGCCTGCGGCGCCGGATCGTTCGCGTGACTGCGGATGGATGTTACATTTTGAAGACACCCAAGGGGCGGGCGGGCGGAGCGGCATGGATGGAAGTTGACGGGCGCAAGGGACACGCAACCATGAGCCGAATGAAGGAGCGCATCACCAATGTCCCGCTGCTCTCCCGGCGTTTCCACCTCGTGCTCCTGCATCTCGCGGAAGAGGCGCGGCGCGATCTCGATTCACCCGGCACGCGCCGCATGCGCGCGATCCATTCGCTGCGGACGAGGATGAAGAATCTGCGCGCACTTCTGCTGCTCGTGAAACCACGCATCCCCAAGCCGACGCGGAAGGCGATCGCCACACTCGCGGGTGTACTGAAGGACGCATTCTCCGCGCAGCGTGACGCGCATGTGATCGCCACATTGCGCTCAAAATTTCCCGGCCTGCACGAGGCCGAAGCGAAGGAGAAAGGGATACTGAAAGATCAGGACAAGGAGGCAAAGGCGCAGGCAAGCAGGCTGATCCGGATGGTTGCAAAGCTTACGTTGACCGGGCTCACATGGGCCGACGTCATCAGCGGATACCTGCGGACTTGCCGCGCCGCACGGAAGGCGAGGAAGGCGTGCGAGCGCGACCCGACCGCCAGGTCGTTTCACGAGTGGCGGCGTCCCGTGAAGGATCTGTTTTACCAGTCACAAGTGCTGCAGCCGCTCGACGGGATGAAGCACCGGCGCAATTCGGCGGACAGGCTCAGCAGCAGGCTCGGCGCCATGAACGATCTCCACCTGTTCAGCCAAGTGACGAAAAAATCCGGCACGGCGGCCGCACGGAAACGGATCTCGAAAGCGCAGCGCGAACTGCAGCCTGCGATCTTCAAGGCGGCGGCGAAACTTTTCAGCCAGCGCCCGGCAGAAATCGAACGGGCTCTGGAACGCTGCGTGAAATTCCACCCCGCGATCACTGCGCAGGCCGTGCGGCAGGCGTAGCACGCTGGAGTGCTCCAGCCGGGAAAAGGGCGGCGGCTACCGGACCTTTGCGCGCGGCTTGAGCTTCGGGCGCACGATGCGCGGCCTCTTCCGGGTGGCCTTCACTTCGCCGAGCGCGAGCGCCATGAATTCCGACTGGCTGTCGCGCTTCTGCTCGCCCTCCGCGTGCGGCGCCTGCGTGTAGCCGCCCTCGGAATCGAGCAGCCAGGCCTTGGTGTTGTCGGCGAGCTGGCCTGCGAGAATCTGGTTCACGATGCGTCCGCGGAGCGTCTCATCCTCGACGGGCACGACGAGCTCGACGCGGTTGTAGAAATTCCGCGACATCCAGTCGCCGCTGCCCATGTACACCTCGGGCTTGCCGCCATTTTCAAAATAGAAAATCCGCGAGTGTTCCAGGAAGCGCCCGACGATGCTGCGCACGGTGATGTTTTCGCTGAGGCCCGGCACGCCGGGGCGCAGGCAGCAGATGCCGCGGACGATGAGCTCGATTTTCACGCCGGCCTGCGATGCGCGGTAGAGCGCCTCGATGGTGTTCGCGTCGCTGAGCGAGTTCATCTTGGCGATGATGCGCGCGGGCTTTTTCTTCTGTGCGTTCTCGGCCTCGCGCTGGATGAGTGATTTCACGCGCTGCACGAGATCGAATGGCGCGACGAGCAGCTTTGCCATCGTCTGGAAACGGCCGTAGCCGGTGAGCAGATTGAAGAGGTTCGTCGCGTCCTCGCCGATTTCCGGCGATGCGGTGAAGAGGCTGAGGTCGGTGTAAAGGCGTGCGGTGGTCGGGTTGTAGTTGCCCGTCGCGATGTGGACGTAGCGGCGCAGGCGGTCGTCGTCCTTGCGCACGACGAGCGTCATTTTTCCATGCACCTTGTGGCCGACGAGACCGTACACGACATGCACGCCGGCGGCTTCGAGGCGCTTCGCCCACTCGATGTTGTTCGCCTCGTCGAAGCGCGCCTTCAGCTCGGTGACGGCGGTGACCTGCTTGCCATTTTCCGCGGCCTGCATGAGCGCGCCGACGATGCGCGCGTCGCCGCCGGTGCGGTAGAGCGTCTGCTTGATCGCGAGCACATTCGGATCGCGCGCGGACTGTTCGAGAAAATCCACGACGGTGCCGAAGCTCTCATACGGACTGTGGATGAGCACATCGCGACGGCGGATGGTGGAGAAAAGAGAGGAGCGGTCGCGCACCGCCGGAGCGGTCGGCGCGAGGAACGGCGCGTCGCGCAGCTCGGGCGAATGCGTGCCCTCGCAGATCGCCATGAGACGCGTGGGATTCACGGGGCCGTCGATGATGTAGAGGTCGTCCTCCGTGAGGCCGAAATTTTCCAGCAGCTTCTGCCAGATCGGCTGCGGGCAGTCCTCGTCCACCTCGAGCCGCACCGCCTCGCCACGGCGGCGGTTGCGCAGCTCCTCCTCGACGGCCTTGAGCAGGTTGCCGGCGTCAATCTCATCCACGTACAGCTCGCTGTTGCGGGTGACTCGGAAGCACCACTGGCCGCGGATTTTTGTCCCGGGAAAAAGGTCGCCGAGATAGTGGCCGATGAGCGTGGCGAGGAAGACGAAATCCATCGCGCCGTCCTCGCGCGGCAGGCGCACGAGGCGAGGCAGCACGCGCGGCACCTGGACCACTGCAAGACGCGGGATGGTCTCGCCTTCCTGCTCGATGTCGAGGCTCACGCCGATGTTCAGCGACTTGTTCAGGATGTGCGGAAAGGGATGCGCGGGATCCACCGCGAGAGGCGTGAGCACCGGGCGCACCTGCGCGCGGTAGTATTCGTCGAGCCACCTGCGGTCGGCATCCTTCAGCTCGCTGTATTCGAGGAAGCGGATGCGCGATTTTGCGAGCAGCGGGCGCAGTTCTCCGCGCCAGAGGCGGTATTGATCCTCGACCATGCGGCGCACGCGCGTGGTCACCGCGCGGAGAATCTCGGCGGCCGTCCGCCCGTCCATGCTGCGCTGCGCCACGTCGCTTTCCATCTGCTGCCTGAGGCCGGCCACGCGCACCTCGAAGAATTCGTCGAGGTTCGAGCTGACGATGCAGAAGAACTTCACGCGCTCGAGCAGGGGGTTCGCAGGATTGGCGGCCTCGGAGAGCACGCGCTGGTTGAATTCGAGCCAGCTCAGCTCGCGGTTCAGGAAGATGTCGGGTGGAAAGTCAGTCATGGCACGTGTTCGGCTCAGCCGCGTCTTTCAAAGCCTGCCAGCCCGCTCCGCCGTGGTAAAGCCCGGCAATGTGACATCCTTTTTCAAGAAAACGTCCAACGCTCAACGTCCAGCTTCCAACTTTCAAAGGCAGAACAACAGTGTCCGAAGGTTTCATTTTTTCGATGTTGGACGTTGGACGTTGAACGTTTCCCTGCCGCCGTGTTAAAGCGCGCGGATGTCTGCCGAACATTCGTCTCTCAAGTTGCGCGATCCCATCGGGCTGAGGAAAGGCCGCCTGCTGGAGGACATCGTGCACGAGGAGATCTCGGCCAAGTCGTACAAAAGCGATCTCCGCGAGACGCAGCTCGAGCTGCTCACGTGGCAGCGCCGGCTCACCGAGACGAAGAACAACGTGATCATCGTGATGGAAGGGCCGGATGCCGCGGGAAAAGGCGGCTCGATCAAGCGGCTCGTCGAGCGGCTCGATCCGCGGCTGGTGCGCGTGCATTCCACGGTGAAGCCATCAAGCGACGAATACGAGCGGCACTACCTCTGGCGCTTCTGGTCGCGCATTCCGCAGTACGGGCGTGTGACGGTGTTCGACCGCTCGTGGTACGGGCGCGTGCTCGTCGAGCGTGTCGAGGGATTCTGCACGCCCACAGAGTGGAGGCGCGCATACCGCGAGATCAATGAGTTCGAACGCCAGCTCCTCGACGACGGCACGATCCTCATCAAGATGTTCCTCTTCATCACCAGGGACGAGCAGCTCCGGCGCTTCAAGGCGCGCGAGGCGGACCCGTACAAGCACTGGAAGATCAGCGACGAGGACTGGCGCAACCGCCGGCACTGGAAGGAAAATGTGGAGGCCGCGCAGGACATGCTTTTCAAGACCTCCACCGAGCGCGCACCGTGGCATGTGATCGGCGCGAACTACAAATGGCATACGCGCGTGAAAGTCGTGAACGCCGTCGTCGAGGCGCTCGACAAGGCGAAGCTCCGCGACTCCGCACTATGAGGATCGGCACTTTTGCCATCGCCGCCATGCTCGCGCTGGCAGGCTGTGAAAAGCAGGACAATGTGCGCGAGGCCATGGACCTCGGCGACAAGCGCGCGAAACTCGGCGCATTTCCCGAGGCAGTGCGCGCGTATGAAAGTGCGCTCGACGGCACCCCGAAGACTGCGGAGGTCCATTACAAGCTCGGCGTACTTTACGACGACAAGCTGAAGAACCCGCTCGCGGCCATCCATCACTACGGCCGCTTTCTCGATCTCGTCCCCGAGGGCAAACGCGCAGACGAGGCAAAGCGCGCCAAGGCCGATTGCGAGAAGCGCCTGAATCTTACATTCAAGGACGGCGGACTGATGACCACCGCTGAGGCCGCACGCCTCCGCAATGAAAACGAGCGGCTGCGAAAGGATCTCGTCGATGCAAGGACCGCCAACAAGACCTCTTCACAGCCTCACTCTCTGGTCCCCGGCGCCACGGACAAGGTGCCACCCGGAGCACGCATGCACACCGTGGAGAAAGGCGAGACGCTCGCTTCCATCGCGTTCAAATATTACCGCAACCGCGCGAATTCATCGCGCATCAAGGACGCGAACTACAACCAGCTCGGCGGCAAGGACAACATCAAGCCCGGCATGATTCTCATCATCCCCGAGCAGAAGCCGAAGAAGTAGTGCGGAAGTTCCGCGCTCCATTCGTCAGCACACTTGCGGGTGTGACCGTGAACGGCTATCTCCCGCGCGCAAATGACCATCATTGACCACGAATTCGTTGATCTCGCCACGCCGAGCGGGCCGATGCGCACGCACATCTTCCGTCCCGCGGCTCCGGGAAAATATCCCGCCATCTCGCTCTTCTCGGAAATTTTCCAAGTCACCGGCCCGATCCGCCGCACGGCCGCGATGCTCGCAGGACACGGCTTCCTCGTGGCGGCGCCGGAAATTTTCCACGAATACGAACCTGCTGGCACCGTGATCGGCTACGACAGCGCGGGCGCGGATCGCGGGAACTGGTGCAAGCAGGACAAGCCGCTGCCCGCGTACGACGCGGACCTCGCGGCGATCCGCGAATTTCTGAAGACGCATCCGAACAGCACCGGCCGCCTCGGCACGATGGGCATCTGCATCGGCGGGCATCTGAATTTTCGCAACAGCTTCAGCCCCGACATCCGCGCAGCAGTGTGCTTTTACGCGACGGACATTCACAAGATCGAAAGCCACAAGCGCGGCATCGGCGCAAACATGGCGGACGACACGCTGGAGCGCGCGCGGCACAGCGATATCAAGGGCGAACTCCTGATGATCTGGGGAAGACAGGATCCGCACGTTCCCTTCGAGGGCCGCATGCAGATCCGCCGCGCGCTCGAGGAAGGTGGCATCAATCACCAGACCTTCGAGGTGAACGGCGCGCACGCATTCATCCGCGACGAAGGCCCGCGCTACAATCCCACGCTCGCGCGGCAATGCTACGGCCTCGCGATCGAGCTTTTCCAGCGCCGCCTCGGCGAAGGCGATCTCCCTGCGACCGCCGCAGGTGCAGGCGAGACGAAGCACTGATCCCGTAGCCGACGACGGCAGGAGGCGGGCCATTTTTCCCGAAACAGAACGGTCTCGCGTTTTCGCGAAAACCGCGTGTTGCTGCGGGGTTGCTGCGACTCCACACAGCCACGCTTGTGAAAATGTGTGATGACTCTTGCATCGCGAACGCAAGGAGTGCCCGCCTCCTTCCGTCGGCGGCTACGGCGGAAGCGCTCGCATTCCGCGCTGCGTGCGCTATCCACGCTACGTGCCATCTTTTCTGAAAACCCTCTTCGTCAATCCGCCGTCGTGGCAGGGCTTCGATGGCGGCGCGGGATCGCGCTATCAGGCGAAGCGCGAGATTCGCTCGTTCTGGTATCCCACATGGCTCGCACAGCCCGCGGCGCTCGTGCCGGGATCGCGCCTCGTGGATGCGCCGCCGCACGATCTCACGAAGGACGACATCCTGCGCATCGCGCGCGACTACGAACTCGTGGTCATCCACACGAGCGCGCCGACTTTGCGCGGCGATGCGGCGCTCGCGGAGTCACTGAAATCGCAGCAGCCGGGACTTTCCATCGGCCTCGTCGGCGCGCACGCCGCCGTGCTGCCGGAGGACACGCTGCGCGCGAGCGAGGCGATTGACTGGGTGGGGCGCAAGGAATTCGACTTCACCTGCCGTGAGGTCGCCGAGGGACTGCCGCTGGAAAAAATCGCCGGGCTGAGTTTTCGCCGCGACGGAAAAATCACCCACAACGCCGAGCGCGAACTCATCACCGCGATGGATGAACTGCCGAGCGTGATGGACGTTTACAAGCGCGACCTCGACATCGAGCGCTACGACATCGGCTATCTGAAGCACCCCTACGTCTCGCACTACACGGGCCGCGGCTGCCCTGCGCAATGCACGTTCTGCCTTTGGCCGCAGACCGTCGGCGGGCACAAATACCGCGCGCGTTCACCCGAGGCTGTCGCCCGCGAGATGGCGCACGCGAAGGAACTTTTTCCGCAGGTGCGCGAGTTCTTTTTCGACGACGACACCTTCACCGCTTACCAGCCGCGTGCGCGGGAAATCGCGCAGCACCTCGGCAAGCTCGGCATCACGTGGAGCTGCAACGCGCGCGCGAATGTGAACTACGAGACGCTGAAGACGATGCGCGACAACGGACTCCGCCTCCTGCTCGTCGGCTACGAGAGCGGCGACCAGCGCATCCTCGACAACATCAAGAAAGGCATCCGCATCGAGGAGGCGCGCGAGTTCACGCGCAACTGCCGCAAGCTCGGCATCACCATCCACGGCACGTTCATCCTCGGCCTGCCGGGCGAGACGCCGGAGACGATCCGCAGCACGGTCGAATTTGCGAAGGAACTCGATGTCTTCAGCATCCAGGTGAGCCTCGCCGCGCCGTATCCCGGCACGGAGCTTTACCGGCAGGCGGTGGAAAATGGATGGTTTGGCCGCGACGCCACGCTCGTGAGCGAGAGCGGGACGCAGACCGCGGCACTCGAATATGACGGGCTTCCACGTGAGGAGATTTTTACGGCGGTGGAAAAATTCTACCGCGCCTACTATTTCCGCCCACGCCCCATCGGGCGCATCGTGAAGACGATGCTCACGGATTGGAAAGTGATGAAGCGGCGGCTGCGCGAAGGCGCGGAGTTCCTGCGTTTCCTGCGGCTGCGAAGCGCTCAGGGCTAGTTCCGTTGTTTCGGCGGGGGTTCAGCCGCGAAGCCTTCGAGATATGTATCACTGGCACGCAATCCCACCAGTTCACCCTTCGCATTCATGGCCGTCACAACCCAGCCTATAAGGTGCCCGCCGCTCTTATATTGTGAGGATGCGCCTTTGGTGTTGTGCTCCTCAACGTCCCCGCCTGCGAGAAAAGGAGGCTCAGACTTCTTCGGTTCGAGCGACACTTTCCTCTCGCCATCGCCTGCACGAAACCAATTCCGGCTCTTTTCATAACGCCCCACCCAGAACCAATGCACCGTCACGCTCTCCGGTTGCGCCCCAAGGTTCGCGACAGTGACTTCGACACCCACGCTATGCTCCGTCGTTGAACGCACAGCCCCGGTAGCATTGGTCGTTGCTCCAGCGGCTGTGCGACCACTCGAACCTTGCCGTACACTGAGTGAGATTGAGGAAGCAACCGGCCGAGGCTTCACCGTGGGTGCCTCCGCCGAAGACTTGATGGCCTTGCCTTTGCCAAAAACAGACGAAGCCAGTGCAAATGCACACAGGAGCGGGAGAAACAATTTCATATTACGAGAGGGTTGGTCGCAGAGATTCTCAGAGAGTGTGTATTCTCTACCAATGGCGCAAGTAGGGATGCGGAAGGATCGGCTCGCCAAGGCTCGCCGCGTGCGGTTAGTTCCCGCGCGTCATGACCTCCACGAAGCTCCTCCTCGCCGCGACGCTGCTCACTCTCCCCCTCCACGCAGAGGACAACTGGCCGCAGTTCCGCGGGCCGAAGGGCGACGGGCACAGCGATGCGAAGGGGCTGCCTGTGGAATTCGGCGAAGGCGTGAAGGTGAAATGGAAGGCTGCGACGCACGGCAAGGCGTGGTCTTCTCCAGTCGTGTGGGGCAACGAGGTGTGGCTCACCACGGCGACCGAGGACGGCACGGAACTCGGTGTGATGGCGTTCGACAAGGCGACGGGAAAGGTGCTGCAGGACAAGGTGCTCTTCAAAGTCGCGGAGCCGCAGTTCTGCCACAAGTTCAACAGCTACGCGTCGCCAACGCCGGTGATCGAGGATGGACGGCTCTACGTGAGTTTCGGTTCGCCGGGCATCGCGTGCCTCGACACGAAGACATGCTCGGTGCTGTGGGAGCGGCGCGATTTTGTGTGCAATCACTTCCGTGGCGCGGGCAGTTCGCCGGTCGTCTGGAACGGGCTGCTGTTTCATCATTTCGACGGCAGTGACCACCAGTTCTTCGTCGCGCTCGACAAGAAGACGGGGAAGACCGCCTGGGAAGTGAAGCGCTCGGTGGACTACCAGGACATCGAGCCCGACGGCAAAGTGCAGGCCGAAGGCGACTGGCGGAAGGCCTTTGCGACGCCGCACGTCACCGAGTGGAATGGCAAGCCGCTGCTGCTCTCCAGCGGCGCGAAGGCGCACTATGCGTACGAGCCCGCGACGGGCAGGGAAGTGTGGCGCTTCGACGAGCACGGCGCGCACAGCACAGGCTCGCGGCCCGTGGTCGGCCACGGCATGTGGTTCATCACGCCGGGCTTTGGAAAAAAGAATCAGATCATCGCGCTGAAGCTCGGCGGCAGCGGAACACTGGACGATTCATCCGTCGCGTGGCGCGCGGCAAAGGCCGCCCCGAGCAAACCGTCGCTGCTGCTCGAAGGGGATTACATTTACGCCGTGGACGACAAGGGCATCGCATGGTGCATCGAGCAAAAGACCGGAGAGGTGAAATGGAACGAGCGCATCGGCGGCGACTACTCCGCATCACCGCTGCTCGCGGAGGGACGGCTCTACTTTTTCAGCGAGAATGGAACGGTGACGGTGGCCGCCGCCGCGCCGGAGTTCAAAAAACTCGGCGGCGGAAAATTTGATGACGGCTTCATGGCCGCACCGGCGGTGAGCGGCAAGGCGATGTTCCTCCGCACGAAATCGGCGCTTTACCGGGTGGAGGAATAACCCGCGTGCCCTCGCTCGTCGAAAGTCTCGCACTGCTCGCCGACTCCACGCGGCTGCGCATCTTGCTGCTGCTTGGCGAGGAGGAACTGTCCGTGGTCGAGCTGCAGGAGATCCTCGGCATGGGCCAGTCGCGCATCTCGAACCACCTCGCGCAGCTCCGGCAGGCGGGGCTCGTGCGCGACCGGCGCTCGGGGAAAAACATCTACTATGCGCTGCTCGAACGCGAAGCGCTCCCCGACCTCGACCCCATTCTGAAAGCCGCTCGCCGCGAGATCGCAGAAGCCGAGCACGATCGCACTGCACTGAAGGTCGCGGTGCAGAAGCGCAACGACCGCACGCGCGAATACTTCAACAAGCTCGCGGGAAAATTTGGCCGCACGCACTGCCCCGGTCGGACGTGGGAAGCCGTGGCGCATTTCCTTTTTCTCCTCGTGCCGCCGGATACAATTGCGGCGGATCTCGGCGCAGGCGAAGGCACGCTCTCGCAGCTTCTCGCGAAGCGCGTGCGGAAAGTCATCGCCGTGGACAACAGCGAGAAGATGGTCGAATTCGGCGTGAAGCTCGCGAAGGAGCATGGCCTGCAGAATCTCGAATACCGGCTCGGCGACATCGAGAATCCGCCCATCGATCCCGGCAGCGTGGACCTCGTGCTGCTCAGCCAGGCGCTGCATCACGCGGAGCATCCGCATGCGGCGATCGCGGCTGCATCAAAACTGCTGCGTCCGGGCGGTCGCATCGTCGTGCTCGATCTGCTCCAGCATCAGTTTGAAGAGGCGCGCGAACTTTACGCCGACCGCTGGCTCGGCTTTGGCGAGGCAGACCTGCACGGCTGGCTGGAGAGGGCGGGCTTCACCGGCATCGAGGTGATGACCGTCGCCCGTGAATCGCAGCCGCCGCACTTGCAGACGCTGCTCGCGAGCGGCATCAAGGGCTGAGCTATTCGGCGCGGATCTCGACCGGCGTGCCGACGCGCACTTTCTCGAAGATGAATCGCGCGGCATCCTCCGGCACACGGATGGAGCCGTGCGAGGCCGGATAGCCCGGCAGCATTCCCGTGTGGATGCCGAAGCCGGTCTCCGTGAACCGGCAGAAATACGGCATCGGGTCGGCGACATAGTGCGTGCCCGAGGGCGCGGCATCGAGCTTCATGCTGATGCCGGAGCGGACCGTGCGCCCGCGCTTGTCCACGAAGCTGCCATAGATGGAGGCCTGGTGGCTCTTGATCTTCTCCAGCACTGCGAATGTCCCCGGCGGCGTCGGCGCGCCGCGTTTCCCGGAGGAGATGGGCGTGTCGAGGCACACCTTGTCTCCCATCATCAGCACCAGTCGCTGCGTGGCGAGATGGACGACGATGCGCGTGTTCTCCGGCATGGCCCTCGAATACTGGTCGGGCTGCACGCTCAGCGGCTCCTGCTTCCGGATCCAATCTTTCGCCGTCTTCGCAGCAGGCTGCCCCTCGCCAGGCTGCGCGGACTTTTCCTGCGCAAAGACACGGACACACACGAGCAGGGCCGTGGCGGCGAGGAGGGTGCGGAAGACGCGTTGCATTGCGGGGAGTTTGTACGAAGGCGCACGCCGGTGCAGCAATGACGGAAACGCGCAAGTCACATTGCCAGCCGCCCGGCGCGCGTTCTATATGCAGCGTGCGCTTCCCCGTGCTCATCAAGATACTCATCGCCCCGGTGCTCGCCCTCGCCCTGCTTTCATCCGCAGAGGCGCAGGGGCGTCGTGATGCTCGCAGCCCAGGCGTGCCGCCACCCGTCGTGTCGCAGTCCCTCACGATGCAGCGCGGTGAAAGCATCGCGATCCCGCTCGGCATCCACGGCACGCGCGGCGAGTTGCTGGAATTTCTCATCCGCACGCCGACCGCATCCGGCAGGCTCTCGCCGGTGAAGAGCACGGGGATGAACTCCGCGACCGTGACCTACACGCCATCCGCAAAAGGCATGGCCGCCGAGGATCGCTTCACCTACGCGGTGCGCGGCTCCGAGGGCGTCTCAGCCGCGGGCGTTGTCACGATCCGTTTCGTCGCGCCGATCGTCATCGCGCCGAAGCTGAGGGCTCCGAATGATCTGGAATTCCCGACCGTATTTCCCGGCCAGCGCAGCACGGCGGAAATGGAAATCGCGAATGAGGGCGGCGGCTTCATCGAAGGAGAGTTGGCCGTGCCGGAACCGTGGAGCATCGAAGGGCTGAAGATTTTCAAAATCGCCGCCGGGAAAACCGCGGCGTTCAGGCTCGTCTTTACGCCCGCACAATCCGGTGTGAAGACCGGAGAAGCCGTCATCACCGGCACCGAACGCAAGGTCATCCCGCTCCGTGCGAGCGCGGAGGAACGGCTGGAGGCAGGACCGGCGCTGCTCAAGCTCACCGCACAGCCCGGCAATCAGACACGCATGGGCGTGTTGAAAATCACCAACCGCTCGGAGGAAGATGCGAGCGTGAATTTGGAAGCAGGCGCGCGGCTGCTCACGGATCGCACCGTGAAAGTTCCCGCGCGCGGGACATCCTCGGTGCCCGTTTTTGCAGACGCCGCGCAGGGTGCCGCGTTCGACGACACGGTGAAGCTGACCAGCCGGGAGTGGAGCGCGCGCGTGAACGTGCATGCCGTGGCCGTCGGAGCGATCCTGAAGTTTTCCGCGGAAGAACTGAACCTCACGGGAACCGCCGGGGATGCCTCCGTGAGCGGCACCGCGACTTTGGTAAACAGCGGCGGCGAGCCCGTGACCGTGCGCCTCGACATGGAGCAGCCATTTGCAATCGAGACGCGTGTCGTGACTGCGCCCGCACGCGGCCGCGTGGAGATTCCGATCCTCATCCGCGACGCCCGCGCAGGCACCTTTCGCACCAGCCTCAAGGCAATCGGCGAAGGCGGCTCCGCCGTCGCGCTCGTGAAGGCGGAGATCGGGGAGGCAGCCGAAAAGCGCGTGGCGACACGCACGGCAGAACCCGCGGCGGAGAGCAGGCTCGCGGACACGGGCACCGAAACTGCGCCGAAGGAAAATGAGACGGCGCAGATTCCGCAGGATGTGCGCGAGATTCCAAACGTGTTTGGGAAATTCGCGCGCGGCACCGGTGCGGAGACGGCCATTCTCGACTGGCCCGCAAATCTCGGCGCGGTGGAAAACCTGCGCATCGAGGAGCGTGTGCTTTAGCTTTCCGATGCCGGCGATCTGCAAATCGGATGGTCACCCCTCCCCGCGGTGAGCATCAAACTGAACGCCGAACGCGTGGCCGCCGAACTGCACGGATTGAGACCCAAGACGCTCTACACCGTTCGCGTGCTGTCCGGAAAAGATGCGGACGCCGCGGTCCTGTTCGCGGCAGATTTCTGGACCGCACCGAAGAAGCCGTTCTTCACCGAATCGCCGAGCACACCGCTGCTGGTCATCGCGCTCTGCGTCCTGCTTTTTGCCATCTGGCGCTCACGGCGCACGGCGCAGAAGAAGGCAGCGAAGTGAACGCCGCGCCTAGTCTGCGATCACGGCGTCGGTCGGCGTCTGCGACAGCGTGCCGCTGCCACCTTGCAGCCAGAGCGCGCCTTTGCCGAGCTTCAGCAGACCGGCCACGTCGCCGAAGCGCGCGGCACCGGGCTGGAACCACGGGCTGAAAATGCTCTCTGCATCGAGCAGCCGCGCGCCGCGCGCATCGAGCACGGCCTTGGTCACGTAGCCATCCGCGAGCGCACGCGCGGCGGCGGCGATGGCGGCGGTCCTGTCGCGCGCGATGAGCACGACACTCGACGAGTGATGCTCGTGGTCGCGCACGAATGCGAGCAGGGTGAGCACATCGTGCGTGCGCTGGACGAAGAGCGAATGGTTGTAGCCGAACGTGAAGCACGCGGCCTCGCGCGGATTCTTCACCTTGCGCACCAGTGTATCCGACTGGCCGTCGAAAAGAAACTCGCCCTGCATGAGCAGATCCGGCGCGACGACGCTCACACCCGCGGCGAGCAGGCGCGCGACATCGGCATTCGGCTGATCGCCGTCGAGCAGCGCGGATTTTCCTTTTTCCGTGAGCCAGATCGCGGTGCGCCCGTTCCATTTCTTCGGGTGGAAGAAGAGGCACGGCACGGCTTCGTGGCGCGCTTCATTGTCCACCGCACCGCGCAACAGCCACCAATCGCCGCGGTCCTCCTTCTTGAAAGTCGAGCGATCCATCACCGCTTTCTCGCTGGCGAGCGTGCGGGTGAAAATGGCGTCCAGCGCGGGGCGCGCGGTTTTTTCAAAGTCGGCGGCGAGGTGCTTGTCCGTGTCTTCCTGCATCCAGTGCAGGAGCTTTTTTTCAAACTCCGCACCGCCCTCGGGCGCGGGATGCTTTGCGTCATACACGCTGAGCTGATCGCGCGTGAGCGGCTCGTAATCGCGTTCCTTCAGCCGATCCGCGGCGAGGCCGAGGCGAAAGTGCGTATTGAAAAAATCGTAGATGTGCTCGCGCGTGACGAGGTTGTAGTTGTGCGGAAAGTCGGGGTGATCAAAAAGCTTCACGCTGTCCGGTGCGCCAAGGTTTTTCCAATGCTGCGCGAGATCGGGGAAGCCCTTCGTGGACAGGTTCACCGTCCAGTCGTGCGCGCTCGTCATGCCCATCGGCTTCGGTGCAAAAACTGCGGCGAACTCGATGTTGCCCGTGCCGATGCGGAGCAGGCTCGCATTTTCGCAGGTGCAGCCGCCCTGCATTGCGGTGCTCACCATCACGCACGGCACGGCGACGGTGATGCGCGGATCGATCGCCGCGAGCAGCATGGACTGCGTGCCGCCGCCGCTGGCGCCGGTCACGGCGAGGCGCGTCGGGTCCACATCTTCGAGCATGGTGAGGAAATCGAGCGAGCGGATGTTATTCCAAGTCTGGATGCCCATGATGTTCTGGCTGTACGTCTCCGCCTGCGGCGAAAAGAGGCCCCACTTGCCGGGCTCGGGCGAAATCATCTCAGGCCGCTGCACCTTGAAGCCATGCGCAATCGCCGCGCTGATCTGCTGCGCGTCGCTGTTGCCGAGCATGTCACTCACGAAGGCCACGCAGCCTATGCGTGCGAGTTGCACGCCGATGGATTGGAAAATCGTGCGCCCGCCGATCATCGTGCGCTCCTGCCCCGCCTCGATTTCTTTTTGTACCGCAGCGTCCGCCTTTTCCCAGAAGCGCGCATCCTGCCAATGTCCATGCGTGACGATGACCGCGGGATGTTTCCCCGGCTGGCCTTTGGGGCGGTAAAGATTCCCCGTGTGAAAGAGCCCCGGCATCGTCTCAAGAATCACCTTCTCGACCGTGTAGCCGTCGCGCTCGATCTTGCCGTGGACGACCGCGTTCAGCGGCGTGCGGGTAGGCTCAGGCAAAAGGCCGAGCGACACGCGGATCTGTGTCTTCACCGCGGCAGCGCGATTTTCCCAGACGATCTTCGAGTCCGGCGGCGACCACGGAAAATAGCCGTCGAGATCCTTCAGCGGCTGGAGCCGCGCATCGTCGGGCAGCTTCGCAGCGGGAAACACGCGCGGCGCGTCGGCGGCAAATGCGAAAAATGACGTGAGGGCGAAGGCAACGGAAAGGGGGAAGGCTTTCATCGCCCTTGATGCTGGCAGCGCAGATACGCGAGGGCAACGCTTCCGTAGCCGCGCCTGTGAAAGCGCGGGCACTCATTTTTCCCGATGAAAGATCAGCCCGCGCTTTCACAAGCGCGGCTACAGGATGTCAGCGCGCCGCGGCGAGCAGGCTATCGATCCCGTCGAGGCAGAGCTGCGACCACGTCTCCAGCGCTTCGCGGCGTGCGCGCAGCTCGGTGATCGTGAGAAAGCCGGCCTCGGTGATGACGGCTTCACGTTTGCGCGCGGCGGCAGTCTCCAGCCGGAAGATATGCACGACGCCGAGATGGACTTTGCCGACCTCATTCGAGTCGTCGTTGAGCAGCGCCACGACGTGGCTCGTGAATTTTGTCTCGATGAAAACCTCCTCCGCCACCTCGCGCTGCACGGCGGCATTGTACGCATCGCGATCGAGCGCGAAGAGCCCCTCGTCGCCATCGTTCATGTGTCCGCCGATGCCGAGGCTGCCCTTTGCGACGAGACGCTGCTCGCCGGCTTTCTTGCCACGCACGTAGTGAAAGATGGAGTCGCCGTGAACCAGCAGCACGTAAGGGATGATCTGCTTCAGCTCGGGGTTCATCTCCGCCGGGCCGCGCGGGGTGAAGAAGTTGCTTTCGCGCGCGAGGAATGCGGGCAGGTAGCGATCCACGTCGAAGCACAGGCCTTGGAAAGCGCCGAGTTGATCAAAGAGCGAGCGGCGGACGACGAGGATGTTTTCTTCTTTCATCGCATCCGTCTATCCGCGCCGAAAACAATTTGAGACAAAAAAATCGAACAGCGACGCCCTCCGATGTGACAATAGATTGATCCCGGCGGCACCTGCACTTTTCCAAACCCTCAAACAACCCAACCCGAAATCATGAAAACGAACATCCTCATCCATTCCATCGCCGCGCTGCTCGTCGCACTGCCATTCACTCACGCCGAAGATCCAAAGTCGGAGGAGAAAAAGGACGCGGCAAAATCTGAGAGGAAGAGTTCGTCCTCATCCATCGTCACGTCCGCCGAAGGCACGGCGACGATCACCATTGATATCAACGGCAAAAAGGAAACGCGCACCTTCAGGCTCGGCGACGGGAGCATGCACCCGCGCCTGACTGGCGACGGGCACAGCGTGCGCGACATGGGGCTGATGAAGTCCAGTGGCAAGGTGCCATCGAAAACCGAAAAGGGGGTGTGGCTGGGCATCGGGATGGATCCAGTGTCGGAGGTCGTGCGCGCACAGTTGCCGCTGGCTCCCG
>JAYWEO010000343.1:0-3549 GCA_043779225.1 Prosthecobacter sp.
CGAGGCGTGGCTGAAGGGCGAATTCATCAGCACCGTGCAGCAGCGCGGCGCGGCGATCATCAAGGCGCGCGGCCTGAGCAGCGCGGCGAGCGCGGCGAACGCGGCGATTGATACCGCGCGCTCGATCCTCTGCCCGCCCGCGTCGAACGAATGGACGAGCGTGGCCGTCTGCTCGCGCGGCGACTACGGCATCGAGAAGGGCCTCATCTGCAGCTTCCCGATCCGCGTGCCCGTGCCCGGCGAATGGGAGATCGTGCAGGGCGTGCCGGTGAATGATTTCAGCCGCTCGAAGATTGATGCGACGGTGAATGAGCTGAAGGAAGAGAAGGCGATGGTCGCGGAGCTGCTGCCTGCGTAGCGTAGCTCTCCAGAGCTGCGCGAAAACGGACGGCGATTCCAATCAGCGCTTTTGCGGTTTGGTTGTCGGTTTTAGTATCCCGACGAGACGCTTCAGCTCTTCCTGCTCATTCGGCGCGCGGTTGAGATAGACGAGAAGCGGATCGCCGTCCTTGGAAATGTCGCGGATGTCCTCCGGCAGGACGCGCGTGTAAACGTGACCATCAATCAAAAGCACGAGTGCGACAGTCGCATTCGCTTTGATGTAATCGCGAAGCAGTTGACGGCCCTGTGCGGTGAATCGCAAACGCAAGGCGGGCCAAGGTTGAGCGCCAGCTTCAGGGTATCCCCACTCCGCTGCACTCACATGGACATGCGTGAGGATTGACGGAGCAACATAAAATCCGGCGACTTTTTCCTTCGTGAACGCACTTTGAAACGAAAAGGCTACTGCTCCCGGCGCGTCTTTCTGCACCTCAGCATAGAGCGCGAATGCTTTCTCATCTTCTCCCCCAAGTGCGATTCGGAACGACAACAGCAACAGAAGCGCGAGTTGCAGAACTTTCGCGTGAAAGGAATGGGCCGGGAGGTGCAGCATGGTGAATTGGGTGAAATCCGCGCTACCAACGCTTCATCGAATATCATCAATCCCACATTGGTATCAATCCCCGCTCACACTGGCTTCTCTCCGCGTGGCGGGAAAGCCGGCGCGGGCAGGCCGGGGCCGGGGACTGCGGGGAGATGCGGGAGATATTTTTTCAGGAAATGTTCGATCACCTCGCGGTTGTGATGCGGCTTGTTGATTTTGCGCAGAAGCTCGCGCTCCTCGGGCTCGATGCGCCATCCGCGGATCACGGGTTTGGCGTCCGGCTTGATGTTGTCGCGCACGGTCGCGGAAAATGCCGTCGGCTTTCCGCCTCGCGGCGCGTGCATCCAGAGCGTGAGGTAGCCTTCGGCGTAATCGAGGCCCGTGTCGTGGCTCGTGTATCGGAAGATGAGGCTGCGGGGCCATTCGTCTTCAAGCAGATGCGAGTGAAATGAGTCCACGAGCACGCCTTCGGGGCTGTAATTATGCCCGGTGAATTCGAGGCCACCGTCGCGCCATTCGAGATGCAGGATGCCGACCTCGATGCGGCCATCGCGCTGACGGACGATGTCCACCCAGTCGTCGCACGCTTCCTTGCGGAGAAGGTTGTAGCGCGAGATGGAGGCCGTCGTGATTTTTGCGACGAGCAAGCCCACCGACACGATGCCGACCGCGGCCTGCACGCACGCAACGAGGCGCGAAAATCCGAGCGGCACGTAGTCGCCGTAGCCCACCGTGGCCTGCGTGACGAATGAGAAGTAGAGGTAGTCGTACCAATGGACGATGTCGCCCGCGTGCAGTGGTGCGAGGCCGTGGCCGGGGCAGTGCAGATCGAGCGCGCCGTAGAGTGCGCCGAAGAGAAAATTCGCGCCAAGATTGATCGCGGCGATGAGCCAGAACGGGACGCGGTCCAGCAGCAGCGGCGATGTGGTCGCGGCCATGTGCGCCGGCTACTTCAGCGTCTGGAGATACTTCACCGTCACCGGGATCTGCTTCTCCGCCTCCGGATGCTCGTCCTCGATGAAGTAGTGCTTCACGCCCGCCTTCGATGCGGCGCTAAGCACCGCAGGCCACTGAACCTGGCCGGTGCCGAGCGCGACGCTCTCCTCGTTCGGCGCATGGCCGGTATAGATTCCTGTGCGCGCACCTTTCGCGATGTCCTTCAAGTGCATGAGCTGCCAGCGGCCAGGATACTTGTTGAGAAATTTCACCGGGTCCGCGCCGGGATGCACGACCCAGAAGACATCCATCTCGAAGGAGACGAATTTCGGGTTCGTCTTTTCCATCAGCACGTCGAGGAAGGTCTTTTCCGAGCCTTCGGCGATGGGCCGGAATTCGTAGCCGTGATTGTGATAGGCAAAAGTGATGCCTTCCTTCGTGAAGGCCTCGCCCCACTTGTTAAAATCCGCGGCGGCCTTTTCCACGCTCTCCATGCCGAACATCGCGGGCACATGCGGAATCCACGGGCACGCGGCATATTTCAGACCGAGCGCCTTGGCGTCGGCGACACACTTTGCGATGTCCTTTTCGAGCGCCCCGTATTGGAAGTGCATGCTGATCGGCTTCAGCCCGCGCGCGGTGAGTTCATGCAGCAGACCGTCGGGCTGCATGTCGTAGGTGCCTGCGAGTTCGACTTCCTTGATTCCGAATGCCTTCACCTTGTCGAGCGAGCCGGGCACGTCCTTCTTGAACGAGTCGCGGAGGGAGTAGAGCTGGAGGCCGGTCTCGCCGGAGAAATCCCCGGCGAAGGTGGACGATGCGAGTGCGATGACTGAGAGGAGGAGGCGCTTCATTCGCGGCAGGATGGACGCTGCGCGCAGGACAGGGCAAGCGCGCGATTTGCAAACACAGCACCGCATTTGCGCTCAGATCGTGTGCCGGGAGTCTGGCTTTTTCACGCAGAGGCGCGGAGGAAAAATGAGAGGCACGCTGAGGGATGTTTTCCAATCTTCCTCTGCGCTCCTCTCCATTCTGACTCTGCGCCTCAGCGCTAAAATCCGACTTCCACCACGCTTTTTCAGGTGCCGTGACGGATGCCGCTGCGATCATCACCCGCGGATCAGACTTCCACCGCCGATGTCGCGCCGATGCGCGCCACATGACTCACGGTCACATTCTCGCACGATTTTCCTCGGGAGAAAACATGGCGACGCTGCCAGAGATGCACGGCGAGCACGCCGCAGTAGCTCAGCCAAGCCACGGTGCCCCATGCGCTCCAGAGCGGAGTCTCCGGTCCGAGCGGGATGGCGAAATCCCAGGGGAATGATGTCTCCGAAGTGGATTGATAGAATGCAAAGAGGAAGACCGTCGAAGCGGCAGTAATCACCGAGTAGGCGCGTGCGCTGAAAAGCATCAGGAACGGCGCGGCCCAGACCATGTATTGCACACCGACTCCGGGCGCGAAGGCGAAGAATACGAGCCATGCGATGCCGAGCGTCGCGGCCAATTCGGACGGCGGGGCTTTGCGTCGCAGCCATCCGACGGCGGCGATTCCTCCGATGAGCACACATTTCAGCACGGTCCCGATGAGATTTTGCACGGCGCTGAGATCCTTGAAATCAATCGTCTTCATGTCCGGCGAACCGGTGAGGTGGAGCAGATAGGTGATGCCCCACACGCCCCAGATG
>JAYWEO010000344.1:0-19149 GCA_043779225.1 Prosthecobacter sp.
CTTCTCCACGTCGCGCAGGTCGGCCATTTCCACGACGGAGTGCATGTAGCGGAGCGGGAATGAAATCAGCGCGCTGGGGATGCCTTCCTTCACGTTGAAAATGACATCCGTATCCGTGCCGCTGTAGCGCCCGCTGCTCTCGTGCTGAAGCGGAATCTTGTTTTTTTCGGCAACCTTGATGATGCGCCGGATGACTTTCGGGTGGTTGCAGGTGCCGTGCGTGATGCTCGGGCCGCCGGTGAATTTCACCTCGCCATGCACGGCGTGATCAATTCCGGGCGTGTCGGTGGCGTGCGTGACATCGAGGACGATGGCCACGTCGGGCATGAGCCGGTGTGCGACCATCTTCGCGCCGTGGCCGCCGATTTCCTCCTGCACGGCGTTCACGGCGATGACGGTGCTGCGGAGCTTCGCGCGGTTCTTGGAAAGTCGCGCCATGACTTGCGTGAGGATGAAACCGCCGAGGCGATTGTCGAGCGCTCGGCCGACGATGCGGTGCTCGCCGAATTGCTCGACGGTGTCCGCATACACCGCGGGGTGGCCGACGCGGATGCCGAGCTTCTTCACCTCCTTGTCCGACGATGCGCCGACGTCCACATACAGCTCGTGAATTTTCGGTGCCTTCTCGTCGGCGAGGCTGTCCTTGCGCAGATGGATCGCGGTGTTGCCGATGATGCCGCGGACGACGCCCTTGTCGCCTTGGATGTCGAGCCTGCGCCCGCGCGCGGTCGCCGTGTCGCTGCCGCCGATGCGGTCCACGCGGAGGAAGCCTTCCTTCGTGATGTGTTTCACGATGAAGCCGATCTCGTCCGCGTGCGCCTCGATCATGATGCGGCGTGATTTCGGGTTTCGCCCGTCGAGCGTGGCCCATGTGGTGCCGTAGGCGTCATTCTCCACGCGGTCGGAAAAATTGCGGACGTAAGCGGCCCACTTGCGCTGGCCGGCGAGTTCAAAGCCCGTCGGGCTGGGCGTGGAGAGGAGATCGAAGAGGAAGGTTTTTGCGGCTGTGTCCATTTTGAGGAGGCGTGGGTGGTTGAGAAGTCTGTGCGTTTGGTACGCTTCGAGGATGTGATTTGTGATAGGTGAACAGTGATCAGTGCGCGAGTAAAGCCGCTCAGAAAAAGGACGCGGGATCGCCGCGACTGGCATCACATTTCACCGATCACTGATCACCCGGAGCACGCGATGCTCACAATCCCGAAACGCCGCTACTCCTTCGTCTCAGCCTCGTCAACGCCTTCGGTGTCCTCGTCGTCCCGATCCTCATCAATCAGCGTCATGTCGTGCGGGCCGAAGAAGTGGCGCTTCCGCTTTCCAGCGGGCAGCGGGACGAGGCTCATGAAAATGTTTCTGCCGACGAGCTTCGGCATGGCCTCGGGCGTGCCCATGGTTTCGAGATCCTTGCGAATCTTGCCCATGATTCCCATGCCGAGATCCTGGTGCGCCATCTCGCGACCGCGGAACTGCAGAAGCATGCGGACCTTGTTGCCTTTGTCCAAAAATTCCTCGGCGTGCCGTAGCTTCGTCTCGTAGTCGTGCTTGCCGATATTCACGCGGAACTTGATCTCCTTCATCTTGGAGGCCGCGTTCGACTTCTTCTCCTTCTCGTGTTTGGAGAGCTCGTATTTGAACTTCCCAAAGTCAACGATACGACAGACTGGGGGAACCGCGTTTGCCGAGACTTCCACGAGGTCGAGGCCCAGTTCCATCGCCTTCCGCAGCGCGTCCTGGAGTTTCATCACCCCGAGCTGCTCGCTGGTGGACGCGAGGACCACACGCACTTCTTTGGCGCGGATCCGTTGATTGATTCGAATGGATTGGAGTTGGATGGTCTTGTCAGCGTTGGTCCGCGCACCGTGGAGCACCGGGGCAGGCCATTTCATGGTTGTGTCGCCCGCGCCTGCGTCCGGCTTTCAGGCCGGGTCGCTGGCGGCTCCGATCCCATCCGCGCGAGCGACCGTCGCGAAAGGGGGCACGCTATTTTCATGGCGCATCAGAGGAGGGAATTACGAGGGTTCCCGTCGCGCGGCAAGGGATTTCTCGCCGTGCCACAAAACGTAACAGACCGCCGCACCTCCAAAATACGACGCGACGTCCCACCAGTCGGCCGTCCCATGATGGGTGAGCCAAGGCCCGATGCCCTCGGCGATGAAGGCCCACACTGCGAGGTGGAGGAAGATCTCGCCACCGTCCGGCATGCCGTCGTGCGTGCGCAGACCGAGCCGCCGCTGGATCCACAGCACGAGCGGCAGCGCCGCCGGGATGAGCAGGCAGTCCGCAAAATGGCCGCGCATGAACGGCCCCATCGCGAAGTGCGGCTTCAGCAGCCAGCGGTTCACCGCGTAAGCTGTGCAGGCCGCGATGCACAGCGGATCGCGCCAGTACTGGAACGGCGTATTTTTCAAAGCAGCGCAAAAATCACTGCGCCCGATGCGACTGCCAGGATGAGTTTCAGAAGAATGATCACGCCCGGAGGCTACGCGAGCCGGACCGAGCGGCAAGCGATCAAAGATCCGCCCGGGCAAAACGCCTCATGCGCTTCATTCAGTACGCAACGCATCGTCGCAGGGCTGAAGCATCAAAACCACAGCGGGCGGGAACGGCAGCTTCCGGGTGGAGCACGCGACTCGCGTGCTGTCTGCGGCGACTCGCCGCAGACACCCGATGGATGTGTATTTGTGAGTGGCGTGCAGATTTGAAATCTCCGCGAAAACCCTGATCGCTCGGATCAGAAACGCATTCACCACCGATGGCACGGATGGTTTGCAGACCGGGATGCTTTCATCCGTGCCATCCGTGTCATCCGTGGTTCCTCCTCCGCGTCATCTGCGGAATCTCACGGGCGCACAGATTTGGATGCGCCTGCGTGATTGCTCACACGCGGCGAGGTGTTTCCGACGGGTCGCCGGAAACAGCACGCGAGTCGCGTGCTCTACACGGGAGGCGCCGTCGTTCGCCAGCATCTTTTTGATGCGTCGGCCCCGCGCATCGTCGCTTGACTCCTTCATGTGCATTTGAGGATTCTTCGGGCGGAGCGGCAGGCTCCGCGGTGGTCGTTTCAATGTTCCAATATTAGCCCAGCCATGAAGACTCTCATCACACTCTGCTTCCTAGCATTAGCCACATTTGCCTGCGCGCAGGAGCCGGAGCTTTTTCCCGACAAACCCCTGACCAGGCCGAACAGTTTCAATGACGGCGTGGTGCTTGCCTATGTGAAGGGGACCCGCCCGGTGGACAATCATGAGGTGGAGGTGGCGCTGGACAACACCGTCATCGTGCGGGTGAGAAATCTCGATGGATGGCTGATCCGCCGGCTCAGGAACCGGCAGATCACCGGCGAGCCGGTGATGTCGCCGAAGCAGCGCGACAATTTCCTCCTGCTCCTCGATCTGAAAGGCGCGCACCCAGTGCAGGACTTTCTGAAGCACTATGAAAACGAGGCGCTGCACCGCACGGCCCCGGCCACGGATCCGGTTCCCGCCGAGACAGCCGATTGGGCGTCGCCCGGAGGCAAGACGCTCGCCGAGCAGGACAAGAAGGTCGCCGAACTTCGCGACAGCCATAATGCCTACCGCTCACTGCTCGATCATACCAAGCAGCGCCTCTATCTGATATTCAACGGCAGCCACCTCCGCGGCCTCGTGGCCGACAACCCCGATGCAGGCGAGGTCAGCAGCCATGCCGCGGCAGACCCGGACGACACCTTGCACGAATTCGCCTTCCGCCTCCGTCGCATCGAGAAGGATCGCGAGGAATGGGGCAAGCTATACAACAGCACGCACGCAGCACTCGAAGTCCGCGTGAACCTCGGCATTGATTTCGGCGGTCAGAATTTCACCCTGGACAGCGCCGTCCAGCCTCTCGCTGATAACAAAGTCCAGCGTGTCTGCCTCCGCCTTTTCAGCGCCGGCTGGCTCTATTCCGTCCTCGGCGGAATGGTGATCCTCCTCGTCCTCCTCATGCGAATGGGAAAAAACACGGACCTCCTCCGGGATCGCGACCTGAACGCCCGCGCCGATGGCCGTGCGCAATTCTCCCTCGCGCGGCTCCAGTTAGCCTTCTGGCTCTACCTCGTCGTCGGCGCATTCCTCATCATCTGGCTGGTCACCGATCGCCTCGACACACTGAACACCAGCATCCTCGCATTGCTAGGCATCTCATCCGCCACACTCCTCGCTTCCAAGCTAGCTAACACTTTCACGCTGACTGACGGCCAGGTGCCGCCTGATCCCCAGCGCGTCGCCCGTGCGGGAAAATCGTATGACGTGCTGAAGGACCAGATCAAAGCACGCCGCGTGGAATTGGAGAGGGAAGCCGCTCGCCTCGCGGGCAATCCGGACAGGCTCGACGGCGCCGCATTTGAGCACGCACAGCGCAATCTCGAATTCCGCATCGAGCAGTCGGATGCGGATCTCGCCTATCTCCAGCATTCCATCTGGACACGCTTCTTCGTGGATCTCCTTTCCGAAAACGGGCGGCTCTCGCTCCACCGGCTGCAGATCGTGGTGTGGACGGTCGTGCTAGGTGTCGTCTTCGTCGCTCGGGTAAAGAACAATCTGGTCATGCCGGAATTCAGCGAGACTCTATTAGGTTTGATGGGCCTTAGCTCCGTGACCTACGTCGCATTGAAGGTTCCCGAACTGAAGAAGACCGAGGATCAGGCAAAGGCGAACAGGACTGAAGCACCGGCTGCCTAGAGCATTTCAAATAAGAGCGTGGTCGTTTTTCGGAGCCTTGCTGGGATCAGCGATCAGGAAGAATGGCCCGGAGGGCCAATGGCCACTAGCCGGGGGCAACGCCCCCGGATGGCGTTGCAAAACGGAATGCGCCCCGAAGGTGGCGCTGGAGAATGGACGGTTTCCGCCGCCACCTTCGTGGCGGGTTTCACTCCCGCACGGTTTCCGGGGGCGTTGCCCCCGGCTAGTGGCCGCCGGCCCTCCGGGCCGCAATGCACCGATGCAATGACGGCTGCAGTTTAATTTGAAATGCACTGGCATTGGCCCGTCGGCGATTCATGCTTTGAAGCACGTCGCGACAAATAGGCCGCCGTTTGTGCGACTCCTGTGACAGCGCCACGGCAACTCGTCCGTGAAAAGCGTCTGCGGATGACTCAGCGCTTCACCTCGTCCTGCGCCTTGAAGTTTTTGCAATACCCGCCCGACTCCTCCTCAGGCAGCTTCTCCCGCAGATCCACATCATTCGCGCTCTTCCCCGCACCCCAGCCGAACAGCCGCTCGAAAAGCGGCATCAGCCGGTCCTTCCGGATCTGTTCGAGGAAATACACCTCGTGCTCTTTCTCCTTCATCCCCATTTCATACAGCATCGCATCATGCTCGCGAATGCCTAATGTATGAAAATGCCGCATCATCACAAAGTATTCGCACACATTTCCGCTCTCCAATTTCCCCGCGAAGAAAAACGGCATGAACCGCCCGATGACATGACAGCTAGCCGAGATGATGCGCCCGATGACGTGCAGCTTCACCTCCAGCCAGCGCGACACCGGCACGTCATAACGCCGCATCAGCCCCAGCACATTCTCCCGGTGCTTCCACTCATCCTCCTCGATCTGCCGCACCGCCGCCTTCGCCGCCGGATCCCGCAGCGAACGCGCATGACCGATGTACGCAAACGCCGCCGCCTTCTCCCCCGAGTAGGCCCTCTGCAAAAGTTTTACCAGCGCGGGATGGTCGAGCTTCATCGTGTCTGTTGGTGACCGCAGCGTGAGCGCGAGTTCGGACGAAAGAAGTTCGCCGGCTCAATGCGCCACAGGGCTGAGTGCAGGCGAAGAAGCTCGAACACACACAAGCGATAACAAGCTTGCTACGACAAACACCGTGAACAGCGAAAGAACGGGGGACGGAGTCGCCGGAATGATGAATGAAAGGACGAGGCCGCAAATCGAAACAGTAAGCGCGATGGCAAAGGAACTGCGTGCCCCACGGAACGAGAACCGGCGGCACGCCCAGCCGAGGCTGAGGAACCAAGGCGATCCGAAAACGCAGATGAACAAGCGATAGCCGCGGAAACCTGCGCCGGATAAATCAGGAACAGCTTGGTCAATGTTCATCACTCCCGGTGATGCGCCCTGCGTCGTGTATTCGACCGTGAGGACGAGAACGGCACTCAGCGAATAAAGGTCCTTGAACGCATCGGTATCCCAACCGATCTCAATTTCCCGCCTGACGGCCCTGAGCGGCGAGGTGCCGATCATCAGTTGGCTCTCCTTGGCAACCTGCGCTTCGGCACGTTTGACCACCTCGGCGTAAGAGCGAATCGCCGCGCCGCTCTCGGTGTAAATCCGCTTCACTGGCCTATCCGGGTAAAAAACTCGGCTGTTCCCGGATAAGAGAAAGACATATCGGCCATCGGTCTCACGAGATGTGTTCTGGGCGACAGCAGCCAAAACCAAAACACTTTGCTTTTTGGTCGAGGCTTCCTCCAACTCCGTTCGATCGATCCGTTCCATCCAATCCTTGCTGATCACAGTGACCAGATCACCTACAGCGAGTGGTCCCTTGATTCGCTTTTCTACCCGAAACTGAACGGTTGCAAGCCACCGATTATTGTTGAGATATGCCACATCCACGTGTTGGGGAACTCCCTCGAAGACCAACCCAGCTTCGTGTGCCAGAAATTCCGGGGTACATCCGGCAGCGATGCGTGCGTCCAAACGTGCGCTGCACAACAGGAATGCCAAGATACACAACCAAGTGCTCTTCATAGCGGGTTTGTGGACTGGTTTCGGCCATAGCTCAACTTTCGATTTCACCCCAAAGTCGACGGAGGTCATCGAGAGGGCATACTCATGGCAACCGCACATTTGTGTCCTTCATTGCGCAATTGAGCCACTGCCGATCAAACGCCCCCCTTGCGCAAATGCGGCGCATCCATAGAGTCCGCGGCCCTATGAGTACGACCACTGCACCGGAGAAACATGAATTTCAGGCCGAGATTGCCCAGCTCCTCGATCTCGTTGTCCATTCGCTTTACACCGACAAGGAGATCTTTGTCCGCGAGCTGATCTCCAATGCGGCGGATGCTTCGGAGAAGCTGCGCTTCCTGAAGACCAGCGGGCAGGAAATCACGGAGCCGGATGCGGCGCTGAAGGTGACCATCGCGACGGATGACACGGCGAAGACGATCACATTCACGGATGCGGGCATTGGGATGACGCACTCGGAGCTGATCGAGAATCTCGGGACGATTGCGCATTCGGGATCGAAGGCGTTCCTCGAACAGCTCAAGGCGAAGGCGCAGGCTTCGGGTGGCGGAGCGGTGGATGCGACGCTCATCGGGCAGTTTGGCGTGGGGTTTTATTCGGCGTTCATGGTGGCGGACAAAGTCACGGTGTATTCGCGGAGCTGCCGGCCCGGCGAGCCGGGGTGGATTTGGACAAGCGACGGGAAGACGGGCTACGAAATTGAGCGTGTGCCTGCGACGCCCTCGAATGTAGCTGCGACGCCCTCGTCGCAGGAGGGTGCCGGCGACGCCTCGTCGCCGTTGCCGCGCGGCACAAAGATCGTGCTGCATTTGAAGGACGATGAGTTTGCGAAGGCTTACCGCATCGAGAGCATCATCAAACGCTACTCGAACTTTGTGCCGCTGCCGATCGAGGTGAACGGCAAGGAAATCAACACCGTCCAGGCGCTGTGGACGCGCAACAAATCCGAGATCAAGGACGCGGAATACGACGAGTTTTACAAATACATCGCGCATGATCAGGAGGCGCCGCTTTACCGGCTGCATTTCAATGCGGATGCGCCGCTGGCGATTCGCGCGCTGCTTTTCATCCCGTCGAAGAACCTCGAGCTGGCGACGTTTACGCGCGAGGAGCACCATGTGGATCTCTATTGCAAAAAGATCCTCATCCAGTCGCGCGCGAAGACGCTGCTGCCGGAGTGGACGCGCTTCCTGCGCGGCGTGGTGGACAGCGAGGATCTGCCGCTGAACATCTCGCGCGAGACGATGCAGGACAGCGCGCTCATCGCGAAGCTGCGCGACGTGCTCACGAAGCGGCTGCTGAAATATCTCGATGAGGAAGCGAAGGCGGACCCCGAGAAGTTTGCGCGCTTTTTCAAGGAGCACGGGCACTGCCTGAAGGAGGGCGTGGCGCACGACTGGTCGCACCGCGATGCGCTGGCGAAGCTGCTGCGCTTTGAGTCGAGTACGACGGAGAGCGGGAAGTTCACGAGCCTCGCGGACTATGTTTCGCGGATGCCGGAGGAGCAGAAGGAGATTTACTACCTGAGCGCCGCAAATCGCGAGGCGTGCGAGGCTGCGCCGAGCTACGAGGTTTTCCGCGAGAAGAAGTGGGAGATGATTTTCCTCACCGACGCGCGTGATGAATTCGTGCTGGAGAATCTGCGTGAGTTCGACGGCAAGAAGCTGGTGGCTGCCGAGAAGGCGGACGTGAAGCTGGAGCGCGAATCGAAGGGGCTCGATGCGGACACGGCGGGGAAGCTCGCGGAGTTCATCAAGGAGACCGTCGGTGATCGCGTCGGCGAAGTGCGCGTGTCGAAGCGGCTGGTCGGCAGCCCGGCGATTGCGCTGAGTTCGGATTCCGAGATGACGGTGAACATGCGGCGCATGATGAAGGCGCTGAACCGTGACGGGGAAACCGGCCCGGAGCCAAAGCCCGACATTGAAATCAATCCTGACCACGCGCTCATCGTGAGCCTGGAAAAAGTGCGCAATTCCGACGCCGAACTCGGCCAGGTCGTCGCGCAGCAGGTCGCGGATCAGGCGCTCGCCGCCGCGGGACTGCTCGACGATCCGCGGACGATGCTCGGACGCATGACCACTTTGCTCGAGAAGCTCTGCGGAAAGGCATAGGGCACCCAAAGCAAACCGTTGCTCGGTGGTTGACCGCAGTGCCGCCGGGCTGTCACATTCGCAATGACCGCCGAAAGCGGTCTCCAAATCCAAACACACACCCTTATGAAAAAATACATCACGATTGCCGCGATCGCCGCGTTGGGCTTCACCGCCTGCGAGGAAAAGAGCGTGGATGCCAAAAAAGACGACGCCAAGAAACAGGTGGATAAGGCCGCTGACAAGGCCAAGACCGAGACGACCAAGGCCGTGGACAAAGCCGCTGATGCCGCTGGCAAAGTCGGTGGCGACCAGGCCGCTGACGCCGTGAAGGCCGCCGGTGCCGGTGCCAACGCCAAGGTGGACGCCGCAGCCGGTGTCGCCAAGGAGAAGATTGACGGCTCCCCGTCCCCTTCGGCTCCCGTTCCTTCCGCTCCGAAGCCTCCGAAGCCCGTGCCGACCACCGATGAGGTGATCAACGCCCCGCCGGATGCCGCGCCCGCGCCCGCTCCGAAGCCGCCGGTGTCTCCGAAGTAAGCGACCGGTCAGAAATTCAGACACAGACCCCGGCTTCGCGAGAGGCCGGGGTTTTGTTTTTCATCGCAATCGGGCTGGATTCGAAAGTAAAATTCCCGTTTGCGCACTGCGCGGATGTGCATACCCTCGCTTCCCTTTTTATAAATCGCTCTGCAATTTTACCATTCCATGACCACGCAACTCGACCAACTCAAGCAACTCACCAAGGTCGTCGCCGATACGGGCGACTTTGAATCCATGAAGGCCTACAAGCCGCAGGACGCGACGACGAATCCTTCGCTCATCCTCGCCGCGGCGTCGAAGCCGGAATATGCGCCGCTCGTGGAAAAGGCGGTCGCCGATCGCAAGGGCAGCGGTCTCACCGGTGCGAAGCAGGTGGACGACGTGGTGGACCACATCCTCGTGAATTTCGGTCTCGAAATCCTGAAGATCGTCCCCGGCCGCGTGAGTACGGAGACGGATGCGCGCCTGTCGTTCGACACTGCGGGATCAATCGCGAAGGGCCGCCAGCTCATCGCGCTTTACGAGAAGAGCGGCATTTCACGCGACCGCGTGCTGATCAAGATCGCGAGCACTTGGGAGGGCATCAAGGCCGCGGAGGTGCTGGAAAAGGAAGGCATCCATTGCAATCTCACGCTCCTCTTTTCACTCGCGCAGGCAGTGGCGTGTGCGGAGGGCGGCATCCAGCTCATCTCGCCGTTCGTCGGGCGCATTCTCGATTGGTTCAAGGCTTCGACGAAAAAAGATTACGCACCTGCGGAGGATCCCGGCGTCGTGTCGGTCACGCAGATTTACAACTACTACAAGAAGTTCGGCCACAAGACCGAGGTGATGGGCGCGAGTTTCCGCAACAAGGGCGAGATCACGGAACTCGCGGGCTGCGACCTGCTCACGATCAGCCCCGCGCTGCTCGGCGAACTCCAGGCGAGCACCGATCCGCTCACGCGCAAGCTCGACGCGGCCGCCGCAAAAGGCATGGACATCGCGAAGCTGCACTTCGACGAGAAGACGTTCCGCTATGATGTCAACGACGACGCCATGGCGACGGAGAAGACGGCGGACGGCATCCGCAAGTTCGCCGCGGACATCGTGAAGCTCGAGACGCTCGTCGCCGCGAAGCTCAAGTAGTGTCGTCGCCGCGCTTGTGAAAGCACGGGCTGACCTTCTCGCCGGGAAATCAAAGAGGGCCCGCGCTTTGACAAGCGCGGCTACGGGGATCCCGGATACCAGCCTTCGGGCAGCGGGGTGACGATGATCGGCTTGGCCGAATCGGGCAGCGACTCCGTGTCGCTGAGTTCGCGCATGGCAAAATCCCCACGCTTTGCATCGGCGTCTGTGCGCTGGGCGACGAGGAGGCGCGCGCCCTTTTTGCCTGACGACTGCGGCATCAGCAGCATCAGCGAGCGCACGCCCTGGGAGTAATTCTGAAGATGAGGCACGTCGCTGAACACGGCGGGCGAGTCGTATCGGCTGAGCGTCTGCGCGAGCGCGGTCTGCTGTCCGAGCGTGGGCTGCATGGGATCGACGGGACAGCCGTCGCGATGTGCGATCCACATGCTGTGAATGCTGAGCCATGCGCCTGCAAAACCGTACGTCGCCGTGACCGCGCCGCGCAGCCAGACCCACGGCAGGGCCTCGACGGCAATCCACGCGAGGCAGACGTGTGCTGCAAAGGTGCCGAAAAAATACTGTGCGCCGGAGGGCACGCGCATCGCGGCGAAGAGCAGCCCCTGCATCACGACGGTGGCGAATGTGACGGCGGCGACCGTCTCGCGGACGCGCCGTGTGTTCATGCGTCCGCTTTCATTTTGTGGGGCGGACTGCGCGCGATTTTTCCAGATCCGCCACGCGTGCCACGCGCTCAGTGCGATGCCCGCCCAGCAGAGCGGATAGACGATCGTGGCCAGCATCTGCATCCACGCATCAGGTCCAGTCGGGGCGTATGCATCCTGGGGAGCGGCGAGCAAGCGACCGCCGAGGAACGGCGCGAGGATGGCGACTTGCGGAGCCTTTCCACTCGGATAGCCCGAGGCGACTGCGCCGCCGAAGCGCTGCGCGACTTCGTACACGAACTTCGTGAAATAGGCCGCGTGCAGCGCGAGGAAAATCCCGAGTGCGATGCCGAGCGGCTTGCGGTGGAGTCGCAGCGCGGGAAGGTGACGCCATAGCAAAAATCCGCACACCGCACCTGAGAGCGGCAGCGCCTGCGGATGGATCGTGGCGAGAAATGCCGCGCCGGTGACCGTGGCCACGAGGCTCCGCGCCGAGCCGCTGCGCACGAACGCAGCGAATGCCGCGAGCACGAACGCACCGAGCGGAATCGTGAAGCTGGCGTCCCACAGCAGCCGCTGGAATTGCAGCACCGGCGGCGCGATGAGCGCGGCGCCGGCAAACCACGGTGACATTCCCGCCGAGCGCGCGAGCCATAGCAGCGAGCCTGCGGTGACTGCCGAGGCGAGCGCACCGCGCAGCGCCGCGAGCACGAGCGGATCGTGCGTGATGCAGAGGAGCAACTGGTAGAGGTGCGTCGGCAGCGGGCCGTAGCGGATGCCGAAATTTCCCCAAAGCCCGCCCCACGCGGGATGCCACCCGGCATTCGAGTGAAATGCATTTGCGATCAGCCGCGGTTCGTCATTCGTCCAGAGATTGTCGCCCGGCCAGAGCGCCGCAGGGATCACGGCGATGAGCATCACCAGCAGTGCTGCGAAATTCCAACCCGGTCTCCGCGTGCTCAAAGGTAGCGGACCGTATCGAGGTGAATCTTCGGCGCGAGCAACCGGATGAACTCGCGCACGGCGTTCTTGGACCATTTGCGCACGGCCTCGTTGTCGCTGGGATCCTTCGCCGTGGGCACGCCGGCGCTCACGAGGATGTAGGCCCATCGCTGGCTGACGCCGCGGAAAAGCCGGTCGCGGTTGTCAATCATCCACCGGTCCCAGTGCCCGGCGCAGATGTCCTTTTCGCCGACGAACCAATAGAACGCCTGCAACTCCTGGGCCACAGGGCTGTCCCCGACGTTTGCGAGGCGGGTGCTGACGATTTCGGCGAGTGGGAAGACGCCGCGCTGCGGCAGCGACATTGCAAAATGGTCACTGTCCTGCAAGGCCCAGCCCTGCGCCTGGAGGCAGCGCTCGGGGCGGTGGATGGCGGAGCTCATGTCGCGACCGGAAAGCACGATGGAGACCATGATTTCATAGCCGTCGAGATTCCGATAGGTCTTGCGGGCAAAGCGTGTGCCGGAGGATTCGCCGAGGGCGGTGCGTTCCTTTTCCGTCATCTCTGCGGCGGTGCCTTTCCAGTTGCCGACGAAATCCGGCAGTTCGAGCACGATGCCGGCCGGCTGCTCGCCGCCCTTCGGGAGCAGGAAGACGGTCGCGATTCCGAGTGCGAGAAATGCGACGAGGGTCGCGAGCCGGCTAGTAGTCATAGCGCAGCGGCTTCTTGGGCTTCGGGCTTTTCGGTGCTGGAGCGGGTTGCGTGCCTTTGGTGTTTTGAGCCGGGAACCATCCTGCGAAAATGGCGGACCAGTCGCGGTTGAGGAGATTGCCAAATGCCACCATCGCGATCACCGCGACGGGGAAGAACACGAGGCCCGAGTAGTCGTGGTAAAGCCCCGTGGCGGTCTTCGCATCGAGAAAGCGCGCAAACAGCACGACGGAAAACACCCGCGCGAAATTCCCCAGCACCGCGAAGAGCAGCGAACTGCCGAAGAGCAGCAGCCCGCGGATCGGCCCGCGCATGTTGAAATACGCATAGAGCGCCGCGAGCGTGCTCATCGCCATGAGCGAGCGGATGCCGGAGCAGCCGCCCGCGATTTCCATCGGCGGGAAGCGGCCATCGGGCGAGGAGATGTTGCTGCCATCCACGAGGATGGGGATGCCGAACATGTGGGACAGGGCGCTGATGGCCTTGGCCGTGAGCACCTGCAGCGGCACCGTTCCCTGCACGACACCGCCGAGTGGCGTCATGAAAAGCAGGAAGCCGCAGGGAAAAAGGATGATCCTGCTCACCGGGATGCCGAAGAGAAAACGCACCGAGCCGTAGAGGAGCAGAGGCAGGGCAAAGATCGTGTAGCGCGCCTCCACGCACCGGACACCGGCGACGAAGAGCAGCAGGCCCGCACCGGCGAACCACAGGCCGGAATTGCTTCCGCGTTTTGGCGCCGCGGCGATCTCCCGCCAGCGGAAAAGCACGAGCGCGATGGATGCCGGGATGATTCCCCAGCAGTGCTGCTGGTCATTTTCCTCGTTCCATCCGCTCGCGATCCAGTGCATCGCGCTGGACCCGTTCCCCAAGAACGCCCCGATGCCGAAATAGGCATACCCGAGCACGGCCACGAGCGCGGCGACGAGCGCCGCATCGAGCGGATGCGAGGCGCACCAGCGCCCGAAACGGACGGCCAGTGCGGGCACATCCGAAAAATCAAAAGCCGTGTGCTCCGCCTCGTGAGGTGGAGCGTCCACGGAAAGGAGGGGCTCGGTGCTGTCTGCCATCTCCGCGCAAGCTAGGCACTTTCAGCCCGCGTTCAATCTGGTTCTCGGACGCGCGCGCAAACTCTAGCCGGACTTCCAGCGAAGCCCTGCGAGCGACTTCACCGGATGGATCGTCCACGTCCCCGCGCACCGGGCCTGCGCGACGCGGTCCCGGAAGTCGCCGAGATTGCTCACGCAATGATCCTCCTCGCGCAGCGACCGCACCCGGTAGCCGAGATGGTGTGCGAGCGTGGGCAGATAGAGCTCGAGATAGATCGGGAAAGGCTCCCGCGTCGTGGCCACGGCGTCGAAGGCCTCGCGCGTCCAGAAAGAGCCCGTTCCCAGCATCGCGAGCACCGTGCTTTTGTCCGCGCGCCGCGAGACGCGCTCCCAGTGCCGGTGAAAGTCCGGGTTCCCGCAGTGGTAGAGGTAATGGTGCAGGCCCGTGCCATCCACGCGTCGCACATGGTGGCCGAGCACATCCGCCTTTTCCTGATCGAGCTGCGCGAGCAGGCGGCGGTGCAGATCCGGGATGAGCGGGAGTTGGTCGAATTCCGCAAAATAAACGTGCGAAAAATCGCGCCCCTTCATCCAGGCCGACGCCGCCGCGAAGACCTCCGTGTAGTTCTGCCGGTCGCGGGGATGATCCCCGGTCCGCAGCCGCGCGGAGTCCACATGCACCTTGTTCGGCACCATGAGCGCGGGAAACTCGGCCTCCGGCCCGCCATGCACGATCAGCAGCGACTCCAGCGGCGAGACATGCTCCCACCACGCCGCCAGCCGCGCGATTTCCGCCGGCGGCGTGTGCGCGAGGACGACGTTAAGGACGCGGCTCATGCGGGAAATCCGGCTCCGGGTGCGCGGTGAAACCGATCTCCTGCTTCCAGAAGGTCAGCCGTTCCTGCGGCAGGAAAGTGACCTGCACCGGCAGCTCCAGCCCGATCACGTGAATCTTTCCGCGCCACGGCAGCAGCAGCGCGCGCCCGATCTTTTTCCCGGTGCGATGATCCACGAGATCGCTCGCAAAGAGCCGGGCGACGGCAAGCCCAAAATCGCGGAGTTTCCGCACGAGGAGACGTTTCATGACCTCGCACCATCGCTGCGCCGGGCGTGGCCTTCAAGCCGCACCGCAGCTTGTCATAGCGAAAAACCCGCGGCCTTGGCGTCGCCGTCGAACATCCGCACGGTGTCGAGCGAGAGCGCGGTGAGGTCCATCCCGGTCATCTTGATGGCCTTGTTCAGGATGTCGTGCGGCACGGTGACGATGTGCGCGCCGCAATCGTCGGCCTGGAAGATATTCAGCACTTCGCGCACGCTGGCCCAGAGCAGCTCCGCCTTCGGCAGCGGCTTCAGGATTTCCAGCGATTCGCGCATGATGGGCGCCGGTTCGCGTCCCGTGTCGGCGATGCGCCCGGCGAAGACCGAGACGACGGAGGCAAGCGCGGGATTCAGCGCGGCGGCGACGGCGCGCACCTGATCGGTGGTGAGGATCGCGGTGATATTGAGCTGCACGCCTTCATTCGCGAGATCGCGGATCAGCTCATAGGCCGGCTCGCCGCGCGGGTTCATCACCGGGATTTTCACGAAGACGTTCGCCTGCCACGCGGCGATTTTCAGCGCCTGACGCCGCATCTCCACGAAGTCATCCGAGAACACCTCAAACGAGATCGGCTTGTCCTTCACGCTCGCGAGCACGTCCGCCGCGAAGGCCGCGTAGTCCTTGATGCCGCTCTTGTTCATGAGCGTCGGATTCGTCGTCATGCCCTGGATGAGCGGGTTCGCGTAGAGCTGCAGCATGCTCGCCTTGTCGGCGCCATCGGCGAAGATTTTCGTGCTGAGATTTTCGAGCGGCTTCATTTTGCGGGAAGGTGTGCGGGCATCGCGGGGGATGCGAGGCGATTCGCGATCGCTTTTTGGGAAAGATGAATTTGGGTGGTTCCTAGGCGGCGATTCGCGATCATGAATGTCAAATCACCTGCTTCGTCCCCTCGAAGTCGAACCGGAAACGCACCTCGGTGAGCCCTGCCTGCCGCATCGCGTGCCGCAACCGCTGCTTGTCCTCGGCATAAAACATGAGGAAGCCGCCGCCGCCCGCGCCGATGAGCTTGCCGCCGAGCGCGCCGCTCGCCATCGCGAGATCATACCATTCGTTGATCTGCGGATTGCTCATCCCGCCGGAGCGTTCCTTTTTCCGCTGCCAATGAACGTCCATGAGCCGCGCGAATTCCGGCAGTTCGTCGCCCTCCAGCGCCTCACGGCTCTTGAAACCGAGTTCCTTCACGAAGTGCAGGTTCTCTATCATCGCCTGGTCCGCGCCTTTGCTCTTGTCGTCCTGTTCCTTGAGGATTTTCGACGCCGAGCGCGAGTAGCCGGTGAAAAAAAGCAGCAGGTTGTCCTCCAGATTGAAGAGCGTCTCCTCGGAGATTTTCAGCGGGCACGCTTCGACGGTGCCATCCGGGCGGAAGGTGAAGCACGTGATCCCGCCGTACGCCGCGATGTATTGGTCCTGCTTGCCGATGGGCTCGCGCAGCTTGTTCAGCTCGATGTCGCACGCCTGCGCGGCGAGGTCGGAAGGATGCACGAGATTCTTTTTATGCGCGTGCAGCGCCTTCAGCAGCGCGGTGGTGAAACTGCCGCTCGACCCGAGCCCCGTGCCCGCGGGAATGTCGGCCATCGAGGTCATTTCCAGATACGGCGCCTCGACGCCGACGAGCTTCATCGCCTCGCGGATGATCGGATGCTCCAGCTCGGCCACGGTCTTCACACGTTCGAGCTTGGAATACTTCACGATCAGCTCGTCCACGAAGGTGCGGTGCAGGGTGATATACACATACTTGTCGATCGCCGCGGCGATCAGGAAGCCGGTGTGCTGCCCGTAGTACGACGGCAGATCCGTGCCGCCGCCGCCGAGGGAGATTCGCAGGGGTGAACGAGTTATGATCATGCGTAGCCGCTTTTTTGGTAGATCGTCTCGACGACGCGCAAGGCTGCCGCCGCATCCGCGAGCCCGGGGCTCGGATTCCTTTTGGTGCGGATGTCCTCGATGAACGCCTCGACTTCGAGCCGCCACGACTGGTCGCCGCGCGGAAACTCGAAGATCGTGGTCTCCGGCGGCCCCATCTCGGGCAGCATCCTGTAATAATGGAGCCGCTCGATGCCGTAGCTGCCGCCGAGTCCCTCGATGTGCAGCTTCGCATCGCGCCCGTAGATCTCGAAGGAGAACAGATTCTTCCACTCGGTGCAGCTCACGTGCAGCCACGCAGTCTGGCCGCTCGCGGTGCGGAGATTCAGGAACGCGTTGTCATCCACCGGCATGTCCCAGAAGTACGTCGTCGCGAAGCCGTCGGTGAATGTGAAGTCGCCGAGGAACCAGCGCGCGAGATCGATCAGATGCACGCCCTGATCGATCAGCTCGCCGCCCCCGGAGAGCTTCGGGTCCGCGCGCCACTCGCGGTCGTAGCCGATGCGCCCGCCGTGCCCGTAGCGTGCCCGGATGAACATGAGCGGCCCGAGCGCGCCCGAGTCCGCGATCTCCCGCGCCTTTTGAAACGCCGGATGAAAGCGGTGGTTGTAGCCCGCGCGGACGATCACGCCCCTCTCCTTCGCCAGCGCATCGAGCGCATCCGCCTCGCTCGCGCGGAATGCGACGGGCTTCTCGACGAGCACGTGCTTGCCCGCGCGGATCGCGTCTCCCGTCAGCGTGGAAAGCGCGGAGTTCACTGCGGAAATGATCACGGCATCCACGTCCGCCGATTTGAAAACCTCCGCCGGGTCCGTCACCGCGCGGCAGCCCGGTACGTTCGCCGCCAGCGACTCCGCGCGCGCACGATCGAGATCGCAGACGACAGTGAGCGAACCAGCCGGCAGACACGCTGCGCGTTTTTTCCCGATGAGCCCGCAGCCGAGGATGGCAAATTTCACGTCGCTCATGCCTCCCATTTCTGGCCGCGATCCTCGGGCACGATGCGCCGCAGCGTGTAGATGTCGCCGAACTCATCGCGGTGCGTGTGCAGCGTCTTCCACGGGTCCCACTGCGCGGAGATGAGCCGCCCCGTCACGCCGTCGCTCTCGCTGCTCGCGAGGTAGGCGCAGAGATTTGCCGCGAGCGCGGGCGGCGTCGCGCCGTCCTCGGTCCACTTCACGTTCTTTGCATAAAATGCCGCGCCGACTTTCTCCGGTCCCGCGTCGAGCACCTCCTGCATCATGCGTGTCTTCAGCGCACCGGGCGCGACGGCGTTCACGTCAATGTGGTGCGCCTTGAGTTCCTCGGAGAGCGTCTCCATCAGCCGCACGACCGCCGCCTTCGACGCTGCATACGAGCTGATGTTCGGCAGCGGATTCGTCGCGCCGCCGCCGGAGATGATGATGATCTTCCCACGTCGCGCTGCCTTGAAATGCGGGATCAGCGCGCGACACGGCAGCAGCACGCCGTGAAGGTTGATCTCGACCGCGCGCGCCCACTCGCCGAACGGCACCGACTCGGTCGGTCCGAGCGGGCCGTACACCCCAGCATTGTTCACGAGGATATGCACATTGCCAAATTCCGCGAACGCGTGCGCAGCGAGGTCATTCACCTGCTGTTCGGAAGAAACGTCGCACGCGCGTGCGAGCACCGTCTGTCCCGGCTGCGCGAGTTCCGCGAGTTCCGCGCGTGTCCTTTCGAGCAGCACTGCGTCCCGTGCGCAAAGCATCACAGTCGCGCCTTCGCGCACGAAGGTTTCCGCGATGGCGCGGCCAAGGCCCTGGCTGCCGCCGGTGATGAGTGCGTTGAGACCCTGGAGTTTCATGTGGATTTTCCCACGGAAAAATAGCGGAGCGCCGGCATTTCGGGCAGCACGGATTTCACAAAACGGTTCGCATCGAAAATCAGCGGGCGCCGCATTGTCGCGATCAGTTCCGCCCAAGGCAGCGCCTTGAACTCCGGCCACTCGGTACACACGACCGCGGCGTCCGCACCCGCGAGCGCGCTGCGCGGGTCGGGCGGCATCGTTGCACTCGCGAGCGTGGCGGGGAGTTGCTTCGCCGCCGGATCGAATGCGCGCACGACGCAGCCTTCCGCGAGCAGCCGCTCGCATAGCTCGATGGCCTGGCTGCGCCGCAGCGTGTCCGTGCCCGGTTTGTACGTCAGCCCGAGCACGGCGACCGTGACGCCGCGCAGCGCGCCGATTTCGTCCTTCAGCCGGCGCAGCGCCCAGCCCTTGTGCCGGTCGTTGCTCACTTTGATCGCCGGGATCAGCGCGAGCGGCTCGTTGCGATTCGCCGCGAGCTGCGTGAGTGCGACCACGTCGCGAGCGAGCGTGCCGCCCGCGAACGCCGCGCCCGGCCC
>JAYWEO010000345.1:0-4507 GCA_043779225.1 Prosthecobacter sp.
AGAGGACATCCGGTGGGAATAATGATGTGGGTGCCATCAGTTTGGATTTCCGCAGCGTGGTGACAGAAGGCGGGAACCTGATCGCGACCAAGAATACGCAGTCCGCCGAACGCCTCACGATCCGAGGAGCGGTGGATTCCAGTGCCATCGCGGCGCAATTGGAAAAGGCGGACGACGGCAACGACGCCCTCGTGAAATTCCTCAGCCAGCATCGGCTCGTGCCAGAGGACGTGATCACCCCGGCACTGATGGCAGTGCGCAAACGCAACGAGGCGCGCCAGAGCGGCGGCGCGGCGGCATCGCTGATCGCGGAACTGGTCGCACGGGGAGGATTGGAACTGGAGAACCTGCTGAACGGAATCCTCAACCGATCCAAGTTCGCCTACATCCCGCTGGAATACTACGATGTGGACCGCCAGATCGTGAAAATGCTCCCGGAATCGGTGACTCTCGGGCGCCTGATCATCCCTTTCGACATCATCTCGCGGACCATGATGATTGCAGTCGCCAATCCGTTCGACAACGTGGGCAAGGACGCCGTCCAGCAATTGCTCGACTACAACATCCAATGGCACCTCGCCTCGCCCGAGGTCATCAGCAAGGTGCTCGTTGACGCTTACCGCCGCTAATTTTTCCAGCCCAAGATGAGCATCAAATCCTTCGGTGAAAGAATCGCGGATGTCCTGATCGAGGACGGCCTGCTGCTGCCCGGCCAGCTCGACGAGGCCATGCAGCTCCAGAAGAAGCAGGGCGGACGCCTGCTGAAAATCCTGACGGACAACAAATATGTGACCGAGCAGGACATGGTGATCTCCATGGGCCGCTGCCTGGACACGCCACCGATCAATCTCTCCAAGATGCGCATCCCGGAGGAGGTGATGAACCTCGTCCCGAAGGAAATGGCGCGCGCCTACAAGCTCGCTCCCGTCTGCAAGCTGGGATCGCGGCTTTTCGTGGCGATGGCCGATCCGCTGAACGTCCTCGCACTCGACGATCTGCGCCAGCGCACGAAGCTCGAAATCATCCCGATGATCACCACGGAGACGTGTGTGATCGAGGCGCTGTCCGGCGTCAGCCAGTCCAGCACCACGATGGATCAGGTGCTGAGGCACGCAGCCGAGGTCGCGGCGGCAGCCGATACCGTCGAGGAGGTGAAGGTCGCCAAGCAGGAGATCGATCTCGATCAGATGGCCGTGGACAGCGAGGACGCGCCGGTCGTCAAGATCGTGAACCTCATCCTCGTGCAGGCGATCAAGGAGAAGGCTTCGGACATTCACATCGAGCCATTTGAAAAGGAGATCAAACTCCGCTATCGCGTGGACGGCGCGCTCATCGAGGCGACTTCGCCACCGAAGGCGCTCCAGATGCCTATCGCCTCGCGCATCAAGATTCTCGCCGGCCTCGACATTGCCGAGCGCCGTCTGCCGCAGGACGGACGCTTCCGCATCCGCGTCTCCGGCAAGGAAATCGATCTGCGCATCAGCATGCTCCCGACGGTGTACGGCGAGAAGATCGTGATCCGTCTGCTCGACAAAGGCGCACTCGGCGGAAGCATTGATAACATGGGGCTGGACGATTACTCGCTCGGCATTTTCAAGAAGGCGATCGATGCGCCGCACGGCATGATCCTCGTCACCGGCCCCACCGGTTCCGGCAAAACCACGACGCTCTACACGATCCTGAACGAGCTGAACAACCCGATCTACAATATCGTCACCGTCGAGGACCCGGTGGAATACCAGCTCATGGGCATCAACCAGGTCGCCGTGAAATCGGATATCGGCATGGGCTTTTCCGAGGCGCTGCGCTCGATTCTGCGTCAGGACCCGGACATCGTGATGATCGGTGAAATTCGAGACAATGAGACCGCGGACATCGCGGTGAAGGCCGCGCTCACGGGCCACCAGGTGCTCTCCACTTTGCACACGAATGACGCCGCCGGCGCCATCACACGTCTCGACGACATGGGCATCGAGCCGTTCCTCATTTCGTCCTCGGTCATCCTCACCTGCGCCCAGCGTCTCGTCCGCCGCATCTGCCCGAACTGCAAGGAAGAGTTCCAGCCCGAGCCGGAGATTTTTGCAAAGATGGGCATCGAGAACGACGGAACGACGCTCTATCGCGGCGCAGGCTGTTCGCGATGCAAAGGCCGCGGCTATGTCGGCCGCGCGCCGATCCTCGAAGTGCTCCCGGTCAGCGAGGCGATCCGCCGCCTGGTCATTAAGCGTGCGAGCGCCGCCGTGGTGAAAAACCAGGCCATCGCCGAGGGGATGAAATCGCTGCGCATGGTCGGCATCGACAAGGCGAGGGAAGGCATCACGACGCTCGAGGAAGTGCTCCGCATCACCAGCGAGGATCACTAGCGGCGCACTTGAAAATAGCCCCGTGCTTCAGCACTGGGTTGCGGGATGTTCGGAATCCAAAGTCCCGGCAGGGACGGCAGAACGCTTCTTTCGTCCCGCCGGGACTCTTCGCCTTTTCCTCCCTTTTTCCCAGCGCTGAAGCGCCGGGCTATTTTCAAGCACTTTGCGGGATTAGTCCGGGAGAAAATTTGCCGTTCGCGCCAGTTGCCACGCAACGGCATTTGCGCATATCACTCAGGAACGCCTCTTGCCAACGGAGGCGGAGACAGCGCGGCCATCCCCCATATCGACGCGTCCGTCGGCAGTCGTTAGGCGAATACCCATTTTGAAACCTACCTGTGAATAGCTGCTGCTCTTTCCTTCGATCTTCCATCGGGAAGAAATTCCTCGTCGCCATCACCGGAGTGATGCTCATCGGCTTCGTCGTCGTGCATCTGCTGGGCAACCTGCAGTTCTTCGCCGGGCCGCACGTCATCAATGAATATGGCACGAAGCTGAAGCACCTGCCCTTCGGCGGGCTGTGGGTGCTGCGCATCGGCATCCTCGCCGCCGTGCTGCTGCACATTTTCACCACACTGCTGCTCGTGAAGGAAAACCGTGCGGCGAAAGGCGCGGGGTATGAATTCAAGGCGAAGGTGCAGGCGAAAGTGGCGACGCGGCTCATGGCGCTGAGCGGGATCATTTTGCTGAGCTACATCGTGTTTCACCTGCTGCATTTCACCACGCACACGATCAGCCCGCAGTTTGCAGGCTGGAAGGACGGCGAGGACCACGACGTGTATCGGATGATCGTCGCGGGCTTCAGCAACAAGGCCATCTCGATTTTCTACATCGTCGCGATGGTGCTGCTCGCGATGCACCTGAGCCATGGAGCCGCGAGCCTTTTTCAGACGCTCGGGCTGCGGACGAAAAAGATGGCGTGCCGCCTCGGGCTGTGTGCCCAGGTCTTCGCGTGGGTCATCTGCGCGGGCTACGTGAGCATCCCGATCGCGGTGATGGCGGGGCTTTACGACAAGAAGCACATTGCCAACGCGAGCGAGCCATCCTGCTGCGGCACCGCGGCTCCGGCAGCAAAGGAGGCCAAGTAATATGATCGGCAGAATTGATTCCAAAGTCCCGTCCGGCCCGATCGAGTCGAAGTGGGAGAACCACAAGTTTGAATCGAAGCTCATCAACCCGTCGAACAAGCGGAAGTATTCCGTGCTCGTCGTCGGCAGCGGTCTCGCGGGCGCGAGCGCGGCGGCTTCGCTCGCGGAACTCGGGTATCAGGTGAAATGTTTTTGCTATCAGGATTCGCCGCGTCGCGCGCACAGCATCGCGGCGCAGGGCGGCATCAATGGCGCAAAGAATTACCAGGGCGACGGCGACTCCGTGCACCGGCTTTTCTACGACACGCTGAAGGGGGGCGACTTCCGCTCGCGCGAGGCGAACGTGCATCGGCTCGCCGAGGTTTCGGTGAGCATCATCGATCAATGCGTCGCGCTCGGCGTGCCGTTCGCGCGCGAATACGGCGGGCTGCTCGCGAACCGCAGCTTCGGCGGCACGCAGGTGTCGCGCACATTTTACGCGCGCGGCCAGACGGGGCAGCAGCTCCTGCTCGGCGCGTACTCGTCGTTGAACCGCATGATCGGCGCGGGCTCGGTACAGATGTTCCCGCGCACGGAAATGCTGGAACTCGTGATCGTGGACGGCCACGCGAAGGGCATCGTCGTCCGCGACATGGTGACGGGTAAGATTTCGTCTTACTCCGCCGATGCCGTCGTGCTCGCGACGGGCGGCTACGGGAATGTCTTCTACCTCTCGACAAACGCGAAGGGCTGCAACGTCACCGCTGCGTATCGCGCATTCAAGAAAGGCGCGCTGTTTTCCAATCCGTGCTTCACGCAGATCCACCCGACGTGCATCCCGGTCGCCGGCAGTTTCCAGAGCAAGCTCACGCTCATGTCCGAGTCGCTCCGCAATGACGGACGCTGCTGGGCGCCGAAGAAAAAGGGCGACACGCGCAAGCCGGGCGACATTCCCGAGGACGAGCGCGATTACTACCTCGAACGCATGTATCCCGCGTTCGGAAATCTCGCCCCGCGCGACATCGCCTCGCGCGCCGCGAAGATGCAGTGCGACGACGGGCGCGGCGTCGGCCCCGG
>JAYWEO010000346.1:0-7406 GCA_043779225.1 Prosthecobacter sp.
TCGCAAGGCTCCGCGAGCGGCGATGAAATCCGCGCGCGTCCGCTGCTCCGGCGCGGCGAAGTGCTGGAGACGATTCCCGGCATGGTCGTCACGCAGCACGCGGGCAGCGGGAAGGCGAACCAGTATTTCCTGCGCGGCTACAATCTGGATCACGGCACCGACTTCGCGACTTCGCTCGAAGGGATGCCGCTGAACATGCGCACGCACGCGCACGGCCAGGGCTACACGGATCTCAATCTCATCATCCCGGAACTCATCGAGCGGGTGGAGTATTTCAAGGGCACCTACACGGCGCTCAATGGCGACCTCTCCAGCACGGGCAGCGCGGATTTCAAATACTACGACACGCTGCCGAACGGCTTTGCGACCTTTGAAGTCGGCGAGAACAATTACTGGCGCACGGTCATTGCGAATACGTTCAAGATCGGCGAGGGCGACAAAGGTGCGCGCCTCACGATCGCGGGTGAATACTCGCACTACGACGGCCCTTGGACGCTGCCGGATGACTACAACCGCTTCAACGGATTCGCGCGCTATTCGTCGGGTGACGCGCAGGATGGTTTCTCGCTCACCATCATGGGCTATCACGGCAAATGGAAGAGCACCGATCAGATCCCGCAGCGGGCGGTGGACTCGGGGCAAATCGATCGCTTCGGCTTTGTGGACCCGACGGACGGCGGCAAGAGCCAGCGGTATAGCGTGCAATTTCACTGGCAGAAGGACGACGGGCAGGCGCTCACCAAGCTGAATCTGTACGGCGTTTATTACACCCTCGATCTGTTTTCAAACTTCACCTACTTCCTCGACGACCCGGTGAACGGCGATCAATTCGAGCAGATCGAGAAGCGCTACATCATCGGCGGCGATCTCTCTCGGACGTGGGAAAAGCTCCAGTTCCTCGGGCACGATACTTCGCTCACGGTCGGCCTCCAGACGCGCACGGATTTCATCAACGGCATCAGCCTTTCCAAGACTTCGCAGCGCCAGCGCCTCCGCACCGTGCGGCAGGACGACGTGATCGAAAGCAGCGCGGGCCTCTTCGTGGACAGCACCATCCGCTGGACGCCGTGGCTGCGCACCGTCGCGGGGGTGCGTGCGGATGGATTCCTCTTCGATGTGTCGGCGAACACCGCGGGCAACAGCGGCGACCGCCTCGCCGCGATGATCAGCCCGAAGATCACCGCGATCCTCGGCCCGTGGAAAAAGACGGAGCTGTTCCTGAACTTCGGCACCGGCTTTCACAGCAACGACGCGCGCGGCGTGAACACCACGCGCGATCCTGTCACCGGCGAAACGGTCTCCCGCGTGGACCCGCTCGTGCGCACCATCGGCGCGGAGGTCGGCCTCCGCACGCAGATCATCCCGAAAGTCACGGCGACGCTCGCCGCCTGGTGGCTCGATAGCGCCAGCGAACTCGTCTATGAAGGCGACACCGGGACCAACGCGGCCGGTCCCGCGTCGCGCCGCTACGGGCTCGAAGCCGCGATCTATTGGGCACCCAAGGACTGGCTCGTGTTCGACAGTGAGATCGCTGTCACCGCCGCGCGTTTCCGCGACAGCGCCGGCGCGGATCGCATCGTGAACAGCGTGCCGTGGATCTACAGCGGCGGCTTCACCGTCGGCGCGCAGGGCCGGCAGCCGGGCTGGTTCGGCGGGATGCGCGCGCGCGCTTTCGGAGCGCGCCCGCTGAAGGAGGACAATTCCGTGAAGGCTCCCGCGACCTTCACCGTGAATGCAAATGTCGGCTACCGCGCGCCCCGCTGGGAGGCCGTGCTCGAATGCACGAACCTCTTCAACCAGCACGACAACGATATCGAGTATTTCTACACAAGCGCGCTCAAGGGCGAAATCGGCGGCACCGACGACATCCACCTTCACCCGGCGGAGCCGCGCATGTTCCGCGGACGCCTCACCTACAAGTGGTAGCCGCGCAGTTCCGAATCCTCCCGCACCGGCGCGGGAAAGATCCTCGCATTCCACGCCGCTTCGGGATTTCTCACACGGCAGCAGACTCCGCCCATGCTTGAACTTTTCCACAAAGGCGGCCCGATCATGTGGCCGCTGCTCGTCCTCTCCATCGTCGCACTCACGGTGGTGCTGGAGCGGCTCGTTTTCATCGCGCGTGAGAAATCGCGTCGCTCGGCGGCGGATGTGGATTCGATGCTCACGCAAATTGAACGCAGCGATCTCGATGCGGCAGCGAACGTGGGTATCAGCTCACGTGACTTCGTCGCGCGCGCGCTGGCATATGCACTCACACACCGCGCGCGGTCGTTCAGCGAGGCGATGCTGCGCGCAGCGAACTGGGAGCTGAAGCGCTTCAACCGCGGGCTGACGATCCTCGACACGACGATCACGCTCGCGCCGCTGCTCGGACTGCTCGGCACGGTGACGGGGATGATCCGCAGTTTCGGAATGCTCGGCGGCGCGGAACTCGGCGTGCCCTCGGCCATCACCGGCGGCATCGCGGAGGCGCTCATCGCGACGGCCTTCGGCCTCGGCATCGCGATCACGGCGCTGCTGCCTTTCAACTACCTGAACGCGCGGCTCGAAGAGGCGCGGCTGGAGATGCAGGACGCGGCGAGCCACGCGGAGATCCATCTGAAAAAATGATGCGGGCCTTTCATGAAGTCGGAAGTCGGAAGAGGGAAGGCGGAAGGCGTGCAAGATAGTCGGCCGACTTCCGACTTCCGATCTCCGACTTCCGACTTCCGACTTCTTTCCCATGACCATCCCCAGCATCCGCCCGAGCAAGCGCGCGCGCATCGAGATCATCCCGCTGATTGACATCATGTTCTTCCTGCTGGCGACGTTCGTGATGGTGTCGCTCTCGATGGTGAAGAGCCGCGGCATCCCCATGATCCTCCCCGCCGCGAGCACGTCTGCTGCGCAGGAACAAAAGGATCACGTGACGGTGAGCATCGCCGAGACCGGCCAGCTCTACCTCGACAGGCGCGAGCTTTCGCAGGAGCAGCTCGTGGCCGAATTGCGCGCGCTGCACGAGGCAAACGACGAGCTGCGCGTCTTCATCCGCGGCGATGAAAGCGCGCGCCTCGGCCTGGCCATCGCGGTGCTCGACGAGACGCGCAGGCTGGGCATCAGCAAAGTGGCGTTCGAGACGCGCCCGAAGCCGCAGCCGTAAATGATCGCCGCGCACGAATCGCAGCCGCCCGCCACCGGCACCGCCACGCTCTGGCTGTGCGCGGCGCTGGCCATCGCGGCGCATGGCGCGCTGCTCTTCGCATGGAAATATGCGCCGGAGGAAAGTGCCGCGGCGACGATCGAGGGCGACAGCGTGGAAGTCGCGCTCGTCGAATCCGCAGCCGCAGCCACCGCCGTGGTCGCAGAGCCGCAGCCGCCCGTCGCTCCGCCACAAACTGGGCCCGAGCCTGCTGCCATTCCCGAAACGATTCCTCCGCCGGAGCCGCCGAAAAAGGAGCCCGAGATGACATTGCCCGAACCTCCCAAACCAAAGCCAACGCCACGCCCTGCGAGCGCGGCGACACCTTCGCCGAAGGCAGCGCCACAACCCGCAAGCGCGAGGAAAAATCCGGCACCGAGGAACTCCGCGGCCGCAGGAACCACTGGCGGCGCGAGTTCGCCGAATGGCACATCCGCGGCTGACACTGGCAGCGGGAAAAATGCGAAGGCAACCTACGTCGTCCGCCCCATCGCCGCGTATCCGCCGGAGTCGCGCGCCGCGGGTGAACATGGCGTGGTGATCCTGCGCCTCACAGTGGATGGCAATGGGCGGCCCACGACGGTGAGCATCGCCAAGGGCAGCGGCTTCCCTCGCCTCGATCGCGCCGCAATCGAAGCCGGTTGGCGCTGCCGCGTGCGCGACGCGACACCCGGTGCACACCTCGATGCGCCCGTGCGCTTCAATCTCTCCGACCGATGAGCAAGCACACCGTGAACTTCATCAGCATCCTCTGGGCATTCATCGTGTCGCTGCTTGGATGCACTGCGCACATCCTCGCCGCCGATGCCGCGAAGCCGCAGCCGATCGAACTCCCCGGCATCGAGAATGCCTTCCGCGTCACGGAGCGCATCCTCGCCGGTTCGCAGCCGAAGTCCGACGTGTCCTTCGCCGCGCTTGCGAAGGCAGGCGTGAAGACAATCATCAGCGTGGACGGCGGCAGACCCGACATCGAAGCTGCGAAAAAGCACGGCCTGCGCTACGTGCATCTGCCCTTCGGCTACGACGGCATCCCGGCAAATCGCACCGCGCAACTCGCGAAGGCCGCCGCTCCTGATGCAGGGAAAATTTTCATCCACTGCCACCACGGCCTCCACCGCGGCCCCGCGGCCACCGGCGTGATTTGCGAAGCGGTCGCCGGCTGGATTCCCGCGCAGGCCGAGGCGTGGCTGAAGCAGGCGGGCACCGCAGCCGACTACCCCGGACTCTATCGCGCCGTGCGCGAATTCCGCGCGCCGACTCCCGAGGAAATAGCACGCGTCGGCACATTGTCCGAAGTCGTGAAACCGCCCGCACTCGTGGACTCGATGGTGGCGCTGGACGAACACCTCGACCTGCTCAAGACACAGCAGCGCGTCGGCTGGCGTGCGGTGCCGGAAAATCCTGACACGCTTCCCGCAAATCAGGCCACGCTGCTCTGGGAGCAACTCCGCGAACTCGCCCGCACCGGTGACACACCGACACGCCCGGAAGATTTTCGCAAGCTGCTTGCCGATTCCGAGCGCGCCGCCGCCGCACTGCGCGAGGCTCTGCGCACTGCACCCACCGACGGCACACGGCTCGACCAAGCGATGAAGCAGACGACGCAAAGCTGCACCGCGTGCCACAAGGCGTTTCGCAACGAGCGGAACGAAAAGCCGTAGCCACGTCTGCCAACGGTGGAACGCGCGCGGGATGCCGTCAGCGCACGATCTTGTCGGACGCGACCTGGAGCCTGTCCTTCGCGGAGTTCCAAAGGAGACGGGCCTCGTGATCGATATGGTCCTCGCCCTTTTTCACGGTGAAGAGGACTCGGAAGCGGAGGTTCTCGCCCGACCATTCGGAGTCCGAGGTGAAGAAGCCCGAAGCACCGCTGATGGCACTCTCCGGGTAGCCGAGGATCTTCAGCATTTCCGCCTCTGTGAATCTGCGCAGGCCCGTGCCGTGCGCCCAGACCCACACGGTCGAGAGCTTGCGGCCCTGGAGGATTTCCAGCGCGACCATGTCTGCCTTCGGATGCCAGACGGCGTCCGGTGCGACTTCGGTGTTGCCCCACGCGGCTGCGAGATCGCCTCCGGCACCGAAGCCGAGGAGTTCCTCAGTGCCATTCGTCGTATCAATCAGGCAGGGCAGGCTGTGGCGTTCGTAGATGACCCAGCGTTTGCTTTTGCTGCGGCTGAGCATTTTTCCGCCATAGCTGCGATCGAGCAGGGAGATGCCGCGGCGGGCCATGTTCACGAGCCCTTCGTGCTCGCTTTGCAAATGCGCCTTCAGTGCTGCGATGAAGACAGGCACGCGCTCCTTCGGGATCTGATGCCAGCGGCTGCCGATGGCCCGTGCGGCGAGGCGGCGCACGGAATCGCCGTCCTTTTGCAACGCAGGCAGGCACGCATCGGGGATGCGCGGATCGAGGGAAACCTGGATGTCGTGCATCGCGGCGAGGCGCGTCTCGGCATCGGGACTTTGCAAGCGCTTCAGCAACGCAGTGACCCCGGCCTCGCTCTGCGCAGGCAGGGCGGAAGGGATGAGCAGGCTGATGAAGAAGAGAAGAAGGAAGCGGGCTTTCATGGTTCGCAAAAGTGCGCGCGACATTGCGCACGCGCACCCGCGGATGCGAGCGGCGAATCGGGGCAGTGCGCTATTTTTCCATCCATTCACCGTGCACGTGGGTGACATCGCGACACCTCCCGCACTCCCATGAAAATCCTCCGCTCCCTCCTCGCACTCACGGCGGCAAGGCCGCCGAGAAAGCCGGGCAGGAAATCCGCTGGCGGAATATCCGCATCAAGGAACTCCAGTAGCCGTAAGACTCACTTCGCGATGTCCGCTTTTTCCGCAGACTTTGCCAACTCATCCCAAACAAGGGCCGCGACGCGCTTACGCACGATGCATTCCGGATGTTCCCTGAATGCTTTCTGCAAAACCTCCTGCGCCTTTCCAGGATCGCTGCGCTTGGCATAGGCCAACGCACGGTAGTAGCCCACGATGGCGAGGTCGTTCTGCGATTTCGTTTCCGCGGCAACCTGCTCGATCAGCCGAAATCCTTCATCCACCAGGCCCAGTTCAATGAGAAGCGAACCTTTCGTTCCCTTCAAAGTGATCGCGTCCGGGGATTCCGCGATTGCCCTGTCGATAAGACGAAGACCATCCTCCAGAAGATCGGTATGCCCGTAAAAAAGCGGCAGGCAGGCAAGTGCATCCAGCGCCTCGGCGCGCGACTGCTTGAACTCGGTCCTGCCATCAATCACAGCCTGAATGATCGCCTGAGCTTCGTCCTTTCTCCCCACGGTTCGGAGGAGATGAATCCAGAGCATCTCCAAGTCCGCGGAGCGTGCATTCTCCGATGCATTCCTGAAGTGCCCCAGCAACTGCTTTGCACGGTCATTTTCCCCACGCTCGACGAAGATCATGGCGGCTCCAAAGATGTGCGCGGAAACCTCATCACCGACTTCCTTTTTTGACATGATGAGCGATTTGCACACTTGGAGCATGTCATTTGGCACGCGGTGGCCATCGATGCTCCCCCATGCAGGCCAAACGCTGAAGAACAGCATCCCCACTTCGATCATGAGGGAGACTTGCAGAGCAGCCAAAAGCCAGGACGGCAAGTTGCCTCGCTCACTCTCCAGCGCCCACCAGATTCCTGCAATCACGCCCGCCGTCACCACAGGCCCCGCCAGTGCAAAGAGAATCCGCTTCAGCCGGAAAAATCTCGGGCTAGCGGTGAATGCCTGGGCAAAACCGGAGCAGGGCGCAGCCGTCCATCGAAATTCCAAATCGCCGACCCGGAATGAGGAGCGCACCCGCCCTGCGCCGACCTTCAAGACGAGCGGCTTCCATCCACAGAGGAGTGCTGCTGCGATATGGCCAAGTTCGTGAAGGAATATCCCCACGTGATGCACCACGAAGCCGGTGATGCAAAAGAGAACCACATGGACAACGGGGACCATAGAGAACGGTACAACACGGCCGAATCGCCGGTCGAACACAAATGCGCCAGCGAACACAAACCATGAGCGGCTGCCTACATGAACGCCCAAAGCGCCGACGACGGCATCCGCCCGTTCCTCGGCGATTCTACACCCCTTCCCCGCTGAGAGCGCGCACGGCGCGGCGCTTCGTGGCGAGACGTTTCACGAGTTCGTCGGCGATGACTCCCGCGAGGATGACCGTGCCGATGATGGCGAATTCCAGATGCGTCGGGATGCCGAGAATATTGATCGCGTTG
>JAYWEO010000347.1:0-7588 GCA_043779225.1 Prosthecobacter sp.
TCGAAGGGCTTGTCGTCATTGAACGCGCGGATGACGTAGTCGCGATACGGCCATGCGTTCGCCCGCGCGCGGTTTGTCTCGAAGCCATCGCTCTCCGCAAACCGTACAACATCGAGCCAGTGCCGCGCCCAGCGCTCGCCGAAACGCGGCGACGCAAGCAGCCGATCGATCCGCTTTTCGTAGGCCCTCGGATCCTTGTCTGTGACGAATGACTCCACTTCCTCGGGCGTCGGCGGCAATCCGATCCCATCGAGGGAAGCGCGCCGGATCAGCGTGCGACGATCCGCTTCCACCGACTGCGAGAGCCCGGCATCCTTCAGCTTCGCCGTGATGAACGAATCCACGGAAAGTGGCTCGTGCTTCGATCCGCGAACCGTCTCCGGTTCAGCCGATTCGGAAGCCACTTTGAGCGGCTGCAACGACCAGTGCTGCAATCGTGCATCCACCGTGGCAGCCGTGTCCGCCGCGCTCTCCGGCCACTGCGCGCCGGAATCGATCCACGACTTCAGCGCGGCAACCTCGTCCTTGCTCAGTCGTTCGCCTTTCGGCGGCATGCGCTCGTCGTCTTTTTCTGAAATCACACGCAAGTAGAGCGGGCTCTTCGTGCTGTCGCTGGGCACGATGGCCGCGCCGCTCTCGCCGCCCTTGAGCGCGTGCGCCTTCAGGTCCAGGCGCAGGTCCGCCTTCTGTTTTTTTGCGCCATGGCACTCGGTGCAATGCTTCTCCAGCAGCGGGCGCACTTTGTTTTCAAAGGATGCGCCATCTGTCCCGGCCTCGGCACCGTGCGCCTGGAGCGGGAGCGAAAGAAGCAGCAGGAGGGGAAGTCTCATCGTGAACAGGTCCAAGTGTGGCAGCTTCATGGGCGTTTGTCGGCTGCGAATGTGTTGGAGACGGGCGGTCACGCGAAGTGGGATGGCATGCGATCAATCCGCTGGCCATGCCAGCCTGATGCGCGAGGGCTGATGCCTTTGCCTGAATTGTCCGGGAACGAGCATTCGCTTGGTGTGTGCATGGCATTTTGCCCACATCCAGACCTCCGTCGCGGTGCGAAAACAGTGCGCAACATGAAACCATATTCCATGATTCCTTTCGCCGTCGTCCTTGCCTTTGCCGGCTGTGACCAGAAGACCACGGGCGAAAAGGTGAAGGACAAGGTGGACGATGCCCTCGATCGCCGCCCAGGGGAGAAGGCGCGCGACGCTGCCGAGGACTTGAAGGATGCGGCGAAGGACGCAGGCAGGGACATCAAGGGAGCCGTGAAGGACGCGACGAGATAGGCCGGGTGCTGAGTCGCCCGCCGGTCTGGGTGGGCATCGCATTCCGCGGCGCTTCGAGTGTCAGGATTTCGGATGTGCAGGTCGTTCGGATGGTCATGCTTGTTTCCGGGCAGACGTTCCCTAATGTCGCGGGCATTGCTTCCTGAATGATGCCCACTCAACTCGCTGCCTTTTCCGGGATACTTCGTGATCAGAAGGCGACGTTGATCGCTTCGTGGCAGGCATCCGTCTGCGCGCTGCCCGGCGCTGCCGCTCTCGATGGGCCGACATTGCGCGACCACATCCCGCAGTTCATCGATGAAATGATCGCGGCGATCGCGCGTCACGATGAGGAGGTCTCAGGCCGCGGCCCCGGGAGCCCAGTCGAACACGGAATGCAGAGGCTGGCCGCAGGATTCGATATCAAGGAGGTGGTGATCGAATACAACATCCTCCGTGCGGCTGTTCACGATGTGGCGGAGGAGTCCGGCGTTCTTCTCGGCGCGGACGACTGGCGTGTCATCAATCACATCATCGACGACGCCATAGCGTGGGCGGTGGACACATTTTCGCGCGAGCAGTCGGCGGAGCTTCATCGCCGCCGCAATGAATATTTTGCGTTCGTGATGCATGACGTGAGGACCCCGCTGAACGCCATTTCACTGACGGCGGATCTTTTGGGCGAGGAGCTGGGTGCGGAATCGCATTGCAGTGACATGCTCCTGGCGTTGCAGCGAAATGTCGGCCGCATCGACGGGTTGATCCGGCGCGTCATCGAGCAGGAATCGCAGCCGGATGCCGCCGATGGCCTGAGTCCGGTGCGGCGGGAGATCGATCTCTGGCCGCTCGTTCACCGCCTGCTGCAGGATCTGCGGCCCGTCGCCGAGGTCGCGCAAGTTCGGATGAGCAATGTGATCCCGCGTCATCTTACGGCGAATGCCGATGCGGGACTGCTCGCGCGTGCCTTGCAGAATCTGATCGGCAACGCGGTGAAATTCGCACCGGGCGGCGAGATCGAGGTCGGGGCGAAGCTGATCGAAAAGGGCGTGGAATGCTGGGTGCGGGACAGCGGTGCGGGGATCCCGCCGGAACGGCTCGAGCAGATTTTTGAGAAAGGGGAGACTGATTCCGATCCCGCGCGTGCCGGATTCGGACTGGGCCTGGCGATTTTCAAGAAAATCGTCGAAGCTCACGGCGGGAAGATTTTCATCGAGAGCCCGCCCGGCCAGGGAGCGGTGTTCCGGTTCAGCATCCCCGAGCCGCCGCAGGCGTGAGCGTGGTGAGGCCGTTCCGGAACGGCCTTGCTGCGGCAGGGCATCAGCCGGTCAGCGCCGGATGAGGAGTCCGATTACGAATCCGGCGCACAGGGCAGCGACGAGCGATTGCCGGGGATTCGCACGGACGTATTCCTCGCCGTCCTCGTGCAGGCTGCGGACCTGCCTGCGCGCTCCGTCGTAGGCTGCGCCGGCCTGCGCCTTCACCTCATCCACCGCTGCCGCGCCGGTGGCCTTCGCATGGTCGATGGCAGTGCCCACCTTTGCGCTCACGTCGTGTGCAAAACCGGCAACCTTTGCCTTGATCTGCTCGACGCGCCCGCCCGCGCTCGACTTCAGATCTTCGATCATCGTCTCGAGATCGTGCGCGGACATGGAGAGCTTTTCACGGAGCCGTGCGGCGAGTTCCTCACCTTTGCCGGTGACGAATTTCAGATCGTCGTCGGTCAGTTGCGCGTAGCGCTGCTTGAGCTGGGCTTTGATTACGTCCCAATGGCTTTCGAGAGTGGAGTAGTTCATGGCTGATGATTCGCGAGGCACGTGGGGAGCGGACGTATCGAAACAGGAGTCCGGCATATTTTTTGTCGGGATCACGTGCCAGCGGAAGTTCGCGCCGTGCGAATGGGTATGAGTGCGGACGGGTGGCGGGCGGCTTTGATTTTCCGTCCGAGAAATTTTCCGCATTCCGATACGCGCGGCTGCCGCGGACGCCGCGATGAGTTGGATGTGATGAACAAGGACCAATCCCCAAATTCCCAGACGTCGCTCGATCGCCTTCTCGACCGCGCGGATGAGTTCGCCCGACGACAGCCGACGCGTGCGACAATGACTGCGTTTGGCGCGGGCTTTCTGCTGAATCTCCTGCCGCTCGGAGCAATCGTCGCAACGACGGTGGATGTCGCCTTTTCGCTCGTCCGTCCCGCGCTGCTCTCCCTCGGGCTTTTCCGTGGGATGGAGCTGCTCCGCAACAAATCCCAAGCCGAATAAATCCATGAACCATCCTCATATGACAAACGAACCAGACACCAATTCCACCCGCCACGCATCCGAGTGCTGCTCGGATATTGATCAGCGCGTGCGCCGCAATCCAGGTGCCGCCATTCTCATCGCCGCCGGCACAGGGCTGGCGCTTGCGCTGCTCGTGCGTGCGCTGCGTCCGGAGCCCACGCCGCAGCGGCGTCTCGCGCGCATGCTCGGCAACATCGAGGATCGCCTGCACGATCTGACGGCTCCAGTCCTGCGGAAGGCGAGTGAGCTGGCAGCCGACGGCCTGGAAGCAGCACAGGAGGGTGGCTCACGCGCAAAAGGCGTCCTTGTTGCCGCTGGCCGCCGCGTGCGCGGCCTGTTCTCGTAGCGCGGAAGGACGAGGGGCGTCCCGCAAGGTTCCAGCGCATTTGCCGGAAATCATCCTGGCCTGTGCGCGAAAGGCGCAACCCATGCCAGCGTGGGGCTGCGTTGGGAATTTGTTTTTGAGTTGTCGGGCGACTCAGCAAATTGAACGACAGAGTCTTGTCGAGTCGTCCCTGCCCCTTGGTGGCTCTCCATGCGGACAGCAGCCTCACAACGCTCATCGAGTCAGTTTGGGTGCGGAGAATTGCGCTCAAGATGATACTTCGGGAGTTTCCGAAGGTGATCGGGCGAAATAGGTGGACGATTTCCGAATGGGAAAATGGGCGTGCCGTTCCGCGCTGTTTCAGCCGGGAACGGCTGATTCAATGGCTCGGCCACGAGCCGGATATTCAGCGGGAACACCTGTCAAAGTGATCGCTGTGTTTCTTGCTGTGTCGAAAAAGAGCTCCGGGGAACGTCAGGGCACACAATCCGGGCGCATCTCATTGGACATGCGCCCGCCCGTGTAGCCACGGATTACTCTGAGTCCTCATTGACTGCGGGAGGCGGCGATTGCCCGTGAAGCGTGCTCGTGTGGTTTCATGACATCAGACGAGATTCATCCCAGCTCAACCGACCTGATCCAGTTTTAGATGGCGGGTCAGAAACGGTAGCGGACGCCGGCGGAGATGTTGTGCGAGCTGTAGTTCTGCCGGAGCAGTTCGCCGTCGTAATAGACGTAGGTGGAGAGGCGTTCATTCCACAGCACACTGAAACCCGCGCCCACGAGCAGGCTGTCGCGGCCGACGGTCGGGCCGGAGACGGTGAAGGGGTTGCCGCCAAGTGTCGCGAATGTGGACGTGAGTGAGTAGGTCGAGTCACCGTATTCGTGCTGCCAGGATGCGCGCACCTCGGGACGCAGAATGGTGCGGCCCACTTTCGCGTCGAAGGTCGCGCGTATGCCGACCGCACTGCGTGTTGATTCGGCGGTCTTGCGGAGGACGTTCAACGGCGCGAAGCCGCCTGTCTCCGTGAAGCCATCGAGCTGCACATTCGTGTATTGGAAACTCGCCGTCGGCCCGATGGTGAGTGCGCCGAATTTCCAATCATATCCCGCGGCGAAGAGCACGTTCACCTCGCTGCCATCCGGGCTGCCGGCGGTGACTGTATTGTTCGGAGTCGAGCGCCGTGTGCTGTAGCTGTTCGGCCCGCCGCTCACCGCCGCATCGAGATGGAGCCCGCCATCGAAGTAAGTCGCGTAAGCACCCACGCGTCCGCCATCCACGTCCACCTTGCCGCCATTGGCGAGGCTGGCCGTCGTGTTCATGTAGCCGAGGCTGATGCCTGCGGCGAAATGGTCCGTGAAGCGATAGTCCACGCCTGCGGTGACGCCGCCGGATTCGAGATTGAAGCCCGCCGCGTTGCTCGTGCTGCCCACGCGCGTGAATTCGCCGCTGCCGGTGAAGAAAACGCCCCAGCGCTCATCGGGTGCCGGTGCGATCTGCTTGCCGCGATTGCCCACCGGGCCGTTCGCCCCACCGCTGATCCCGCCCAGCGCAGAACCGCCCGCACCATTTCCCGCCTCGCTGCGGATGTCCTCCAGCCGACGCTGGATATTCGTGCTCTGGATGTTCGCGAGCGACACGGCGATGTTGAAAATGGAAGTCAGTTCCTCCGGGCTGATCCTGTCCAAGTTCGCCCTCAGCGTGTCCAGCGACTGCGTGTCGAGGTAGTTGAGTTCCGCAATGACGCCCGTCTGCTGGCCGATGCGCGCCGTGACGCTGTCGAGCCCGCGCGCCACCGAGAGTTGGTTCGGCGTGAGGCCGAGCGTGCCGCCCAGCGCCGCGAAGCTGCCCTGCCTCGTCTCGAGCGTGACGCGGTCGGTGTAAAGGCTCACCACCGGGACGAGCAGCACGTTTTCGCTGAATGCCGAGAGGCCCGTGACGTTCGATGCCGGCACCGCCGTGCCGTTCGCACTGCCGCCCGCGACTCCGCCCGCCGCCGAGAGCAGCACGACTTTGGCGCCAGGCGTCAAAAGGAAATTATTCTGCCGCACGAGCGCGAGGGTGCCGCCGCTGATGTTCGCCATGCCTGTCGTCGTGAGCTGATCGTGCGTCACGCCGGGAATCGTGCCGCCGACATTCGCGAGGTACGTGCCGCCGTTGAATGTGATGTTGCCGCTGCCGATGTTCACGACGAGCGGGCCGCCCGCGACCCGCAGCGTGCCGCCGTTCACGGTGAGATTGCCCGTGCCGAGCGCGCTGGCGTTGCCGATGAAAAGCGTGCCCGCATTGAGGACCGTCCCGCCGGTGTACGTGTTCGCGCCGGTCAGTGTCAGATTCCCCGCGGTGCTTTTGGTCAGCGTGAAATTGCCGCTCAGAATCCCGGTGACCACCGCATCGTTCACCGCCGAGGAATCCGGCGCTGCCGAGAGCGTAAATCCGGTGAAGGCGTTGCCGTTGGCGTCGAGCGCATCAATGCCGATCGCGACGGGCGCAAGCATGCTCGTGAACGTGAACGGAGCCGTCGTGGAATTCGGCGCGAAAGTCTGGGGCGTCCCCGGATCGGCATCCTCATAAAACGAGGCGATGCCGACTCCCGCATCGTAGCTGATGCCGAAGCCCGTGGGCGCGCTCAGGTTCATCAGATTGCTGGTCGTGGCGACGTTCAGATTCACGATGGCGAGGTCGAACGTCTGGCCCTTGTTCAGCACCGCGTGGGTGTAGGTGTACATCCCGGTCCCGGCGTTGAAATCAATGTTCACATTCAGATCGACCTGCGCAAAGGCCGCGCTGCCGAGGATTGAGCCGGTGAGGGCCAGGGCGCAGGCGGTCGTTCGGGATTTCCGCCGGATGGTGTTGGTTTTCATGTCGGTGTGTTTTGGTGGTGGTTGGGTTGGGTCTTGGAAAATTTGCCGCGTGCCTGTGGCGTTCAGGAAATGATGCGCTGGAAGAACCAGAACGCGCCCGCGACGGTGACGGCGAGCGCGCCGCCCGCGACGACTCGCGCAGCGACCGGTTTGCTGCGGCGGTGCAGCAGCGCGAGCAAGGGCGCGACGGTGGCGACGATGCATGCCTGGCCGATTTCGACGCCGCCATTGAACGCGGCCAGCGACCAGCCGAGCGCGGCGCGCGGGAGCACCATATCCTGCAGCACATTCGCGAAGCCGAAGCCGTGGATGAGACCGAAGCCGAATGCGAACAGCAGCCGCGGATCGCGCCGCTTCCCGCCGATGAACGCGTGGACGCCCACGAAGACGATGCTCAGCGCGATCGCCGGTTCGACGATGGAAGCGGGCGGCGTGAGAATCCCGAACGTCGCAAGTCCGAGCGTGATGCTGTGCGCGACGGTGAAGGCGGTGATGATTTTCAACAGCCGTCCGACGCCGCCGCCGAGCAGCAGCAGCCCGACGACGAAGAGAATGTGATCCGGACCGATGAAAATGTGATGGATGCCCGCGGCGACAAACTGCGTGACGACGGCTCCCACGGACTGCGCGGAGCCGGTGTGAAATGTGACCGACTGCGCATCGCCTTGGAAAATCTCCTGCCGTGCGAGCGTTCCGTTTTCATGAACGCCGAGGAATGTGCGGTGCCTCGGATCATACGGGAAAAGCGCGCACCGCACGCCGACATCCGCTGGCGGCGTGGCCCACGAGAAGTTGAATTCGAGACGCACGTCGCGCTTCTCGGGCACCGGCGTGATCGCGCGCAGCACCGCCGTGAGCGC
>JAYWEO010000348.1:0-4065 GCA_043779225.1 Prosthecobacter sp.
CTCCGTGCTCACGACTCCGCCGAACGCCTTCTCAGACATCAGCGCCGTGAGCGCGATCGCGCCGAAGCCGTTCGCGCAGCGCGCAAGCATCTCGCGCCGCGTGAGCGCGCGTGGGGTGAAGTTTCCGCAATGGTGCATGGGTGACAGAGTGAGAAAGTGGATCGAAAGCGGACGAAGGAAAACGGTTTGTTCCAGTCCTCCGGAATCAAGTCCGGCCAACCGCATTCTCTTTGCCGATCTATTTCGCCAGCGGCAGCGTGATCGCAAAAATCGCGCCATGCCCCGGCTCCGAGCGCGCCAGGATGCGGCCCTTGTGTGCCTCGATGATCCGCTTGCAGATCGAGAGGCCGAGTCCCGTGCCCGTCTTTTTCCCGAAAGTCGCGAACGGCTGGAAAAGCCGCTCCGCGATTTCCGGCGCGATGCCCGTGCCCGAATCCTCGATCTCCACCTGCAATTCATCATCCGCGCACGCAAACCGCAAGGTCACCGTGCCGCCCTCGGGCATGAAGTCGGCGGCGTTGTTGATGAGGTTGTAAAACGCCTGGATGAGCCGGCGCTCATCAATGTTCATCGCCACCTCGGGCGGCTCAGTCTCACACACGATCTTCACGCCACGATCTCCCGCGAGCGGGCCGACCTCGTCGAACAGCACGCGCACAAAATCATGAAAGTCCGTGGGCGAAAGCGCCACGGTGCCGGGCGTCTGCCGGGTGAAGTCGAGCACCTCGTTCACCATCGTCGTCAGGCGGTTCACCTCCCGGCGGATCATGCCCGCAGCCATCACGAGAGTCTCGCGCGGCGTGCCTTCCGCGCCCGCCAGATCGGCGGCGATGCTGATGATGTTCAGCGGATTTTTCAGGTCGTGGACGACGGACTGTGCGAACCGCCCGACGAGCGCCAGACGCCCCGCCTGGAGAAGCTCCTCGACGTGCCGCGCATTCGATTCACGCATGCGGTTGGAAAAATCGCGCATCAGCGAAAGCATGAGTTCCGGCGACTGCGAAAAGAGCCGCAGCGCGTCGTCGCGCGGGAGAAAGCGAAGAATGGAATCGCCATCAGCACGCGCTGCGGCGGAGCGCGGCTTGCCGTCAATGATCGCCATCTCCCCGAAGATGCCGCCCGGCCCGATGCGCGAGAGCACACGCGGCTCCTCCTCATTCGCCCCGATCACGATGTCCACGCGGCCAGTGTCCACGACATACATCCCATCGCCCGCATCGCATTCCTGGAAAATGATCTCGCCCGCGGCCACCCGGAGCGTCTTCGCGACCCCGACGTTTTTGCGCAGCTCGGCGTCGAGCAAGGCACTGAAGGAATCGTCTGGTGAGGGGGTGGCCATCGGCGTGGAAGCTCCGCATCATGTCCTCGCCAGTGTCACACACAAGCCCGGAGCCGCTCCTGCCTGGCTTCTCTTCGGCTGGTGGATAGCCGCACCTTTGGAGCTGCGTTCCGGTTTGTGAGTGCAAGCGGCGTGACAGGTTCTAGTTGAGGTAGATGAATTCCTTCACGTTGAAGAGCACGTGCGCGAAGTCGGCCCATGCGCGTTCGTCGCCTTTGGAATCCTTCGCGGCGTAGATCACGCGCTGCTCGGCGAGAAAAGTGTTGGCGTCGGTGATTTCCTCCGGCGTCGGCGGGCGGCTGAATGCGGCGAGATACATCTGCCGCACGCGCTGCGCTGCGTCGGTGTTCGCGGGCGTGCGCTGCGCCCAGAGCTTCGCCTGCTCCACGACGAACGGATCGTTCATCAGGATGAGCGCCTGCGCGGGGACGTTCGAGACGTTGCGGCGGCCCATCGTGTTGAACGGAATCGGCGTGTCGAAGGCGAGCATCATGGACGGGAGAAAATTGCGCCGCACCGCGGTGTAGATGCTGCGGCGTCCGTCGCCGTCGAGCGGGCCGCTGCGGCTCGGCTTGCCACGGCCGTCCATGAATGCGCTGAGGAACACCGGCACGGGCGGGCCGCCGAGTTTCGGATCGAGACGACCGGAGATCGCGAGCATCGCGTCGCGGATGGCCTCGCCTTCGAGACGGCGGAGGTTTGCGCGGTGCAGCAGGAGATTTTCCGGGTCGGCCTGCTCGGCGGCGGCGGCCGCGGGCGCGCTGGACATCGCGTAGGTGTGCGAGAGGACGAGTTCGCGGATGAGCTTTTTCACCGACCAGCCCTGCTTGTTCACGAATCGCGCGGCAAGATGGTCGAGCAGTTCGCGGTGCGACGGCGGCTGGCCGAGCACGCCGAGGTTGTCCACCGTCGGCACGATGCCCCGCCCGAAAAGATGATGCCACACGCGGTTCACGATGACGCGCGACGTGAGCGGGTTCGCGGGGTCGGTGATGCGCTGGGCGAGTTCGAGCCGTCCGCTGCCGCTCTTGATCTCCGGCTGATTCGGGCCGGCGACGGCTTCGAGGAAATGCCGCGGCACCATCGCGGCGGGCACCTTCGCCTGCCCGCGCACGAGCAGGAATTCATTCACGCCGCTGCCCTCGAACATCGCCGGTGCGGTCTGCGATGTCGGGCGGATCTTCGCAGTGATTTCGATCTGCTGCACGACGAGCGCCTGCGCGGCCTCGGCGAGCTGACGCCGCGCCGGGCTGCCTGCGGGCGCGAAGAGATCGACCTTCCGCACGAGCCAGTCCGCGAGCGCGGCTTCGTCCCCGATTTTGTCGGTGCGGATTTTTTCGCACACGCTCGCAAGCGCGCGCTGCGTGGCCTCGGCGAGCGTGAGCGGTGACGTGATCTTCCCATCGTGCAGCGCACCGAGCAGGCGCTCGCTCGTGACATCCGGCAGCGGCGGCTTTTCCGCGGACTGGACGACGAGCGCGACGGCGAAGTCACCGCTGTCGGCAGGGCTGAATTCCACACGCGCACGGTGGCCGTTGTAGGTCGGCAGCTTGTGCTCGATCCACTGCCACCGGTCGCCATCGGCCTTCCATTCCCTGAACAGCGCGCCGTGCAGCGGGCCGTGGACCAGTGTGTGCGAATTGACCGCCGCATACGCACGACCCGCGCCCTTCACGAGATACCAGAGCCGTTCGTCGGTGAGCGTGACATCCGGCGTGCGCAGCGTCTGCTCGGAGCGCTCCCAAGCGCCGAGCTTGCCGTAGTCGCGCTCGGCATTTTTTACCGCGAGCGATTTCCACGCGGCGTCACGCACGGCTGCGGCGCGCACGGCGATGCCGAGCAGCGGCTGGTCGGCGCTGCCGCCGAAAATCGGATCGCCCGCGCGCAGCGGACGCGGGCCGAAGCTGAAGCCATCCTGCATCCACGGCGTGGCCGGAAGGCCGCTCCGCTCTCCGGTGCGCGTGTAGTCGGCGACGATTTGATCGGGTGAGAGGTGGAACACGGCCGCGGCACCGCGCTTTTCCAAATCGGAAGGAACGCAGCCCTGGAGGGCTACGCTACGAAGGTTGGCGAGCACCGGCGCGAACGCCTTTGCAAATGCCTGTGCCTCGTCCGTCTTCGGGTCCGCCGCGATTCTTGCGAATGCGTGCAGCGGATTTTGCGTGTCGGCTTTCGCGGCTTTCAGTTCGGTGACGAGACTCGCGACGAATGCGGAATCGTTCGCGCCTTCGTCCGGCGGCGGCGTGCCGTTCGGGACTCGTAACACGGCGCGCGCGGACATGAGCGCATCGGCCAGGCGCGCGATCCTCGGCTCGATCGCAGCGGCCACATTTTTCAAAAGCCCGGCGCGTGTCGCGGTGCGCACGCGGTCGAGCTGCTGCGCGATCTCGCGGTGCAGTTCCAGCGTCTCGAAGCGCGCCTGCCGGTAGCCGCTGCTGATGAGGCAGCCCTGCATCGCGTAGTAGTCGCGCTGCGAGATGGCGTCGAACTTGTGGTCGTGACAGCGCGCGCAGCCGATGGTCACGCCGAGGAACGTCTTGCCCATCACGTCGAGCCGGTTGTCCATGCGGTCGGTCTCGTCCTGCCGGATGTCCACGGGCGAATGCACCTCCTCGCCGAAGAACCAGAAGCCCGTGGCGATGATGGATTCGTTCGCGCCGGTCTGCGCGCCTGCCTGTGTGTTGAAGCGCGGCGGGAGCAGGTCGCCCGCGATGTGCTCGGCGGCG
>JAYWEO010000349.1:0-27918 GCA_043779225.1 Prosthecobacter sp.
GTGCTCAACAGCACGGTCTTCTGGATGGAGTATCACGGTCGCCACGGCCATCCGTGGAATGGACGCAACAACTGCCTCGGCCTTGAAGACGTCACCGCCTTTTTCGCCGATGGCCTCGCGGTCTCCACGAAAGAAAATGTGCTGACGAAGGAAGGCGTGGACACGGCAGTTGCGCTCAGCGCGGACAAGCCGACGGCGGTGAATTACATCCAGGGCGTGGTGAAGATTCCCGACGGATTCGAGAATGTGAAGACACTCGAATTCGCGCCGGGTGAAGTGACGTTCGTCTCGACCACGGGCAAGCGAGTCACCGCACCGGTGCGGCATGAGTTTCTGAAGTCCGGCAAACTTTAATTCCAAAACCCAAGAGCAACCCACGTTCCCCCATCATGAATCGTCTCCTCCAAACCCTCATGGCCTGCACGGTCGCTCTTTTGACCGGATGCGACAAACCTGCGGGCACCACTGCCACCCAATCCACCGACACAAAAGCGAAAGGCACCATCGGCGTCTCACTGCTCACGCTCGACAACCCGTTCTTCAAAGTGATCGGCGATAACATTACCGCCGAGGGAAAGAAGCGCGGCTACGAGGCCATCGTCGTCAGCGGCGACAAGGACGTGGCCAAGCAGGGCAACCAGATCAAGGACTTCATCGTGAAGAAAGTCAGCGCCATCGTGCTGAGTCCGTGTGATTCCAAATCAATCATCCCGGTGATTCAGGAGGCAAATGCGGCGGGCATCCCGGTCTTCACGGTGGACATCCCGTGCAACGAACCGGACGTGAAAATCGTGACGCAGATCGCGACGGACAATTACGGCGGAGGCAAGGAAGGCGCTCAGGCGATGATCGAGGCGCTGGGTGAGGCGGGCGGCAAGATTGCCGTGCTGCATTTCAAGCAGGCCGAGTCGTGCCAGCTTCGCGTGAAGGGATTCCGCGAGGTCATTGACGCGCACAACGCGAGTGGCAAGGCAAAGATTGATATCGTCACCGAACTGGAAAGCGGCGGCGCAAAGGACGTGGGCTGCAAGGCCGCCGAGGACGCGCTGCAGGCGCACGCGGATTTGCGAGGCATCTTTGCCATCAATGATCCCGCGGCGCTCGGCGCGCGGGCCGCACTCGAAAAGGCGGGCAAGACGCAGCAGGTGGTCATCGTCGGTTTCGACGGACAACCCGAGGGCAAGCAGGCGATCAAGGACGGAAAAATCTACGCCGACCCGATTCAGTTTCCGGACAAGATGGGCATGCAGATCGTGGATGCAATCATCCGCCACTCGAAGGGCGAAACGCTGCCGCCGCAGATGCTCATCCCCACGAGCCTTTACCGCAAGGCCGACGCGCTGAAAGATCCCGAACTGAAGTAGCGATGAGCGACGCCAATTTTCTCCACGAACTCACCGGCTCAATGTCGCAGGGCGCGGCGGGCAATCCGACTGTCGCGATGATCGAGGCTGCGTTTGCGCACCACGGTCTGCACTGGCGTTACGTCAACATGGAGGTCACGCCCGAGGATCTCGGTGAGGCCGTGCGCGGGGCGAAGGCGATGGGCTTCCGCGGTTTCAATTGCAGCCTGCCGCACAAGGTCACGGTGATCCCGCATCTCGACGGTCTCGGCGAGTCCGCTGCCGTGATGGGTGCGGTGAATTGCGTCGTGCGCCGTGGTGAAAAGCTGATCGGCGAGAACACGGATGGGAAGGGTTTTCTGAAATCACTGGAGTCCGCGATCGATCCGAAAGGAAAGTCCGTCGTGCTCTTTGGCGCAGGCGGCGCAGCGCGTGCCATCGCGGTGGAACTCGGGCTCGCGGGAACAAAGCGAATCACCATCGTGAACCGCTCCGAGGTGCGCGGTGCGGAGCTGGTTGCACTTTTGCGCGCCAAGCTGAAGCTTGATACCGAACTCGTCGTGTGGAGTGGCGACTACGCCGTGCCCGCGGGCACGGACATCGTCATCAACGGGACATCAATCGGCCTTTACGCCCCGGAAGCGCGCCTCGCGCTCGACTTGAATTCGCTGAAGCCTGGCATGGTCGTGGCCGACGTGGTCTTCAGTCCTGTCCGCACGCGATTCCTCGACGATGCCGCCGCGCGCGGATGCCGTGCGCTCGACGGCCTCGGGATGCTCGTGAACCAAGGCATCGTGGGCGTGCAATACTGGACCGGCATCACCCCCGATGCGGACGTGATGCGCCGCGCGCTCGAATCCGCGATGGGCGTATGAGCGACGCCGCGCCGCTTCTGGAGACGAAGTGAATGGCGCGATTTCCCTCCGAGCAATGTATCCAATCTCCCCGCCGTGACGCTGCATTCTCCATTTGAGGATTCAGATTCGGCTCGTGACGCTTTCGCATCCGCGCCGGCCTCCTGGTATCACCTTGCGAGTCTGGCGAAACTGTCGCGCGGGCCGGTGAAGTTCGAGTTGCCAGAGGAACAGTCTTTCGTCGGATTCTTGGGTGAGGGCAGCAAGCCTGTGGTGCTGGGCGCGCGGTGCAGTCACATGGGCGCGAATCTCGCGCGGGGTTGCGTGAAAGGCGGGCGTATCGTCTGTCCTCTCCACGGTTGGGAATACAACGCGACTGGAGGCTGCGAGCGCATCCCGGCGGCGAAGGAGATTCCGTCCTTCGCGCGGCAGCCGACGTTCCCTGTCGAGGTGCGCGGCGGGCATGTCTTCTTCTTCAATCGCGCCGAAGCGCGCTTCCCGATGCCGTTCTTCGAAGATGGAGATGACAGCGCGCTGCTGGCGGCACAACCGTTCGAGTTTCGTGTGGATGCGCCTTGGTATCTGGTCGGGGCCAACGGTTTCGACGTCCAGCATTTTCGCTGCGCGCACGACCGGACGCTGGAGGGGGAGCCGCTGATGGATTCGCGCAGTCCATTTTCGATGCGATTGACCGCGCGATTCCGCGTCTCGGGCAATGCCCCGCTTGATTCGATCACACGCTGGCTCTCGGGATGCGAGGTGGAGATGATGGTCGAAAATTGGGGCGGCAACCTGGTGCTGGTCACGGCGAAATTTCCGCGCACCACGACCTACGGCCTGGTCAGCTTTGCGCCGCTTGGTGATGGCACGACCAGATTGCGGGACATCGTCTGGATTCCGCGCCGCCGCGGCCTGCTTGGAAAACTAATCGATCCAATCGACGCCGCCATCCGGCGATATTTCATCCGCGAGTTCGTGCGCTCCGATGTGGAACGCTCAGCCGGCATCCGCTACCATCCCTCTCGGATGATTGCCGCCGACAAAACGCTCGTTGAATACCTTGCCTGGCTCCGAGGGATTCAGCCTCATTCTCCGGCACCCCAGTGACCATGAAAACTATTCTCATCCTCCTGTCCGCGGTTTTTGCCATCAACGGATCCGCCCAGCCAACCGCCGCAACCGATGAAGCCAGCAAGGCTATCGACACGCTGCGCGAAGGCTTGGTCAGCAGCTTCACCAAGGGCGACCTCGGCGGCCTGCTCCAGCATCTCGACACCAACGTGGTGGTGACGTGGCAGAATGGGGAAGTGTGCCAGGGCCGCGAGGCGGTGCGCGCCTTCTACGATCGCATGATGGTGGGAGAGAAGCGCGTGGTCCGGGAAATCAAGAGCGCACCAGAGGTGCTGGGCCGGCAGGTGCAGGGTGATTGGGCGGTGTCGTGGGGGAATCTGCACGACCACTTCGTGCTCAACGACGGTTCCGATCTGGCGTTCAACAGCGTCTTCACCGCCACCATCGCGAAGCGCGGCGACCGCTGGCTGGTCACCGCGTTTCACACCTCGGCGAACGTCTTCGATAACCCGGTGCTCGGACTGGCCGCGCGCAAGACGGCGCTGTGGGCAGGCATCGGTGTGGGGTTGGCCGGGCTGATTGCGGGTGTGTTGATCGGCCGAAAGAAGCGCGCGTGATTCGCTCGGTCGAGGATGCGGAATTACTGGCGCGGGCGACGGCGTGGGATGGGCCGTCGCTCACCGCCGCCAACGCCGCGGCCATCGTCCGGGAACTGGGACTCGACTTCGCCACGGCGCTGCTTCACGAGCAACTTGTTCGCGAACCTGCCAACGTCGAGTTTCTTGGCGAGGCACAGCGCGCGACACATCCGCCGGAGAAAGATATTCTCATCGGCATCGTGCCCGGGGCATTTCACCGCGAGCATCGCCACACGGGGGCGGATGGCGCGCGCGTGCTGGTCATGGCGCGGGAATTGGGCGTCAGAGCCGAAGTGATTCCGACCCGCAGCTTCGGCACGCTGGAGGAGAATGCCCGCCTCATCCATCAGTGGCTGGAATCGCGGGGCGGCCAGCGGCTGGCGCTCATCAGCCTGAGCAAAGGCGGCGCGGATGTAAAATACGCACTCTCATTGCCAGAGGCGGCGGAGGCTTTTGCGAAGGTGTGCGCCTGGGTCAGCTTCAGCGGGACGGTGCAGGGCACGCCGCTTGTCGGATGGCTGCGCCGACGTCCGTTTCGATGGTGGGCGGTGCGTTTGCTCCTGTGGTGGCGAAGACATTCGCGGGAGACGCTGGAGGATTTGCGGCACGGGCCTGACACGCCGCTCGCCGTCTGGCCCGTGTTGCCGCCACATTTGCGTGTCGTGCATGTCTGCGGGTTTCCGCTCGAAAGACATCTCACCCACCCTTGGGCCTTCCGCGCGTATGGTCGTCTGGCTTCACTTGGGCCGAATGATGGCGGCGGCAATTTGCTGTCGGACGCCTTGAGTTTTCCCGGCGTCGTCTGCCCGGTGTGGGGCGCCGATCATTACCTCTCGCCGTGTTGGGATGCGCTGCCGTTGCTCACTGGAATCGCCGCCGCCGCGCTGACGCCGCGCCAGGCCAGCGAGTCTGCCAGCCAGCCGAGCGCCCCGCCGGTGAGAAGATCGAGCGCGTAGTGTTGCTTGGTGGCAAGTGTGGAATAGAGAATGGCCGCGCCCCAAGGCACCACTACCGGCACGGCCTTCCACCCGAACATGCGCCACGCCAGCCGGCCCATGCACACGAGAAACGCCGCGTGCAGCGACGGCAACGCGTTCAGCGGACCGTCGGCGCTGGCGATCCAGCGCATCGCAGCATCGTCGCCGACGGCATTTGGGCGCGGCCCTGCCGTGGGCAGGAACAGGAATATGGCGAAGCTGGTGATGCTCATGACTGCGAGCGAGACCAAGTAGCGACGAATCTCTGCGGGCGTCACGAGCAGCAGCGGCAGCGCTCCGGTGAACAGGAACTGCGAAAGATATACCCAGCTCCACAGCTCTGGTTGAAACGGCACCGCACGATCCAGCCAGGTGACCGGGATCGCGCGCAACGGAAAGTGAGCGTGGCGCGACAGCCATTGGTAGCCCACCCAGAAGACCGCGTTGATCGTGATGAACAGCAGCAGCTTCAGCCGCCACTCCGCTTGCAGGCGCGTGAACACGTCAGGGAATCACCTTTCCGGCGTGCGGATTCTTCACCCGATCCGGAGCCGGTCGCGGCCCGCGCCACATCCGCAGGTAGGCCGTGACGAGAAAGCCACGCGGACCGCTTCCCTCAACGCCGGTCTGCGGCAGATGCACCCACGGCACGGATGGATGGGTGTGATGGGTGAGATGCCAGTTGTGATTCAGCCAGAGCAGATCGAGCGGCTTCCAGATCCACAAGTTGCGCGCGCCGCGTGTGACGTGACGCTCGGTGCCGTAGTGGTGGACGTACTGCATGGCCGACCACATGAAGCCGAAGCCCGCATACATCGCGAGATAGTGCGTGACCCGAATATCGAGCAGCCACACCAGCCCTGTGTGCAGCGCAATGGCGGCGGCGCACTCCAGCCGGATCGCGAGGCGGTAGCGCGGGTTCAGCGATTCCATGAACGCGGTCGAGGCTTGATCGACGTGCCAGTATTTCTTGTCCTCTCGAAACGGCAGGATGAGGAAGACCACGTTGCTCAACACGACGACGACGTAATAGAAGCCCGTGAGAATTCCGTAGAGCACGAGAATCTTCCACAGCTTGTGGTCCCCCTCAAAGTAGAGGTCGAACGCCTCGTCGTCGGATCGGTTCCGCAGATGATGGCCCAGATGCCCCTGCCGGATGAGATGGAACGGCGCGGGGAAGAACAGCGCCATGAAACTTCCCGCCAGATCATTCCAGCGCGGATGGCTGAAGAGCATCGCATGCTCGGCTTCGTGGATGATCGAATAGACGGAGTTCATCACGATGCCAAAGATCATGGCCAGCCCGGCAATCGCCCAAACGTTCTCCGCATGACGGAGCGCGACGAGGCACGCCGCGATGGCGAGCAGTTGCCCGAGCAGGATGCCCAGGTTCAGGCGATTTGGAATGGTGTGACTGGCACTCATCGATTTGCCGGCGGTTCTTTCGCTAGGCGGCAGATTATTTACAACGTCCGTCAGCGAATTGCCGCATCGAAATCATGGCCACGCCGCTCATGAATTTCAATTTTGCCGAGCCGCGCGGATGCAGGTAGCCTCCGCTCGTGCTGAAGATCGCCCTCATTTCCCCCAAAGGTCCGCTCTACCGACATCGCGGCGGGATTTGGAAGAAATCCCTGCGCTATCAGCCGCTCACGCTCACCACCCTTGCTGCCCTCGTCCCGCAGGATGTTCCCGCGACGTTGCGGTTGATTGACGAGGGCATCGCGGACGTGCCGCTCGATCTCGACGTGGACTTGATTGGGCTGACGGTGATCACCGGCACGGCACGGCGGGCCTACGAACTGGCGGATCATTTCCGCGCCCGTGGCATCGCGGTGGTGCTCGGCGGGCCGCACGTCACGCTGATCCCGGAGGACGCCGCTCCACACGCAGACGCGGTCGTCGTGGGCTATGCGGAGGACACCTGGCCGCAGCTGCTCCGCGACTTTGCCGCCGGGAAAATGGAAAAGGAATACCGGCAGGCGCCGGGGCTGGACATCGGCGGCCGGCCGTTCCCGCGCCGCGAGCTGCTGCCGTCGCAGCACTTTCTCACGAGCAATGTCTTCGAGGCGACGCGCGGCTGTGTTCACGCGTGCGACTTCTGCGTGGTGCCGACGGCGTGGGGGAGGAAGCCGTTTCAAAAACCTGTCGGCGAAGTCGTGGCGGACATCCGCCAGCATGGGGCGAAGAAATTGATCTTCGTGGATCTGAACCTCATCGCTCATCGCGGTTATGCGTTGGAGCTTTTCACCGCGCTCATTCCCTTGCGAGTGCAGTGGTACGGGCTCGCCACGGTGTTGCTTGCGGACGATGCAGAGTTGCTGGAGCTAGCCGCCCGCAGCGGGTGCAAGGGACTTCTGATGGGGCTGGAATCCATTTCGGAAACCAACCTTCGGCAGAACCACAAGGGCTTCAACACGCCCGCCGATTACGCCGGCGTGGTGGAGCGTCTGCACGCGCACGGCATCGCGCTGCAAGGCTGCTTCGTCTTCGGGTTGGATGACGACAAGCCGGATGTATTCATGAAGACCGCCGAGTTCGCGGTCGCGGCGGGCATCGACCTGCCGCGCTTCGCCGTGGTGACGCCGTTCCCCAACACGCCGCTCTACAAACGGCTGGAGGCCGAGGGCCGCCTGCTCACGCGCGATTGGGAGCTCTACGACGGGCAGCACGTCGTCTTTCAGCCGCGCCACATGAGTGTGCGCGAGTTGCAAACGGGCATCGAGACCGCGTGGAAGCATGCCTACAGCCTGCGCTCCATCGTCCGCCGCGTCCGCCGTTCGCCTGCACCGTGGCCGGTGAAGATCGGCACGAATCTCGGCTACCGCTTCTATGCGCACAACTTGAGCCGCTTCTACAATTGCGACTGGATCATCGGCCGCGCCCCGGCCGGCCAGGCGTTTGCCAGCGTGGAGACGATGCCCGCATGAGGCTCACCATCATTCATCCGTGCATCGGTCGGCGGCGCGCTGATCACAGCTACATCCGCACCTGGCAGATGGAGCCGCTGCCCGCCGCAACGCTCGCAGGCCTGACGCCGCGCGACGTGGAGATGCGCTTTTACGACGACCGGATGGAGACGATTCCTTTTGATGAGCCCACCGATCTCGTCGCGATGAGTGTGGAGACCTATACCGCGAAGCGCGCTTACCAAATCGCCAGCGAGTACCGCCGTCGTGGCGTGCCGGTGGTCATGGGCGGCTTTCACCCGAGCCTGTGCCCAGAGGAGGTCGCGCGTCATGCCGAAGCCGTCGTGACCGGCGAAGCAGAGGACCTGTGGCCGCGCGTGCTGGATGACGCAAGGCATGGACGGCTGGAAAAGTTCTACCGTTCGACCAGCCGTCCCTCCCTCGCCGGCCTGCGCCCCGACCGTTCCATCTTTCGCGGCAAGCGTTACCTGCCCATCGGGCTGGTCGAAGCCGGACGAGGCTGCCACTTCAAATGCGATTTCTGCGCGGTGCAGACGGTGTTCGCGCAAAGCCAGACGCGCCGTCCGCCCGACGACATCATCGCCGAACTGGCCTCGATCAAGGACAGCAAGAAGCTCTTCTTTTTCGTGGACGACAACATCACCTCGAATCTCGCGCAGGCGAAGGAGTTCTTTCGCGCGCTCATTCCGCTCGGCATCCGCTGGGTCGGGCAGTCGAGCATCAACGCGGCGCACGATGACGAGTTTCTCGATCTGCTCGTGCGCAGCGGCTGCCAGGGCGTGCTCATCGGCTTCGAGAGTCTGAACCCGCGCAACCTCGCGGCGATGAACAAGAGCTTCAACACCGCGCGCGGCGGCTTCACGCAGGCGCTGGCGAATCTGCGGCGGCACCGCATCCGCATCTACGGCACGTTTGTCTTCGGCTACGATGGCGATACGGCGGAGAGTTTCGATGAGACGGTCGAGTTCGCGCAGGAGCACGCGATGTACATTGCGGCTTTCAACCACCTCACGCCGTTCCCCGGCACGCCGCTCTACCGCCGGCTCGCGGACGAAAAACGCCTGAGCTACGACGCGTGGTGGCTCGACGACCGATACAGCTACAATCTCATTCCATTTCAACCACGCGGCATGAGCGCGGAGGAATTGCAGCGCGGCTGCCTCGGCGCACGGCGGAAATTTTATTCCTGGAAGAGCATCGCACGCCGGAGCTTCGACACGGTGAACCGCGCGAACGGGTTCATGTGGCGGAATTTTTTCCTCATCAACGCCCTGCACCGCGCCGACGTGAGCGGGAGAAACCACTTTCCTCTGGGAGATGAATCATGGCAGGGACCGCTCCTCACCGCGAACTGATCCAGCCTGTCCGCTTCGCCATCGCGGACGAGACGCAGGACGCGGACATCCGCCGTCTGCTCCGCGAAAACCCGATGCGCGGTGCAGTCAGCGTCACCTTCGAGCGCGAGCCGGATTACTTTCGCAGCGCGGGCCTGGCGGGCGGCGAGGATCAGACCATCGTCGCGTATGAGGACGGGCGCCTCGTCTGCATGGGGCGTTGCACGCGGCGTGACTGCTGGGTGAACGGGCAGGTGACGCACACGGGCTACCTGGCTGAGTTGCGCCTCCACAACGACGCGCGGCGGCGTTTCGCCATCGTGCGCGATGGTTACCGTTTCTTCGCCGAACGGCAGAAGGACGACTTGCTTTTCACCAGCATCGCCGCTGACAACGAGCGCGCCCGGCGCCTGCTGGAGAGCGGTGCGCGCGGACTGCCAGCTTATGATTTCCTCGGCGGACTCACGACGCTGCTGGCCGCCGTCCCGCGCCGGCCGCGTCCGACGAAGCTTCGCGTGGCGCAAGCCAACACCGAAGACATGCCGGCCTTGGTCCGCCTGCTGAATCAGCACGGCCAGTGTCACCAGCTCGCGACCGTTTGGACGGAGGAAAATCTTCATGCCTTGGTCGGGCGCGGCCTGCCGTTGGATCGATTTCTCATTGCCGTCGATGGCGGAGTAATGGTCGCGTGCGGCGCGCTCTGGGATCAGCGGAGCTTCCGGCAAACGGTCATCCACGATTATGCAGGGGCGCTCGGCGTCGCCCGTCCGTTGCTCAATGTCGGCCGCCGCCTTCTCGGCCGTCCGCGTCTGCCTGCGCCGGGGACAGCGCTGAGGCAGGCTTTCCTGTCACCGCTGGCTTTCGGTGAAGGGACTGAGGCGTTGCTGCCGGACTTCTTGGAAGCGTTTTTCCCGACGGCGGTGACTTTGGGGATTGAATGGATCACTCTGGTGTTGCCGGCCGGGGATGCGCGTCTGACGCCTCTGCGCCGCCGCTTCTTCACGCGGACCTGGTCGAGCCGGTTGTATCACGTCCGCCGGCCAGACCAGCCCGCCTTTGAGTCTGCGCCATTGCCCCCGCGATTTCTCCCGGAAGTCTCGCTGCTATGAATGGGTTGCTCCCGCGTGAATCATTGAAGGCCGCACAACTCGACGAGATGTACGCGCTGCTCGCCGCGCATTTCGAGGGCGTGACGCGGGAACGGTTCGAACAAGACCTTGCGGAGAAAAACTGGGTGGTTGAAATCCGTCGCGACGGACGCCTGGTCGGCTTCTCCACCATGCTGGTGCGCGAGGCCCGGCATGGCGGCTGCGCCATCACCGTGGTTTATTCGGGTGACACAATTGTTGCGCCCGAGGCGTGGCGCTCCACCGCACTGGCGCGTTCTTGGATCGCCGCGGTGAACGAGATTCGCGCCGGCTTTCCCGCGCGTCCTTGCTATTGGCTGCTGCTCACGTCCGGGTTTCGCACCTACCGCTTTCTGCCCGTTTTCTGGCGGGAGTTTTTCCCGAGGCACGATACGCCGACGCCTGCGGACACTCAGCGGCTGCTCTCGGAACTGGCGCGGGCGCAATACGGGGCCGGCTACGACGCGGCGGCGGGCACTGTCCGGTTTGGTCAGCCACAAAGGTTGCGCGGTCAACTCGGCCTCGTGCCGCCCGGCCGCGAAGCGGATGCCCACGTCGCATTCTTTCTCTCACGCAATCCCGGTCACGCGAATGGCGACGAACTGGTCTGCCTCACTGAAATCAGCGCGGCGAACCTCACGCCGGCTGGGCGTCGGATGTTCGGGGCATGAGCACGGCCGCCTTCGCCAATGCCGCGTGGCTCGCGTCGAACCTGCCCGCTTGGAATCGCTTTCGCCGGGCGCTGCACGAACCAGAGAAAACGCAGCGGGAAATTCTGCAGGACCTAATTGCCAGCAATGCGGATTGCGCGTTTGGCCGGGCGCACGGGTTCGGTGCCATTCGCAGCTACGAGGAGTTTCGCGACCGCGTACCAGTGGCGGACTACGAAAGCGGCGAACCTTGGATCTCGCGCATCATGCGCGGTGAACAAAATGTGCTGACGTCTGAACCTGTCACCCGCCTGCTTCCGACGAGCGGCTCGTCCAGTGGACGGAAACTCATTCCGTTCACTGCCGGTTTTCAGCGCGAACTGAATGCCGCCATCGGGCCGTGGATGGTGGATCTGTTCCTGCAACACCCGACGGTCGCGCTCGGCTCAGCCTATTGGTCCATCTCGCCCGCGCTGCCGGCCGCGGCCGAAGTGTCTGCCGTGCCGATCGGCTTCGACGATGACAGCGCCTACCTCGGTGGCCTGCGCCAGCGGCTGGTCGCCGCCGCGCTGGCCGTGCCGCCGGCGCTGCGATTCGTGCAGAACGTGGAAGATTCGCGCTATCTCACCTTGCTCTGCCTTTCACGTCAGGCCGGACTGCGGATGATCTCGGTGTGGCATCCATCCTTTCTCACGCTCCTGCTCGACGCGCTTCCAGCGTGCTGGGATGAACTCTTGCGCGACGTTGAACGGGGTGATTGCCAACGCGCCGCCAGGCTTCCATCAGAAGTGCGTCGCGCTGTGGCCGCGAGAGCGCAGCCGCGTCGTGCGGCTGAACTCCGCGGCGCCGGGCCAGCCAATCCTGAGGGCCTCTGGCCGCACCTGCGGTTGGTGAGTTGCTGGGGCGACGCGCAGGCGGCGCTGCCCGCGCACGATCTACAAAGGCGGCTGCCGGGCGTTGTCGTTCAGTCGAAGGGCTTGCTCGCCACGGAAGCCTGCGTCTCCATCCCGTTTCGTGGTCTGCACCCCGTGGCGATTCGATCCCACTTCTACGAATTCGCCGACGCTCGCGGTGAGGTGCGGCTTGCTCACGAGCTTCGGCAAGGCGAGAGCTGCCGCGTCGTTGTCACCACCGGTGGCGGCCTGTGGCGCTACCAGCTTGGCGACCTTGTGGAAGTGGACGGCTTTGTCGGTCGCACGCCCTCACTGCGCTTTCTCGGACGCAGCGGCAATGTCTCCGACCTCTGCGGCGAGAAGCTGGCGGAGCCCTTCGTGACCCGCATTTTTGAGAGCGTATTTGCCGGCAGCGGGATGGCTCCGCGCTTCGCGCTGCTGGCTCCGGAGTGCGGCGAAGGCGGCTGGGGGTACACCGTGTTCGTCGAGGGTGATGTCATCGGGTCGCTCGACATGCAGCTCGACGCTGCGCTGCGCGCCAATCCGCATTACGCGCATTGTCGCGACCTTGGGCAACTTCGTGCATTGCGCGTGCTCCGCTTGAAAGCAGGCGCGCAAGAGGCCTTCTGCGCAGCGCTGGCGGCAGAGGGGCGCAGACTCGGCGACGTAAAGCCGCAGAGCCTGTCTTCTCGGTCAGACTGGCGAGTGCTATTGCGTGCAGTCGTCCAATGAGCGCCGCGATATTTTCCGCGCTGGGCTGGAGCATTGTGACCGGGAGGAGGCAGGAGCCTCGACACATCCCATCACAACCGGGCAGTTCCGAAGCCGTTCGCTGCGCCGCGGGCAAAGAAAGCCGCGACCGTCCGATAACATGGTTGCCTTGGTCTGACTCAGGGAGTGTACCGAAAGTCAAAACTGGCGTTCCTTTGGACGTTGAGCGTTGGACGCTGGACGTTTGCTTCCTCTCTCTGAAGACGCGCCACAAGAACGTCCCACGTCCAACATCCAAAGTTTCACCCGACTTTCGGTACACTCCCTCAGAGACTGTGTAAAAAGTCCGGCCTGCGAAGGAACACAGGCATTCCTGCCTGTGCGCCCGGCGGGCTTCCAGCCTGCCGGATGCGTGGCTGAAAGGCAGGATGCCCGCAGTCCGCACAGCCAGGATGGCCGTGTTCCTCCCGCGCCGCCGACTTTTTACACACTCTCTCAGACGCACTCGCACGAGACGGAGGCCGTTCATCGAGTTTGACGTGGATCGCAATTGAGCGGCATCGTGTCCTGACTATTCCATGAGAACGCTCTTAGAGATGCGCGGGATCGTGAAGTCCTTTCCCGGCGTGAAGGCGCTCCGCGGGGTGGACCTCAGCCTGCGCGCAGGCGAAGTGCTCGCACTGCTCGGCGAGAACGGCGCAGGAAAAAGCACGCTGATGAAAGTGCTCGGCGGCGCGCATCGTGCGGATGAAGGCACGATCACGATTGACGGACGCGAGACACCGTTTCATTCGCCGCAGGCTTCGCGCAGCGCGGGCGTGGCGGTGATCTACCAGGAGTTCAATCTCGTCCCCGGCCTCACGGCGGTGGAAAATATTTTCCTCGGCCAGGAGGTGACTCGCGCCGGATTCGTGGCGCAAAAAATGGAACGCGAGCGAGCGACCTCACTTTTCAAACGCCTCGGTGTGGAGATCGATCTCGACGTCCCCTGTCGTCGGCTCACCACGGCGCAGCAGCAGCTCGTGGAAATCGCGAAGGCGCTCGCGTTCGATGCGCGCATCATCGTGATGGACGAGCCGAGCGCGGCGCTGACCTCGCACGAGGTGGAGCGGTTGTTTGAAATCATCCGCGATCTCAAGCGGCAGGGCATCGGCATCATCTACATCAGCCACCGGCTCGATGAGGTCTTCACGATCACGGATCGCGTCACGATCCTGCGCGACGGCAAGAACGTCGCCGAACGGCCCACCAACAAAATCACGCGCAACGAAATGATCGAGCTGATGGTCGGTCGCGAACTGAAGGACGAATTCCCCGCGCGCACCGCGGCCATCGGCGAGCCACGGCTGGAAGTCTCGCATCTCACGCGCGGCCGCGCGGTGCGCGATGTTTCGTTTTCTGTGCGCCACGGCGAGATCCTCGCGCTCACCGGCCTCGTCGGCGCGGGCCGCACGGAGACGGTGCGGCTCATCTTCGGAGCCGACCCGCGCGAGGCGGGCGAAATCCGGCTCGATGGCAACGTCCTCGCCATCCACTCCCCGCAGGATGCGATTGCGGCCGGGATCGGCCTGCTGACCGAAGACCGCAAACTGCAGGGACTCGTGCTCGGGCATTCCGTCCGCGAAAACTTCGGCCTGCCGAATCTCCAGCGGCTTTCAAATCGGGGCTTCGTGCAGATGCGTCGCGAACGCGAGGAATTCGGCCGCTACGTGGAGCAGCTCCAAATCAAAGTGCCGAACCAGGAACAGCGCGCAGGCAATCTCTCCGGCGGCAACCAGCAGAAGGTCGTGCTGGCAAAATGGCTCGCGCGAAACTGCGACGTCCTGATTTTCGACGAGCCGACACGCGGCATTGATGTCGGCGCGAAATACGAAATCTACCTGCTGATGAACGCGCTCGTCGCCGCGGGAAAAGCCATCGTGATGATCAGCTCCGAACTGCCCGAGGTGCTCGGCATGGCCGACAGAATCCTCGTCATGCACGAAGGCCGCGTGACCGGCGAAATCGCCAACGCACGCCGCGCGACGCAGGAGCAAATCATGGAACTCGCCCACGCCTGATCTTGTGAAAAATTCCCGTTTCCTCGCCGACCGCGGCATGATCTTCGTGCTTGTGCTGATGTGCGCTTTTTTCAGCGTGGTGACTTACAGCGACCAGTCGCCCAAAGGCGCGGCAGCCGCGAAACAAGTCGTCACCGCCATCGGTCAGCAATTCGGCAAAACGCCGCGCGTGCTCATCGCCGCCAGCGACCAACCCGATGATGCAGTCTTCGCCGCGAGCATCGAGCGCGAGCTTTCCACATCCGGCGCGCAAGTCCTCGCGAGTGTGCGCGGCGAACCGAAGGATGCCCGCGAGGCGCTGGTGAAAATCAACGCCGGCGGCGGGAAGCTCGACGCCATCGCCTGCACGCAAGTCACCGGAGCATGGCTCGTCTTCTCCGACTTGAAGACGGACTTCCCCGCACTCGGCGAGCCGCGCGTGGTCACGCCGCGCAGCTATCGCTGGCCGAATTTTCTGAAGTCCGAAAACCTGCTGAACATCGCGAACCAGATCGCCGTGATCGCCATTGTCGCGATCGGCATGACGATGGTCATCATCACCGGCGGCATTGATCTTTCCGTCGGCAGCCTCCTCGCGCTGTCCGCGGTGCTTGCAGCGAGGTTCATCCGCGATTTCGCAGGCGGAGTGAATGCGTCGTTCGGCGGCATGCTGCTCGCGTGCATCGCAGCGATCTTCCTTTGCGGAATCATCGGCGCATTTTCCGGAGCGATGATCGCGCGCTTTGCCATCCCGCCATTCATCGTGACGCTCGCCATGATGCTCGTCGGCAGCGGGCTCGCCTACATTCTCGCAAAGGGCCAGTCCATTTACCAAATCCCCGATTCCTTCGTGTGGCTCGGACGCGGCGCGGATCTGATGAGCCTCCCCAATGCCGTCGTGCTCATGCTCGTCCTCTACGCCCTCGCACACGTGCTCATGTCGCGGATGAAACTCGGCCGCCACATTTACGCCGTCGGCGGCAATGGCGAGGCCGCGCGCCTCTCCGGCGTGCCGGTGAAGCGCGTGCTCATGTTTGCCTACATCGCGAGCGCGCTGCTCGCCGGGCTGGGTGGCGTGATCATGGCCTCGCAGCTCAAGAGCGGCTCCGCGACCTACGGCAACATGTATGAGCTCTACGTCATCGCCGCCGTCGTCGTCGGAGGCACAAGCCTTAGCGGGGGCGAAGGCAAGATGCTCGGCACGCTCACCGGCGCATTCACCATCGCCGTGATCCAGAACGGAATGAACCTGACCAACGTGGAGAGCTACACGCAAAAAGTGGTGCTCGGCCTCGTGATCCTCGGCGCGGTGTTGCTCGACAAGATCCGCCACGCGCGCTGATTCGCTGATTCGAAAAAATGAGCAAGCCACGCATCCTCTCCTGCGGCGAAGTGCTGTGGGACCTCTTTCCCGAAGGCCCGCGTTTCGGCGGCGCGCCGGCGAACTTCGCCTGCCATGCGGCGATCCTTGGCGGTCAGGCGACGATGCTGAGCGCAGTCGGAAATGATGCGCGCGGGGATGAGGCGCTCGCGATTCTTCAGGGCTTCGGCATTGATGCCTCATTGGTGCAACGCATCGCCGATGCGCCCACAGGCAGCGTCGGCGTGAGCGTGGATGCGGCGGGCAAGCCGGGCTTTGAAATTCACGCAGGCTCCGCGTGGGATCGCATTGCGTGGACGAGCGCACTGGAAGCGCGCATTGCGGGAGTGGACGCGATCTACTTCGGCACGCTCGGGCAACGCGGGGAGGTTTCGCGGGCGACGATCCGGAAGGCGCTGCGTCTCGCAAAGGCGCGCAACATTCTCCGCGTGCTCGATGTGAACTTGCGCCAGCCGTTCCACGATGCCGCGCTCATCCGCGAATCCATCACGCAAGCGAGCGTGCTGAAACTCAGCGACGACGAGTTGCGTGAAGTCGCCGCCGCTTGCGGCATCGCGATGTGCGCGCAGCCCGAGGCCACGCTGCGCGCGATACTCGCGCGCTTTGATCTCGACCTCATCGCCATGACTCGCGGTGCGGACGGCGCGCTGCTCGTATCCGCGCACGAAACAATTTCGCAACCCGGCATCCCCGCCGTCGTCCGCGACACCGTCGGCGCGGGCGATTCCTTCACGGCGGCATTCGTGCTCGGACTTCTGCGAGGCGAGGAGCGGGAGGTAATCCTCCGAAAGGCCTGTGAGATCGCCTCCGCCGTCTGCTCGCAATCCGGCGCGGTTCCGATTGCCATCGGATCCCCCGGCAACTCCATTTGATTTGGGACCGTCCGGATGACGCAGGGTGCCATGCAAATCCGACTGCAAACCGAGGCACCTCCAAACGCTGCTTTACGAAGGATCTCCCGTGTGAGAACTGAATATCCGAGCAAAAAATTCATTTATTCATGAGCAGCCTCCTCACCGCCAAAAAGGACTCCAAGCGCGCCCGCATCTTCGAAGCTGCAAAGCGTCGCTTCGGGCGTTTTGGCATCAAGGCCACGACGATGCAGGACATCGCGCGCGAAGCGGAAATCGCCGTCGGAACGATCTATCAGTTTTTTCCGGACAAGGATGCGCTCATCCTCGCGTGGGTGGAAGAGCATCGGCAGCTCCTGCACACGCAGCTCGAAGGCATCCTGCGGAAGCCGCTGGCTGCCGATGAAAAACTGCGCGAGTTCCTCCGCATCCGCTTTCGTACAGTCGGTGCGATCCGGGAAGAGCCTGCCATTGCGGAACTGACCCGCGCCGTGGTGCGCCTCACCCCGCAGTCCATCACGGAAATGACGCAGACCGTGCTGCTTTATCTGGAAACCATCCTCAAGGAAGGGCGCCGCACCGGGCACCTGCCATCGGCAGAACCGAAGAAGGACGCGGAAACTCTTCTCCACGCACTCTCCGGATTTTTCGCGGGGACGCCGGATCCAGTCCAGGCCCCACCTACCGAAAAAAATATGCTCCGTGTCGTCAATTGGTTCATTTCCAAATGGAAGCTACCCCGCCCGAAATCCCAGTCCTGACGCCGCCGGCTGCCGCGAGGTTCACGGAGCCGGGCCGCAGACCGCTCTTTGCCGCGCGCGGTTTGACGAAGGTCTATCCGAGCGGTGAGACGGAGATCCGTGCGCTCGATGGCGTGGACCTCGATCTGTACCCGAGCGAACTGATCGTCCTGCTCGGCGCATCGGGCAGCGGGAAATCCACCCTGCTCAATATCCTCGGCGGGCTCGATGCGCCGACCGATGGCACGCTGACGTATCGCGATCTCGATCTTACCAGTGCCAATGAGAATGAACTCACCCGGTTCCGTCGCGATTCCGTCGGCTTCATTTTCCAATTCTACAACCTCATCCCGAGCCTCACGGCGCGGGAGAATGTCGCGCTGATCACGGAGATTTCGCGCGACCCGATGGCCCCGGAAGAAGCGCTGGCGCTGGTGGAACTCGATGACCGCATGGATCATTTTCCGTCGCAGATGTCCGGCGGCCAGCAGCAGCGCGTGGCCATCGCGCGGGCCATCGCGAAGCGTCCCGAGGTGCTGCTCTGCGACGAGCCGACCGGCGCGCTCGATGTGAAGACGGGCATCACGGTGCTGGAGGCGATTGAAAAGGTGAACCTTGAGCTGGGCACGCTCACTGTGCTGATCACGCACAACGCCGTCATCGCGGACATGGCCGACCGCGTCATTCATCTCTCCGACGGGCATATCGTGGACATCCAGGAAAACAAGTCGCGGCGGCCCGTCCGCTCGCTGGCTTGGTGAACGCACATGCTGACGGCACTCGACCTCAAGCTCTTCCGCGACATCGGCAAAATGAAAGGCCAGATGATTGCGGTGAGCGTCGTCATGGCCTGCGGGCTGGCGATGATGATCATGTCGCGCAGCCTCATCCTCTCGCTCGAATCCACACGCGACGCGTACTACGAGGGGAATCGTTTTGCCGAGGTCTTTTGCGGGGTGAAACGCGCGCCGAATGCCCTGCGTCCGCGGCTCGCGGAAATCGCGGGTGTCGCCGCCGTGGACACGCGCGTGACGGGCTCGGCGAAGCTCGACATCCCCGGCCTCGCCGAACCGGCGGACGCGACCGTCATCTCATTGCCCGATGATCGCCCGCAGCAACTCAACCTGCTCTACCTGCGTCGCGGGCGTTTGCCGGAAGTCGGGCGTGCCGACGAGATCGTCATCGGTGAAGCGTTCGCGCTCGCGCACGGCTTCGAGCCCGGCAACCAAATTGACGCCACGATCTATGGCGCGCGGCAGCGGCTGAAGATCGTGGGCATCGCCCTCTCACCGGAGTACGTCTTCGAGGCGCGGCCCGGCGAGACGCTGCCCGACAACAAGCGCTTCGGCATTTTCTGGATGAACGAGCGCGACGTCGCGAATGCCTTCCAGCTCGACGGTGCGTTCAACAACGTGCTCGTGGATGTCGCACCCGGCGGCGACGCGGCCGGTGTGATGGCCGAACTCGATCGCGTGCTCGCGCCCTATGGCGGACTCGTCGCGTATGGCCGGCGCGACCATCCCTCGGCGACGAGACTCGATGATGAACTGCGCGTCCTGCACGCGCTGTCGTTTGCGTTCCCCGCCGTCTTCCTCAGCATCGCGGCGTTCATGTCGAGCGCCGTGCTCACGCGGCTCATCCGCCTGCAGCGTGAGCAGATCGCGCAGCTCAAGGCGTTCGGATATTCCTCGTTTCAGGTCGGCGTCCATTATCTCAAATTCGCCGGCGTGATCGTGGCTCTCGCCACGGTCGTGGGCGGCAGTGCCGGCATGTTGCTCGGCAGCGGCGTGGTGCAGGTCTATCACCGTTTCTTCAAATTCCCCGAGCTGCACTTTCATCCAAACTGGCCGATGTTCGGCATCGCCTTCACGGTCAGCGCGGGTGCGGCTTTTCTCGGCGTGATCGGAGCGGTGCTGCAGGCGGTGCGGCTGCCGCCGGCGGAGGCGATGCGGCCGGAACCGCCCGCGGAATTCAGGCCGTCGGTGCTGGAGAAAATTGGCTTTGCAAAACTCGTGAGCACGACCTTCCGCATGGCGCTGCGCAATCTCGAACGCCGTCCGTGGCAGGCGTTCTTCACCGCGTTCGGCCTCGCGCTGGCCACTGGCATTCCCATCGTGCCGGGTGCGATGGGCGATGGCATCAACTATCTGCTCTCGGTCCAATGGGACGTGGCCCAGCGGCAGAATGTCACCGTGAACCTCATCGAGCCCGGCTCGGCATCCACGCTCAACGACATCCGCAGTCTGCCCGGTGTGATGACCGCGGAACCTTTTCGCAGCGTGCCCGCGCGGCTGCGCTTCGGCCATCACTCGCGCCGATTGGGCGTCACGGGAGTGCCCCGCGACGCCTATCTGAACCGCCTGCTCGACGACAAGGAGCGCACCGTGGAGCTGCCGCCCGATGGCCTGCTCGTCTCCGCCAAGCTCGCGGAAATCCTCGGCGCACGCGTCGGCGACCGCATCATTCTCGAAGTGCAGGAAGGCCGCCGCCCGGTGCTCGAAGCGACCATCCAGGGCACGATCACGGATTATGCCGGCATCGGCGCATACATGGAAATCGGAGCACTGCGCCGGCTGATGCGCGAGGGCGGAACGGTGAGCGGTGCGTATCTCTCCGTGGACACGAACCGCTGGGACGACTTCCTGAAGGAGGTGAAAGGAGCGCCGCGCATCGCCGGCATGGGCATCAAGGAAGCGGTGCGCGCGAGTTTCAAAAAAAGCACGGCGGACATGATCGGAAAAATCACCGGCATCTATTTCATGTTCGCGATCATCGTGTCCTTCGGCGTGGTCTATAACAGCGCACGCATCGCCCTTTCCGAACGCAGCCGCGACCTCGCCACGCTGCGTGTCATCGGCTTTACCCGGCGCGAGGTCGCATCGGTGCTGATCAGCGAACTCGCGATTCTCACGATGGCTGCCATCCCCATCGGTCTGTGGATCGGCTCGCAACTCGCATCCGCGATCGTCCATACCGCCAGCACGGAAAGCGTGCGGCTGCCGCTGGTACTCTCGCCGCATACGTTCGCGATGGCGGTGATCGTCGTGCTATGCTCGTCCACCCTGTCCTTCGCGGTCGTCGGGTTGCGTCTCGCCAAACTCGATCTCCTCGGAGTCCTCAAAGCCAGAGAATGATGAAAACCACCACACCCACCTCGTCGTCCGCCGCTCGCACAGTGATGCGCAAATCCACCGCGTGGGGGCGCTATCTTCCTTACGCGGTCGGCGCTGCGCTGCTCGTCCTGCTTTTCCAAGCCCTGCGCACGTCGCCGATCACCGTCGAGACCGGCACAATCACGCGCGGCCCGCTGACCGTCACCGTGCTGGAGGAAGGCAAGACGCGCATCCGCCATCGCTACCTCATCACGCCGCCCGTCGCCGGTTACCTCAATCGCGTCCCGCTGCGCGCGGGCGACCGCATCGAGGCCGGCAAGACGGTACTCGCCACGGTCCAGCCGCAGCCCGCGGGTTTTCTCGATCCCCGTGCCCGCGCCGAGGCCGAGGCCCGCGTGAAAGCCTCCGAAGCCGCGCTGATGCAACGCGAGACGCAAATCGAACGTGCCCGCGTTGCGCTCGATCTCGCGCAAAAGGAAATGGTCCGGGCGAAAGAACTGAAGAAGAGCGGCGCCATCGCCACGAAGGATTGGGACACCGCGGAGAGCCAAGTTTCCATGCTGAGCCGCGACCTTAACACCGCCCAGTTCGCCATGCAGGTTTCCGAATTTGAACTCGCGCAGGCCCGGGCCGTCCTCGATCAGGTGCAGACGCCGGTGACGGAGAACAGTGCCCCATTGAAAATCATCGCGCCTGTGGATGGCTATGTGCTCAATGTCTTCGAGGAAAGTGCGCGCATGATCATGGCGGGGACGCAGATCATGGAGGTCGGCGATCACACCGATCTCGAGGCCGAGATCGAACTTCTCTCCAGCGATGCCGTCGGCGTGCAGCCCGGCGCGGATGTGAGCATCGAGCAGTGGGGTGGCGAAGCGCCGCTGCGCGGCAAGGTGACGGTCGTCGAGCCCGGCGGCTACACGAAGATCAGCGCCCTCGGCGTCGAGGAGCAGCGTGTGAAAGTACGTGTCAATTTCGTCGATCCGCTCCCGCGCGGGGCCGCGCTCGGCGACCGCTTCCGTGTGGAGGCACGCATCGTGACCTGGCACGGCGAAAACATCCTCCAAGTTCCCACCGGCGCACTTTTCCGCCGAGGAGGCGACTGGATGGCGTTCCTGTTCGATGGTGGCAAAGCCCGTCAGACCAAAGTCGAAATCGCACACAACAACGGCGTGGCTGCCGAAGTGCGCAGCGGTCTCTCCCAAGGCCAGCGTGTCATCCTGCACGCACCTGATGCTGTGGCCGACGGTGCGAAGGTGGAGCCGCGCACGGACTCGCCGCGCTAGAGTTTTTTCAAGACCTCCAGCGCCTTTGCCTCGAAGTTTTTCTGCCACTCTGGAGCCACGAGCGAGTCGCAATCCTCCTGCGCGTAGCCGGTGTTGTTCCGCTGCTCGGCAGTTGGCGTGTAATAGATGTATCCATTCGTGTAACCGGCGACGAAGGCGTGAGGATCGTTCGCGGCTTTCTTGATGTTGAGGCCGATCTGCACGGTCAGTTCGCCGGGGAAAGTCACCAGCTTGAAATCGCCGATACGCACTCCGGCGACTTCGACATCGAGCGTGGTTTTGCCGGCGACATGGTTTTGCGCGAGGTGCTTTTTGAGCAAGGCGAGATTGGTGTTCAGCCGGGTGAGTTGCTCCGTGATCTGGATGTTTTGCAGGTAGGCTTCCACGCTCGCGCGATTGTCGGCATCGAGCTGAGAGAGGGCCTTCCGGTCGAAGGCCTGATCGTGCAGGTAGCTTTGCGAATAGTGCGACGGAAAGTCCGGCGAGAGCTTCTGCTGGAGCAGGAGCGGCAGGAAGGTCTTGAAGTTGATGTTCGTCGGTTTGAGCGATCCGAGCAGCTTGGTCTGTTCGGCTTGGATCGCCGCGATGCGCCGCTCCGGATCAGCTCCACGGGGCAGCGCGACGACTTCATTGCTGATCTTCAGTTCGCCGTCGGCCTTGGTTTCGATCTTCCGCACCGCGCGCAGCACGCTGAGGCCGAGCAGATTTCCCAGCGGCTCCGCATCCGCCGGGCGGCCCACTTCCTTGTAGCGCACTGGATTGATGTCACCCGCACAGCCCTGCACGAAGAACGCGAGCGCACCTTCACCGAGATTCTCCTCGATCACCTTCGACGCGAAGCCGGGGAAGTCCGCCGACTTGCCTTTGCTCGGCGGGTTCATGATCGGGTGACATGCAAAATGATAGAGCACCGCCAGCGGCCTGCCGTCTGTGCGATCCAGCCGAAGGATCCCGATCTGCGGATCGATTGGGCCCACGCCCGCCACGTCTTCATCGCGCGGCATCGAGTAGGCGCGCCGCATGTCCACTTCGCTGCCGTCCTTCATCTTCAGCCGGCGATTCTCGCTGATGCGATTCTCGTGCCCAGTGCCTGCGCCGACCTTCACGTAGTCCACGTTTTTCACCGCGTCTTTCACCGCCTGCACCACGAGCTGCGCCGTATCCGCACGCACGACTCCATGACAATGGCTCGCATTGATCACCACGCTCGATGGCGCGATGTGCAGCTCCTTCTCCAACCGCCCCCGCACCTCCGCCAGAAATCCATTCCCGATCCGTCCGATTTCCCCAATCGCCACCGCATCCACCGTGATGAGCACCACCGTCGTCTCGCCGCGTTTCAAAACGAGCGCCTTCGCAAACAGCGGATCATTGACCGGCCCCGCAGCGCGATCGGTAATGTCCACTTTGGCGCCGCCGGCAGAAAGCGGGGCTGCGGACATCACGGGCACTGCCGCGAGCAGCAGCATCATGAAGGCGAGAAGGATTCGTTTCATCGGGGGACTTGAAGCGCAGTTGCCGATTGCCTGAGTTTTGCGGATGGCACTACGGCCTGGCCAGTTCCTTCAGGAGTTTCAGCGCCTCTTCCACAAGCCGCTCGCCGGAACCCTCCGCGCCGCGTGCGCTCACGACTTCATAGTTGCCTTGCGGGTAAGCCTCGCGGTTCGGGACGTAGCCCATGCTGCCGTTGGCGAGTTCCGCGATGAACGTGTGCTTGAACGGCGAGGTGGCTTTGATCGCGAGGCCGAGCTCGACGAAAATCTCGCCCGGCAGCGACAAGATGGCGAGGTCGTCGCTGATCGCGACGGCTTGCACTTCGACTTCGAGCGGCACGTCCTGCTTCGCGATCGTTTCGAGGATGCAGACAGCCTCGGCCATCGGGACGGTGCCAAGGTTCTCCGTGAACATCCGGTTCGCCACATCCTTCGCCTTTGCGATCTCTGCCTCGCTGAACTTGCGTCGTTGTAGCGTGATGGTGACCGAGCGCGCGCGGGGCGCAAAGGTCTTCATCGGCTGAAGGGCCGGCCACGACTGCGTTGCTACGTCGGCGAGCGCGGTGCCGAGTTGCAGCGTCGTGCGCTGCGGGTTCCCGCTGAGGTAGTCGGTGTGGTTGATGTTGCCGCAGCAGCCGTTCGCGAAGACGGCGACCATGTCCGCACCTTTGCGTTCGCGGAGCAGACGCGTGAGGACGCCGGGATAGTCCGCCGAGATGCGCAAGCCGCCACCGACGCTCGTCGGATGCATCGCAAAATTTACATACGCGGCTACGGGCGACAGGCGTGGCTCGATCGGATCAAAGACCAGCAAGCCGAGGTCCGGATCCACCGGGCCTGCCGGCCGCTCCACAGCCGGATCGATCTTGCGCGGCTGCCAGATGCACTTCCCATCCTTGCCGATGACGCGCCGGTTGAAGCTGATCCCTTCTGCCTTGCCGATCGTGGCCGAGGCACGCGCCGGTGTGAGATCCCCGAGCGCATCACCCACCGACTTCGCAATCAGTCCGGGAAGCGAGTTCACGTATTGGAGTCCCGGTGGCGAATCGGCCTTCGTGATTTCATCCATCAGCGAACCACGCGGCAACTGCGGGCCCGTGTGCGTGTGCGTCGCCGAGATCATCACGCGATCGGCCGGCAGGTGGAATTGTTCCTCGATGAGCTTGCGCGCGGCGGCCACGACTGGCCGCGTCGTCCCCGCCAGATCGAGCACGATGAACGCCGCGCGCTGACCGTCCTGTTCGACGACGATCGTCTTCGCATAGATCGGATCGAGCACCCCGCCCACCGCGCGGAATTTGTAATAGCCCGCCATCGGCGTGCCATTCGCCGGTGTGATGTCCACCTGCGCCGCACCCACCTTGAATTCGCCGGCAACAACGCTGCACCGGAGGAGCAGGCAGAACGCAGCGAGCAGGAGTGACGATAAGCAAATTCGCATCGTGTGAGTGAAGGTATCTCTAGTGAAGCTCGCGGACGCCGTTCTTCAGTCCGAAAAGTTGTTGCACCTCAGCGTCGGTGAGTGCGCGATTGAAGACGGCGAGGTCATCCATGTAGCCGACGTAGGAGGCTCCGAGGACGAGCAGCACCTGCGCAGGATCCCAGCCGAATGTCAGATCCCAGTTTTCGATCGCCCCCTTGAGCTGCCCGTTCAGGTGGAGTTTTCCGAGCGGCTTGCGGCTCTTGTCGTTGATGTTTTCCAAAGTGAAGACCACGTGCGTCCACGTCTCGCGTGAAAATGGCGCGCGCTCCACCTGCACCATCGGCCGTTTCGCGAACGGGATATCGGCCCACTGGACGTTATCGGGATTCCAGATGTGGAAGAGCGGGCGGATCGCATAGCGGAAATACCGCGGCGTCTCGTCCTTTGACCATTCGAGGAAAATGAAGCCCTTCTTTCCGTCGTCGCCGACGATCTGTACCGGGTCGCAGTAGCCGGGCTCCAGATCCTTGTCGGGATCGAGACGCAGCCAGACGGAGGCGGTCGCGCTCCAGTTCCGGTCATTGTAGTTCAACACATCGGTGCCCTTGAATTGCGGACGAAAGGTTTTTTTTTTTCGGAAACCGTAGCGCGCCGCCATAGCGTCCGGCTCCCTCCACGATCTTTGCTTCCTCATTTGGCAAAGCCGGGACTGTTTCCTTCCCCTTGCGGACAGACGCGATGTGGTCGCCCTTGGAAAAATCGGCGTTGAGATCTTTGTCGAACGACGCGTGAAACGTGAGCGCGCGACCGAGATCCGTGGGGCTCTGCGCATGAGCACCGAAGGCAAGGAATGCGCCGGATAAAATCGCGATAAGACGATGTGGGATCATGGGGAACAAGTGGTGACTCGGATGCGCGCGTCGTGAAAACGCTGCGATGGCTTACGCCGTCCGGCCCATCAATTCCGGGATCGGCCTCCCGTCATTTACGAGGGCGGTCGGACGGCCGTTGAGGTCGTCGATGGTGATTTTCGACGCATCGATGCCGAGGTGATGGTAGATCGTCGCGAGGAAATCTCCGGGGCCGCAGGCGCGCTCGATCACGTCCTCGCCGCGCTTGTCGGTCGCGCCGATCGCGCCGCCGGTCTGGATGCCGCCGCCGGCCCAGATGTTTGAAAATGCGCGCGGCCAGTGATCGCGGCCGGGCTGCACGGTGCCCGCCGGGGCACTGGCGTCGCCGGCGCCGGTGCTGCGCTCGAAGCTGATCTTCGGCGTGCGGCCAAATTCGCCGGTGACGACGACGAGCACACGTTTGTCGAGACCGCGCGCGTAGATGTCCTCGATGAGCGCGGAGACGGCGCGATCGTAGTTCGGCATGCGGAAGCGCAGGGCCTCGAACTGATGCTGGTTCACCGCGTGGTCGTCCCAATTTCCCACGCGACCGCAGAGCGGGCCGCTGAGACTGCTGGTGACGATCTCCACGCCGGATTCGACGAGCCGGCGCGCGAGCAGGAGTTGCTGGCCCCAGCGGTTGCGCCCGTAGCGGTCGCGGGTGTGCGCGTCCTCTTTGCCGAGGTCGAAGGCGTCGCGCGTGCGTGGATTCGTCAGCAGCGTCATCGCCTGCGTTTCAAATTGATCCAGTGCGCCGAGTTCGCCGTCGCGGTCGAAGCCGCGCTCCAGCGTGTCGAGGCTCTGGCGCAGCGCGACGCGATCGCTCAGCCGCGCGGATTCCCCGGGGTCGGCGAGGCCGATGTTGGGCACTTCAAAGTTGGGCCGGTTCGGATCGTCCGTGACGGCGAAGGGCGAATACGCGTCGCCGAGGTAAGCCGGGCTGGAGTATTCCGGCGATGCGGGCGGGACGCCGATGTAGTTCGGAATTGGGTTCTTCCGCTTCGCGCCTTTCGAGCGCAGGTAATGCGCGACCGACATCCAGTCCGGCAGCTTCGGCTTCGGCTTGTCGCGTTCGTCCGAGTCGCCGGAAAACATCTGCATCGTGCCCGCGGGATGTCCGCCGGCTTTCTGGTTCATCGAGCGCACGATGGTGTATTTGTCCGCGATTTTCGCCAGCATCGGCATCAGTTCGGTGACGCGTGTGCCCGGCACCTTGGTGGCAATCGTCTTAAAAGGCCCGCGATACTCGCTGCCGATGTCCGGCTTCGGATCCCACGTGTCCACGTGCGATTGCCCCCCCGGCAGCCACACCATGATGATCGCGGTCCTTTCGCCCGGAGGCTTGAGCGCATTTTCCGCCCGCAACCGGAGCAACCCGGGCAGGCTCAGTGTCGCGAAGGCCGAAAGCCCGGCTCGCATGAAACCGCGCCGGCTCAAAGGACCCGCGCAGGGAATGATGGAGGAAGGCTCGCTGAATGAGGACATGGCGTGTGAGGTGGGGTCTGAAAAAATGAGGCGGCTCGTGCGTTTCTATTTGGCTCCAAAGACGGCGAGTTCCTTGCCATTCGTGCCGTCCCAGACGCGCAGGAGGCTGTCCTCGCCGCCGGCGATGACCACACTGCCGGTCGCAGTGCTCGCGGCGGATTGCATGAAGTCGGGCAGCTTGTCCATGGCGCGCACTGCGGTGCCGTCGTCGTTCACGATGCGGATGAGATTGTCGCCTGCGGAGGTCACGATCTGCGGCGTCGCGCCGATGTATTGCAGCGAAGTCACTTCCTTGCCCCAGCCTTCGATCTTCTTTTTCCGCTCGCCCATGATCATGTCCCACACGAGCACCACGCCATCGCCGCCCGCGGTCGCGAGCACGCGGCCATCGGCGCGGAATGCGACGCCCATCACATGATGCGTGTGGCCCTCGAAAAGGTTCACCTGCTTACCGCTCGCGATATCGGTGACGCGCACGAGTTTGTCCGCACCGCCGGAGGCGAGGAGTTTGCCATCGGGAGAAAAATCGAGACTCAGCACCGCATCCGAATGGCGCTCGGCCCACGTCTTCACTGGCTTGCCGCTCGCGACATCTAAGAGGCTGATGTCGCCCGAACGCGAAGGCTCGCCGCCGCCGACCGCGAGCATCTTGCCGTCGGGGCTGAAGCGCACGGCATTCACGCGGTCGGCAA
>JAYWEO010000350.1:0-7369 GCA_043779225.1 Prosthecobacter sp.
ACGAGGCACGGATAGCCGGGCAGGGATGTGACCTCGCTCACGTATGCGCCGCTGATGGCGTTCATCAGGGTGCTCTTGCCGCTCTTCAGCGGGCCGAAAATGAGCAGGTAGGCGTTCTGGCTGTCGAGCTTGTCGGTGAGTGAACGCAACCGCGCGCGCAGATCGTTCAGCGTGACGAGCGAGCCTTTCAGCACGCCACCGCCGCGCTCGAATTGTGTCGTCGCCTTCAGGATCGCCTCTGGCAGCGTGCCGAGGCTTTCCGAGCATACCGTGCAGAACTGGTGGATTTCACTCTTCATTCCCCGCGAGCGTTCCTGTTTTTTTCCGCAGGGTCAACGCGCCTTCGACAAACACGCCAAACTCTTTGTTTCACATGCCCTGACTGCATCGGACGATCTGGTCCGCCATGCTCCGGATCGCATTTGGGATCGCCGGCAAAAGTGCGGCGCCATGTGCTGTGCGGAGCAAATCATTTCCCATCGCGGAAAGAGTGCGGTCCCGCTGCGAGCGCAGTCTTGACCCAAAGGACGCATGGGCGCAGGAGTGACGCGTGCGATTTGAACGCCACATATTCTTTGCGGCATGAATCCGCGAGATCTGCTCAAGCTGGCAGGAGGTCTTTTTGACGACCGGAAGAAGGTTCCTGATGGCGATGCCGAACGGGAGCGGAAGTGGCTCGCGTACCTTGCCTCGGCAAAAAAGCGCTGCCTGGAATACCGTGATCTGCGCTACTGCGAATCGTGCCACCATTCGATGCACGCATTCGTGTCGTTCTGTGAAAGATGCGGCAGCGCCACCGAGCCGCTGCCCGCGGTGTTTGCGGTCGAGTATGCGATTGCGGAATTTCCCGACATCGTGAAATCGCGCGAGGATTTCGACAAGCTGATCGGCTAGGAAAAGTCCGCTTCCGCCGCGCTGCGGAACCAGCCTAGGCGCTGTGGTGAGAGCGAGATGTTGATCTGCTTTGTCTCCAAATATTCGTCGAGGCCGCTTGTGCCGAGTTCGCGCCCCCAGCCGCTCTGCTTGTAGCCGCCCCACGGTGCCTCGTTGAAGGTCGGGTGGTAGCTGTTCAGCCACGTGATTCCCGCGCGCAGTTGCTTCAGCACGCGCAGACCCTTCGCGCCGTCGCGCGTGAAGACGCCGCCGGCTAGGCCGTATGGCGTGTCGTTCGCAAGGCGCAAAGCGTCGTCCTCCGTGTCGAAAAGCTGCACGCATTGCACGGGGCCGAAGATTTCCTCGCGCACGATGCGCATGTCCGGCCGCGTCTCTGCGAAAATCGTCGGTGCGACAAAATTGCCGTGTGCGTGCGGCGGATCGGAAAGCCGGTGGCCGCCGCAGAGAAGCTGCGCGCCTTCGGATTTGCCCAGCTCGATGTAGCCGAGCACGCGCGCCATGTGTTCGCGGGTGATGAGCGGCCCCATCTCTGTCTCGGGGGCGAGGCCATCGCCGACCACGATCTTGCGCGCTGCCGCTGCGAGCTGCGGAAGAAATTTCTCCGCGATTTTCCGTTCGAGGATCAGGCGCGATCCCGCGCTGCACACCTCGCCCTGTCCGGCGAAAATCGCGAACATGGCGAACTCCATCGCGACATCGAGATCCGCGTCGGCAAAGACGATGCACGGAGATTTTCCGCCGAGTTCGAGCGTCACTTTTTTGATGTTCCCGGCAGCGGCTGTGATGATTCTTCGCCCTGTGGCCGTGCCTCCGGTGAATGCGATCTTGTCCACACGATGTGATTCGGCGAGTGCCTGCCCGACAGTCGGCCCTGGGCCGGTGAGGAGCTGTGCGGCGCCTGCGGGAAAGCCTGCCTCCGCGATCAGCTCGAAAAGCCGGATGGCTGTCAGCGGCGTGGCCTCCGCGGGCTTGAGGATGCAGCAGTTTCCTGCGGCGAGGCCCGGTGCGAGTTTCCATGAAGCCATGAGCAGCGGATAATTCCACGGGATGATCTGGGCGCACACGCCGATCGGCTCGCGCACGACCATCGTCTGCATGCCCGCGTCCGGCGTCTCGAAGGTCTGCCCGAGAGGTTTCGTGATGAGGCCTGCATAATATCGGAAGCAGTTTGCCGCATCGGCCACATCGTATTTCGCCTCGCGCAGCGGCTTGCCGTTGTTGCGCGTCTCCAGTGTCGCGAGCGCCTCGGCATTTGCGTCAATGAGATCCGCGAGTTTGAAAAGATATGTGGCGCGTTCCTGCGCGCGCATCCGCGGCCACGGGCCGGAATCAAATGCGCGCCGCGCGTGGCCGATTGCGATTTCCGCATCAGCCGCAGAGCCATCCGCGACCTGCGCGATCGGCTCGTTGTCCGTCGGATTGATGATTGCGCGAGTGCCGCCCTCAGCCGCCTGCACCCACGCGCCGCCGAGAAACATGGGGAGTGTTTTCATGCGTCGAATATCCTCCTCCCGGCTGCGATTCGCAAGCCGGTGTCAGCCTCGCCGCGCGCTTGCCATTTCCTACGCGCGCCGTTTCCGTTCGCGCTCCATGCTCGCGCACACCGTTTACCAATGGCTCATCGTGAGTGCCCTCGTGATGATTCTCGCGAACATCCTTGCGAACTTCCGCGCGTTCGACGGACTGCGGCGGGCCGAGCCGCCGGAAAATCCACCGCTGGTTTCCATTCTCGTTCCGGCGAGGAATGAGCAGCGCAGCATCGGGGAATGCGTGGGCTCGCTGGTGATGCAGGACTATCCGAACTGCGAGGTGATCGTGCTCGATGATCATTCCGATGACGGAACGGGTGCGATCGTGGAGCGGCTTTTTGCGGATGCAAAGCGGGAGCGCCCAAATCTGACGATGACACTCATCAGGGGTGAGCCGCTTCCTGCCGGATGGACGGGAAAGAACTGGGCCTGCCATCAGCTCTCGCAGGCGGCACGCGGCGAGTTCCTTTTCTTCACCGATGCCGATACCGCGCATGCGCAGGGCACGGTGACTGCCGCCGTGGCATACGCGCTGCGGAATCGCGCGGGACTTCTCTCCGCATGGCCGCGGCTCGTGACCGTGACGCCCGGTGAAAAGCTGATCATCCCTGTGATTGTGCTGATCGGCCTCGCCTTTTGCCCGCTGTGGTTGCAGCGCTGGGTGCAGGAAAAGCCTGAGCGCGCGGCGGGGCATGATGTGCGCGGCATGGGTGTCGCAAATGGCCAGTTCATGTTCTTTTCGCGCCGTGCATACGCGCATGTCGGTGGGCACGAGGCGGTCCGCGCGCACGTGGTCGAGGACGTGACACTCGGTCGCGAGATGGCCGCGCTGATGCCCGAGGGTGAGCGTCTTTTCAACTGCGACGCGCTCGATTTCTCCACGGTGCGGATGTACCGTTCGTTCGGCGAGACGTGGGAGGGATTCACCAAAAATGTCCGCGCGGCATTCGACGATCGCAGCATTCTTTTCTGGATGTTCGGCTGCGCGCAGGCCGCGATTTTTTTCTGGCCCTTCGTCGCAATCTTCCTTGTTCCCGCACCGCTGCGACGGATCGTGGGATTGCAAATCGGGATCATCTTTCTCATCCGATTCCTGCTCGCCGCGCGCTTTCGCACGAGCTGGTTCGGAGCCGTGCTGCATCCGGTCGGAGTCCTGCTGATGATGCTCATCGGCCTGAATAGCTGGCGGCTTTCCATCGGCCGCGGCGTGGTGTGGAAGGGGCGCACTTACAGGCCGGAGATTTGATCCTGGGGCGTCGGATGTGACTGAGTTTCGCACCGTCATTTTCAGCCTTCGCGAGGGCGGTCCTTGCAATTCCGGCGGATTCCGCCCATCGTGCGGGAGATGCAATTGACCTTGCTGAAATCAAAGCTCCACCGTGCGACCGTCACCGGAGCGAGCGTGGACTACACGGGAAGCATGACGATCTCCGAGGACATCGCTGAAGCCGTCGGCCTCCTGCGTTACGAGCGTATCCTCGTGAGCAACATGGCGAATGGCGCGCGTTTTGAGACCTACGTGATCTACGGCCCGCGCGGCACGGGCGTCATCGAACTGAACGGCGCGACCGCGCATCTCGGCAGCATCGGCGACCGGCTCACGATCATGAATTTCGCGCAGATGACCCCGGAGGAAGCCGCGCATCACCGTCCGCGCGTGGCCATTTTGGATGAGTCCAACAACATCGTCCGCTGCGAAGCGGGCGTGCTCTCCCGCTTCGAAGAAATGTTCGCCTGAGTGGCGGACTGCGGCCGGGCCGCGTGATTTTCTGACATGAAAGACATCCTGCTCCATCCGTTCGCGCTCGGCTTTTACACGGGCTGCATCTTCCTGCTCATCGCGCTCTATCATCAGGTGCGGCTGAAAATGGAGCACGCGCGCTATCGCAGGATGCTCAGTGACAAGATGGAAATAGACGCGACCGCGGTGTCGAAGCAGAAAGGCGAACTGGAAGCGCTGCGCAAGGAGAGCGAAAACCTGCGGATCAAAGTGCAGTCGCTGAGTTCGCAGCCCGAGCAGAAGCTCGCGCGCGAGGTCGAGATTTTTGCGCGCGCGGAGAAAAAGATGACCGTGGCGGCACCGGGTTTTGCCTCACCGTGGGAGCAGGCCAAGCAGGCTGCGTGGCAGGAACTCAGCGAAGAGGAAACCGGCAAATCTGCGCCGCGTAGGCTGTTTCAGCGGTTTTTCGGAGGCAGTTCGGAACCGACGCGTTCGCTGCCGCAATCGTCTGAAACGGCGAAGCAGCCCGCGCAAACCGGCAGCTAGGGCTGTGTGCGCAACGGGCGCTCCTCGTCGGCGTCGATGTAGTCAAACATCGTCTGGATCTCATCGCGCGAGGAAAAGCCGCCCTCGGCCTTGCGCTGAATCAGCCGCTCCGTGGCCACGTCATTCCAGCCGCGCTTGCGCATGAATTCATTCCACACGTAGGCGCCCTGCTCGTCGAATTGCCGACCGCGTGAACGGCACCACGCGAGCGTGTGTTCGTCGGAAGCGTCGCCTTTCACATGCTCCACGATGTCCGCGTACGGCACGCCGAGAAATTGCACGCACGTCTTGTCAAAGCCCTCGCCGAGATTTGCATGGAGGTCGGGGTGAAGCTCGCCGCGCTGACGCAGGCGGATCTTGTCGAGCATACGTCCGAAATAGACGAGACCGCCGACTTTGTCGTGTGGGCTGCGGAGACCGGGAACTTTCATGCGGGTGATCTACGAAGCGCAGGCCGGGAGCGCACGCGGAAAAGCGACGTCAGTTGTTTTCCGGCAGGCCTTCCTTGTGCCCGAGATTTTTCACCGGTGCGAAAATGGCCTGCACTTCCGCAAGCAATTCCCGGTCGATCGGTTCGGCGGCCCACTTGGCCCAGTTGCGGATGTTGTTCGGGTTTGCACTGCCGCTCACGGTCGTCGCGATATCGGGATTCTCGATGGAGAATTGCAGCGCAAGCTTCGCGATGTCCGATCCGCGGCTCGCGCAAAGTTCCGCCGCCTTGCGCGCCGCGGCTTTCACGGATTCCGGCTCCTTCAGCCATGCGGGCAGGGGAGCATTCGTGAGCAGCCGCGCGGAAAATGGCCCGGCGTTCATCGCGCCGACGCCCTTTGATTTCAGATACGGCACCGCCTCGTCGGCGAAGCGCGTATTCTGCAGCGTGTATTGGTTGTAGCTCAGCACGCAGTCCACGTCCGTCTGATCGAGGATGAATTTGAAGACCTTCATCGGATACCCGCTGAAGCCGATGAACTTCACCTTGCCGGCCTGCTGCGCCTTCCGCAGCGCGGGGATGGTCTCATCCACGATCTGCTGCATCGGCACGAACTCGATGTCGTGGCACAGCACGATGTCGAGATGGTCCGTGCCGAGGCGGTGCAGCGACACATCTACGCTCTCCGCCACGCGCTTCGCGGAAAAATCAAAGTGCGTGAGGTCGTAGCGCCCGAGTTTTGTGCAAAGTGTGTAGCTGTCGCGCGGCACGCCGCGCAGCGCATAGCCGAGCAGCACTTCGCTCATGCCGCGTCCGTAGAATGGCGACGTATCGATGAAGTTCAGCCCGCACTCGAGCGCCACGTGGACGCTCTTCATCACCTCGTCGAGCGTGACATTGCGAAACTCCGCGCCGAGCGACGATGCGCCGAAGCTGAGGATGGGAAGCTGGAGGCCCGTTTTGCCGAGGGTGCGAGTTTGCATGGATTTCAGGCAGACCTTCAAAAGGAGCTTTCGCCGTTTCATCCAGAACAAAATGCGTGGCCGAAGGGCGGCGGCTCAATTTGAACCACGAATGGACACGAAGGTACACGAACAAAGCGAGGATGCCTCACTGGGATGCAGCGCGCCTTTCTGGAATCCCATTCGTGTATCTTCGTGTTCATTCGTGGTTCCATTCAGACTGAGACACGAACCAGCGAGCATCGCAGTTCTTTTGGCTGGCGCTCTTTCGCGTTGGCGGCATGTTCCGGCCCCGCGAGTTTTCTCAGGCAGAAAGCGCGCGCCACATCATCATCCAACCACCTGCATTTTTATGAGCGAAACAACGAACAAGATCAGCAACGTCCCCGCCGACGTGCAAATTCACGGATCGATCAAATTCGGAGGCGAAATGACCTTCGCCGGCACGCTGACGGGTGGCAATATCAAGGGGCCAGTCCTCACCGTCGGGCCCGAGGCGGACATCACCGGCAACATCGAGAGCGACACTTGCACGATTGGCGCCAGCGTGAAGGGCAATGTGATCGTCTCGGGCAAATGCGATCTGAAGGCCACTGCGGTGCTCATCGGCGACCTCACGACCAGCCGGCTCGTGATGGCGGAAGGCGCGACCTTTGTCGGCAAGGCGAACATCACGCCGGGGAAAGGGACTACTCCTCCCGCTGCTGCTGCCAAGGGCGCATAGGCCGCACCATTTTCGTCGCGCGGCAGAGATGGCGGGCGCGATGGGAAAACTGATTATGGAACGGCATGCAGAAGTGCCGTTTGCCGTGAGCGGAGGATTCGGCCACAGTGCGCGCCAATGCCGGACATCGTCCTCTCCACGCTGAATGCGAAATACATCCACGCATCCTTCGGGCTGCGCTACCTCATGGCGAATCTCGGCGGGTTGCGCGAGCGCGCATGCATGGCGGAATTCCACATCAACCAGACGCCGCTCGAAATCACCGAGGCGATCCTGCTGCACGAGCCGCGCATCGTTGGCTTCGGCGTGTACATTTGGAATGTCGAGCAGACCACCGAGGTCGTCGCGCTGCTCAAGCGCATCCGTCCCGAACTGATCATCATCCTCGGCGGGCCGGAGGTTTCTTATGAGACGGACGGGCAGGAAATCGTCGCGCTCGCAGACCATGTGATCACCGGCGAGGCGGATGTGAAGTTTGCAGAAGTGTGCGCCGAAATCCTGGCCCAGCGTGAGCGCACGCCGGAACACAGGCTTCCAGCCTGTGCGGACGGCGGGCTTCCAGCC
>JAYWEO010000351.1:0-5989 GCA_043779225.1 Prosthecobacter sp.
GCCGTCCGCCGCGAGATCGCGCTCTCGCTCCACGCCTCGCACAAGATCGAGAAGCTCTGGGCCGCGCTCGCGCAGCAGCACGACGGCAAGGACCGCTGGGTCCTCGAAGCGCTCGGCCTCGGCTCCGTCGGGAATGAAGACCTGTGCTTCGACACATGGCTCGCCGCCGTCGGCGAAAAATGGAACACGCCCGGCGGACGCGACATCGTGTGGCGCGTGCGCGCATCGAAGTCGCCTGAGTATCTCGCGCACATCCTCGCCGATGAATCGATCTCCGCGAACGAGAAGCCGCGCTTCCTGCGCGCGTTCGATTTTCTCCCCGCGACTTCGGAAAAGGAAAAGGCGCTCGTGAAACTCGCGACGCTCGGTTCGTCGTCCGTGGAAGTCTCCCGCGAGGCGCTCGCACGACTGAAGGGCAACAAGTCACCGGAGATCGCGAAGGCGCTCGCCGCCGCGCTCGCGAAGGCGAAAGGCACCGCCGCGTTTGTGGATCTCATCGCCGACTTCGGCGCGACCGGCCAGGGGCAGGAGCTGCTCGACACCGCGCTCGCCATCGGCAGCGATCCCGCCGCCGTCGAGGCCATGAAGATGGTGCTCAATGAATCTGATTGGGAAACCATCGTGACCAAGGGACTCGGAGGGCCGAAGTCCGCCGAGGTGCTGAATCTTCTCGGTGCCACCTCAAACGCCCGCGGCATGGGCCGGCTGAACGGCATCGTGCACAACGCGCAGCAGAAGCCCGAACTGCGCCGCGCAGCCGTGCAGGCGCTCGCCCGCACGCAGGCCGGCGCGGAGTCGCTCGTGAAGACCGCGAAGGAAGGCAAGCTCGCTGAAGACCTGAAACCCGTCGCCGCCAGCGCGCTGCGCCTCGTGCAATACGCCTCTCTCAAGAGCGACATCGATCAGCTTTTTCCCGCACCCGCCGCGATGGGCGGAAAGGCGCTGCCGCCGATTTCCGAACTCGTGAAACTCAAGGGCGACGCCGCAAAGGGCCGCGCGATTTTCGAGCGAGTCGAGTCGAGTTGCATCACGTGCCACCGCGTGGACGACAAGGGCGTGGACTTCGGCCCCGCACTCTCGGAGATAGGATCGAAGCTGCCGAAGGAACTGCTCTTCGATTCGATCATCAATCCGAACGCCGGCCTCAGCATGGGCTTCGAGACGACGCAGCTCACTTTGAAAAAGGGCGGCATCGGCATGGGCATCGTCCGTAGCGAAACCAATGATGATGTCGTGATCGCGCTGCCCGGCGGCGTCTCGCAGAGGTTTGCGAAGAACACGATCGCGAGTCGCGAGAAGCTCACCACCTCGATGATGCCGAGCGGGCTGAACCAGGCGCTCACGCAGGACGACCTCGTGAACCTCGTCGAGTACCTCAGCACGCTGAAGAAGAAGTAGGCGCGCAAGCGGAGCGCCGCAATGTGTTTCGCTTGCTCCGGCGCACTCCGAAAGGTAATCGCTGCGGCACCCGTTTATGGCTGACTCCACTGTTCCGAAGGCATCGCCTGAGAAATCGCAGCCGCCGGCTGCAAAAATTAGCTTCATCACCAAAATTGGCCGCGTCTTCACCGCGCCATTCATGGCGGTGGGGCACATTGTCCGGGGCGGATCAAAGATTGATGAGATCGTCGTCTATTCCGCGCCGCCCGCGTTCTTCCTGTGGATCGTGATTTTCACCGGCTTCCTGCTCCGGCTGCTGGTGACCTCGCATATTTTCACCGAGCAGGCTGGCGCGTGGATTTTCATCTTCGTCCTCGTGTATTTCCTCCTCGCGGTGCTCTACGACATGAGCCTGAAGAAGCTCGTGCTCTGCACCCTCGTCTTCGCCGTTCTCTGGCTCTTTGCGAAGTATGTGGAAAGCCTTCGCAACATCGCCATCCTCGGGCCGATCTTGCAGCACTTCAAGGACCTCAACCCGAAGTATGATCCCGGCACCGTGTCCGTCATCTGCTGGCTGCTGCTCATCCCGTGGATCGCCTCGATCTTCGAGATGGTCTTCAACCGCAAGAAGCAGTTCAGCCCGAATGAAATCGCCGAGTTCCATTTTGGCGAAGGCTCCGAACTCACCGACCGCACCGGCCTGCGTTTCCAGACAAAATACCGTGATGTGCTCGAAACCCTCCTCGGCTTCGGCGGCGGTGATCTGCTCGCGGTGGACAATCACCAGCGCGTGATCAAGCGCTTCGAAAACGTCGTCGGCCTCTGGTTCCACTGGGACAAGCTCGACCGCATCCTGCACCAGCGCGCCACACTGGTGGATGATGAAGGCAGCATCGACAGACCGCCCGCAGACAAGCACTCGGAATAGGTTCGCGTCCGCGCTCCGCTTACAGCAGCCCGAAGCGCTTGCGCAAAATCCACTCGGTCATGAGCAGGAGCACGATCGGGATGAACCACCACCAGCTCTGCCACAGCACCGTGTCACTCTCGATCACCTGGCCGCTGCTCAGCGGCGCGAGTTTTTCAATGAGCGCGTCGGCCTGCTCTTCGCGCAGATATTCGCCGCCCCCGGCGAGACTCACCTGACGGAGCAGGTCTTCGTTCAGGCTGAGCAGTGTGCGCTCGGCATTCTCGCGTGCGGTCACGGCAAATTGCGTGCGGGCCTTGAGCTGTTCGGCGGGGACTGCGGCGGTGTCCACGGAGAGTTCGTAGCTGCCGCTGTCGAGTGCCGTGGTACGTCCGCGATAGAGGCCGCCCTCGTCGGGTGAAAGGGTGATCGTCGCGACCTTCTGGCCATCGCGCCAGAGCACGGCGTTCACCGAGGCATCGGAGACGGGACGACCTTCCGCATCGCGGAGACGCGCGCGGATGTCGGCCTGCTCGCCGGGCTGATACGTGAGCTGCCCCGCGTCGAGCTGGACGAATTTATCGCGCGCTGCAAACGGTGCCTCGCCGATGTAGTCGCCGAGCTGATTCCAGAAGCGCACGTGGTAAAGGTCCGCGACCTCATAGCGCCATCGCCACGACTCATCGAACGCATGATAATACACACGGCCCGCGCCAAACGTGCGCAGCACCGCCGCGGGCATGTGCGAGCCAGACGCCTCCAGCAGCACCTCCGCGCCGGGGAGCGCCTTCACCTGCGCGAGGAAATGCGGCGGCGGCATCTTCGACCAAGTGTCGGCATTCGTCGTGGAATCCGCGCCGATCATGAAGGCCCCGATGCTCTGCGCGCGTCCCACGAGGACGAGCGATCTCACCGTGTCCTGCAACCCGGCACCGGTCCACTCGACGGGAAAAAGCGGCGCCAGCGGCGTGCCTGCATAGCCGCGCAGGACTCCACGCGGGCCGTCGATGAACGCAATCGCACCGCCGCGCTTGGCGACGAATTCCGAAAGCCACGTGAGTTCCTCGTCCTTCAGGATTCCGCGCGGCACTTCGCCGAAGAGGATGAGGTCATAGGCATCGAGCGCCTTGCGCGAGGTGGGGAAAGTGCCCGGCTTGTCGCCGCGCACGAAGCCGGCATCCGAGGTCGCGCCCGCGATGACGGCGTTCACCTCCCACTTCTCATCGCGGTCGAAAAGATTGCGCAGGTAGCGCGTCTCCCAGCGCGCGCGTCCGTCGAGGATCATGATTTTCCGCTTCTGCGTGACGGCTCGGAAACGCAGCGGCGCGGTGTTGTTGGAAAGTTCGCGATCTCCCTCGATGGCGCTCACCTCCGCGGTGAGCTGCAACGGCGCACCGGCGACCTCATAGCCTTGCGTCTGCTGTTTCATCCGCGCATCGGCGAGTTCCTTGATCGGAAATTCAAACGGCTCGCGGCGCACGCCCTTGCCGACGGACACGATCGGTTTTTCCCACACGACCTTGCCGCCGTCCTTGATCGACACAGTGTATGGCTCGCCCGCCGGGATTTCCTCTTTGATGAAGATCTCGCCGCGCACGCGATCCTCGAAGAACACCGAATCCGGCGCGACCACGCGCAGCACCGCGATATCGCGCGGCGGCACCTGACTGCCGAAGCCGATCGAAAAGACGGCGGTCTTGCGTCCGGCGAGAATGCGCGCGGCATCGAGCGGCGCTTCGCCGGAATTGTGCTGGCCGTCGGTGAGCAGCACCACCGCGCTTTTCTCCGCACCGCCCGCAGCCTCGGCGGCGAACTTCAGGCCTGCGGTGAGATTGGTGACCTGGCCGGTGGGCTTCGGCAGTCCCGCAGGGGGAGCGGAATCACCCGCGCTCGAATGCCACAGCGGCTTGGCGTCATTGCCGTCGAGGAGGATCAACTGCACGTCGTGCTTTTCCGCGAGCCGCGCGAGGAGGCGTTTCTCCGCGGGACCTTCGAGCAGCAGCGATTGCAGACGCTGCCAGCGCGGGAGCGAATCAAATTTTGCCAGCGCGGAACGCAGCGGCGCAGCGGCGGGATCGGCCTCGATCTGCTTTTCAAACAGCGCGGAAATTTTCAGCGAAAAGCGCCCGGCACTTTCACCGAGCCGCGTGATGTCGCCGTTGGCGCGCACCTGATCATCGGTGCCGGCGAATTGACGCCGGGCCAGTTCCTGCGCGGGCCCCGCGATCTCGGCGCGCAGCCTCGCGAGATCATCGCTGCCCGGCGCGGCCTTCGCGAGCAGCGTGGCGGCCTCGGCAGTCTTGGTGGCGAATTCAGACGACAGCCTGCGCCACGCTTCGTCGGTCAGCGCCTCGGGCGGCGGGAGCCGATCCGCGAGCCCGCGCGCATCGGCGAGCGCGGCGGCAGCGGTCGGGAGATCGAGAGGGACGCTCGCCTCATCAAGGAGGCCGAGTCTGCGTGCAAGTGAGATTTTCCGCCCCGCATCCATCGCAGGATCGGTGAGCTGCATGGATTCGGACGCGTCTATGCAGAGGAAAAGCCGGGCGAGTTCGCCGATGACCTTGCGGTGATGCAGCACCGGCCCGCTGAGCATGAGCACGATGAGGATGACGGCAAGCGAGCGCAGAAATGGGAGGCAGATGCGCAGCCACGGACGTTGCGCATGCGTGTCGCGGCGGTATAGCAGCCACGCGATGACGCCGAGGAGCAGCGCGACGCCGACGCTCGCAAACCAAGGCCAGTCGCCCGTCCATCGCAGCGTGGTCGTGATGTGCTCGTGCTTCATCGGGCCTTCTCCGTTTCACGCTTCAGTCCGCTCGCCATCGTCGCACCGGTCGGTCCGCGCGGACGGGAAAACATGCGCTGCAAAATCAGCTCCAGGAAAATCAGCGCGAGCAGCGCGACGAGCACCCATTTCCAAAGCTCGTCGCCGAAGCGATGCCGGTGCTCATTTTCACGAAACTCCACGGCCGAATGCACGACGGCGACAGAATGCGCCTTGGCAAACTCGGCAATCTCCGTGTCCGAAAGGCGCGCGAGGTCGGACTCACGGCGGTCCGCATTCACGACGTAATGGAGCGGCTGCGCGCCGGGCGGCTGCAGCGTGTAGAGCCCGGGCTGATAAAGCGGCGCAGTCTCGACGACACCGCGCTCATCCTTTTTCACCACAGGCATCTCGACCGTCGTGCCGTCCGGCCCTGTGAGCAGTGCCTTCTTCCCGGCGGCGGTGACCGGCAGGAATGAGATGAGCGCGCGACCGACTTCGAGATTGCGCGGCGGGTTCACCGTGGACGCGAGATGCACGCAGAGACGCTGCACGAGCGGGAGGTAAAATGGCCGCGCGGGGAGATTCCCCCAGTCCGCATCCGCCGCCGTCGAGCACGCGATGACACGCCCGTGTCCGACGGCACGCTCGATGAGAAACGGATCGCCGCTGTCGAGTCGCGCGAGCACGACGGGATCATTCGGATCGCCGCTGTTCGGAGGCGGACGCATCTTGAACCACACCTTGATCGCAGCCTCGGCCATCGAGCCGTTGCGTGGATCATTAAAAATTTCGAGCGCGGGATTTTCAAACCGCTGCGCCGCGATGCCGATGCCAGGAGCGCCTTCCTTCAGTTCGCCGGAGATGGACGCCAGGTGCACAGGTGCGAGCGATGCGAAGGGGCCGTTCCACCACGTGCTGTCCGTGCGATCGCCGGG
>JAYWEO010000352.1:0-4402 GCA_043779225.1 Prosthecobacter sp.
CAGCGACGCGAGCCACTGCGTCGTCACATCATGCTGCGCGATGATGAATGAGAACAGCGACAGCCCGAGCGGATTCGCCTCGCGCTGGATGCGCCGGAAGTTGTCGCCGCCGCGATACGGATTGTGCGGCGCGTACACGATGAACCCGCGCTCGCACAGCCGCGCCGCGAAGCCCTTGTAGTATTTCCATGCCGGCGCGGATTCGTCCGTCGTGATCGTGTCCTCCGGCAATCCCTCCAGCCCATGCTGGCACACGACGACCGGCCTGCGCTCACCGGGCCTGAGATCCTTCGGCACGAGCAGCGTGCCCCATGCGAAAACATCCGGCTGCACATCGAGCATCACCTCGTATCCGCGCCACTTTTCCTCGTCGTGAACGAGCCGCGTGCGCGGATTCGGCGCTGCGTATTCCCCCGGCATTTTCCCGATCCCATTCTCCCAAAAATCCGCGCGCGCCTGCTTCTGCACCGCCTCCCATTCCGCACCCGGCTTCAGCTTCGTCCAAATCGGCAGCGCCTTTCGAACGCGTTCGCTGTCGCGGAGAATCGCCTGCGAAAATTCCTCCAGCTCGCGCACGGTGCGGCGCTGCCTCTCGGCTTGCAGGCTGGGCTCCGCTGGTGCGCGCACCAAACGCTCATTCACAACTTCAGGGAGTTTGACGGAAAGAGCCGCGGACATCACTTCCTCCGGACTGCGCAAGTTTCCAGTCGGCTTGGATTGCATGGAACAGACGGCAACCGCCGGTGCCCCGAGCTGCCGCCTCTGCGTGTTTGCCTCCTGCAAGGCGGGCTCCACATCCTTCGCACTCAAGGCAGAAAGAACTCCCGGCGCTGCAACGCGTCTGTTGCCTGAGGTGGTCGGCGGTCCCGCGATCTCCGGCCCGCCGCCAACAGTCACAAAAAGCGGGCGGGGTGCCATGAGCGTGGCAAGCCCGGCATCGGTGAACATGCGGCGACCGCCGAAAATGTTCCGGTAAATCGGCTCATCGCTTTTCGGGACACCGAAGCTTCCGTGCAGGAACACGGCTCGGATGCGTGAGTCCAAAGCAGCAGCGCGCAACGCAATCACTCCGCCTTCCCCACTGCCCAGGACTCCGATGTAGGCCGAGCTGCCGCCGCCGCCGATTTCCGCCCCAATCATTTTGGCAACCGCATTGTCAGACATCTGATGCGACAGCGCATCAAGCGCAGAAACGGCAGCAAGAACCTTCTGAACCTCGAAACCGAGGAGCGTCCTGCCCGACTCGAAGGACAGCCGATGAATCCACTCGCGATGCGGCGCATTGATCATTCGCCTCAATGCTTCACTGCCAGAGTAGTCATCCCTGCGATTGACCAGAGTGGGAACGAGCACAAGGAAACCTCTCTCCGCAAAGCGTCGCGCAAACTGCATTTCACGCGGCATGCCCTCTTGAATGCCGGCGCACTCCTCCGGCGATTCGTCAGCATCTGGCAATGCAATCAGCGCCGCAGTCACGGGACGCCCCACGGGCCGGAGCAATAATCCCTCCCCATGCACACCATCAAAAACAGGCCAGACCACCGACTCCACCACATAGCCCTTTTTGATCTCTGCCGCTGGTTTCAAACCGGCATCCGAGACAATTTGCATCGGCCCCTCACGACGGGAATCCACGGCACCGATTATTTTTGCCAGAGCAGCTCCTTGACGCGCGATGACATCCTTCCAGTTCTCCGGCACAGCGGTCAAATTCGTCCAATTCTCTTTCCGAGACTGATCCACACGCTCCGTCTCGCGCATCAGCCAGCGGTGAATGCCATCCACCATCCGCACCGAGAGATCGCCCTCAGCCGTGAGCGGCTGCGTGCCAGGGAGCGTTTCCGCTGCGGAGGCAAATGAGACCGCAGTGAACAACAGGACGAACAGCGCGCGGAGGGAAGGCATGGCGGAGGATCAACCTCCGCGCGTTCACTTCTCAAGCGCGCTGTTTGTCGCCGCTCGATTCTGAGGCGGATCAATCAGCGCAGCCAGCTCTCGATCTTCGCCGCGTCCTTCAGCGGGCCGACCACGGCGAGGCCGAGGCGTCCGAGCTTCAGGCATTCGCCGGCCACGGCCTGCACTTCCTCGCGGGTCACACCGAAGATGCGCTTTTCGATCTCCACGGGGCACAGCACGCGGCCATAGCCGAGCAGGCTTTCGCCCATCCACAAAATTTGGTTCGTCGTGCTCTCCAGTCCCATGAGCGTCTGGCCGATGGTGTAGTCCTGCGCCATTTTCAACTCCGCACGCGTCGGCCCGCTCCTCGCGATTGCCGCGATCTCGCGGAGGATCATGCGCAGTGCGGGCTCGAGTTTCGAGGGATCGAGCCCCGCGCTGATGTGCAGCGCGCCGGTATCCGCGAGCGTGACCATGCCGCTCGACACCGAGTAGCAGAACGCGTGGCGCTCGCGCAGTTTCTGGAAAAGGCGCGAACTCATGTTTTCGCCGAGGATCACGCTGAGGATTTTCAGCGCGAAGCGCCGCTCGTCGCGCCGCCCCCATGTGTGGAAGCCCATCGCGAGATGCGTCTGCTCCGTGTCGTGCGTGTGCAGGTTCACCGAGGGCCGTCCGGGATGGATCGGCGAGCGCTGGAAACGCGGGCGCTTTCCTGCGGGCAGCCGGCTGAGCGCGGGGCCGAGCGCCTTCACGACATCCGCGTGCGGCACACGGCCGGCAACGGTGACGACCGTGCTGGCACCGTTGTAGTTCTGCCGGTGAAAGTCTGAAATCTCCTTCCGTCCGAGACGCGACACCGTATCGACCGTGCCGGTGAGCGGGCGCCCGAGCGGATGCTTCGGCCACAGTGTCGAGGTAAGAAGCTCCTGCGCGTGCTGCGCGGGCTGATCGCGATACATCAGGATCTCCTCGCGGATGACCTCGCGCTCGCGATCGATCTCCGTCTTGGCAAAGACGGAGTCCAGATACATGTCCGTGAGCACGTCGCACAGCCGCTCAAAATGCGGCGCGCCAGCCTTGGCGTAATAGCACGTGTGATCCTCCGTCGTGAACGCGTTCAGGTATCCGCCCACGCCCTCGACCGCCGCGGTGATCTGGCGCGGGTTGCGCCGCTTCGTCCCTTTGAAAAGGAGGTGCTCGATGAAATGCGAGATGCCGCCTTCCTTCACGCGCTCGTGCCGGCCGCCGACACCGGCCCACACGCCCACGGTCGCGCTGCGCATGTGCGGCATTTCCACGGAGGCGATGCGTGCGCCATTGGGAAGCCGCGTGACGTGGTAGGTGTGGCTCATCAGATGGGTGTTACGCGGGCGAATCGGAGGGCGGAGAACATGCGCACATTCTTCAACAGCGCAAGGCGGCTCATCTTATCGGACAAATTCCTGTCCCCCTCGGCAAGCACCCGTCAGCGGCGCTTTTCCCGACCGTTGCGGATATCGATGACCTGCTCTGCCAGCGGCAGGTCGCGGGGGAAAGTGATCTTGAAATTGTAGTCGTCGTTCTCGAGCAAAGCCACGCGCTTGCCGATGCGCTGGATCGCGGAGACCTCGTCCGTCACGAGTTCATTGCGCGCCATCACCGACGCGTAGGCCTGCATGATCAGCGCGCTGCCGAAAATCTGCGGCGTCTGCATCGCCCAGAGATTCCGGCGCTCGACATCGTCCGTCACGACCATCTCGTGCGACGCGCGCTTCACGGTGTCCGGGATCGGCGAGGCGCAGCAGGCCGAACCGTTTTTCTTCGCCAGGGCGACGCATGCGCTGATGAGCTTCGGCGTGATGAGCGGCCTCGCCGCATCATGGATCGCGACGTACTGGCTGCCCTCCGCCTGGATCGCGCGCAGGCCGTTCCAGACCGAGAGGTGCCGCTCCGCTCCGCCCTCGACGACGGATGTCACCTTCGTGAGCTTTTCCGAAGCGACGAGCTTCTGCACCTCCGCCACTTTTTCCGCCCGTGTGACGACGACAATCTCGTCGATATCCGGGCAGTCCTGAAACCCCTTGATGGACCAGTAGAGCACCGGCTTCCCGTGGAGCGTGGCGAAGATCTTGTCGAACCCCATGCGCCGGCTCGCGCCCGCTGCGACGATGATTGCTGAGTTCATCCCTATGTCAGTGGTATCGGAAAAATGCGTTTGTTACGGCAGCAGTTTGCCCACGGCGGTGCTGAGCGCACGCCCATCCGCACGACCCGCGGCACGTTCGGTCGCCAGCTTCATCACCGCGCCCATCTGCGCCTTCGAGGTCGCGCCGCTCTCGGCGATCGCGGCTTTCACGATCGCCTCGACTTCCTCGGCGGTCAGCGGCTGCGGAAGATAGCCGGCGAGGATTGCCGCCTCGGCTTTTTCCTTGTTCGCGAGGTCCATGCGCCCGCCCTTTTCAAAGCTCTCGATCGAGTCCTGCCGCTTCTTCATCTCCTTGCGGATGACGGCGAGCGCCACCGCATC
>JAYWEO010000353.1:0-6316 GCA_043779225.1 Prosthecobacter sp.
AGTCGAAATCGAGCGCGACCGCCTGCGTGTGAATCGTCGGACCGGGCGTCTTGGCCCGCATTTGCAGGGTGATTCCTTCCTCCGGCTGGATGTGCATAATCATCAGGTTCGGTCCGAGCGGATCGCAGTCCGTGCCTTCAAACAGCGAAAGCGGTGGGCTTTTGAAACGGACGACAATCTCCGTCACGCGCCTCGACAGTCGCTTTCCCGAGCGCAGATAAAACGGCACGCCAGCCCAGCGCCAGTTGTCCACCCACAGCTTCATCGCGGCGAAGGTCTCGACATTTGAAGTGGGCGAGACGTGCGGTTCATCGCGGTAGGCAGAAGCGGGTTTGTCGTGAATCATCTCCGGCCCGTATTGTCCCCGCACCGTGTCGCGCAGCACGTCCTCCGGTTTCAGCACACGCATGGCTTCGAGCACTTTCACCTTCTCGTTTCGGACGGATTCACCGGCGAGCGACGTGGGCGGTTCCATCGCCACGAGCGCGAGCAGCATGAACATGTGATTCTGCATCACGTCGCGGAACGCGCCGGCCGTCTCATAGAACGCGCCGCGGCCTTCGATCCCGATGGTCTCTGCAACGGTGATCTCGATGTGGTCAATGTAGCGCCGGTTCCAAATCGGCTCGACCATGCTATTGCCGAGCCGGAACACGAGGAGGTTTTGCGCGGTCTCTTTGCCGAGATAATGGTCCACGCGGAAAATCTGCCGCTCGTGCAGCGCGTCCGCCAACGCGCTGGTCAGCTCGCGGGCTGAGGCTAGATCGTGCCCGAACGGCTTCTCGACGATCACGCGCCGCCATGCCGGCGGCGTCTCCGTCACCAGCCCGTGCGACTTGAGCTGGCGCGCGATTGCCGCAAACGAGACCGGCTGCACCGACAAATAAAACAGCGCGTTCCCGCCGGTGCGGTGCTGCTTTTCGCACTCGGTCAAAAGTGTCTTTAGCTTTTCGTATGTCTCGGAATCGTCGTGCGACCCGCGGCAAAAGTGAATGCGCTCCTCGAACTTCGCCCACAGCGCGGCGTCCACTTTGCGCGTGGCGAATTGCGGCAGCGCTTCGCGCAACTGCTGGATGAAAACCTCGCGAGTCCATTCACGCCGCGCGACACCGATGATGGCGAAATCGTCCGACAGGATGCCGTCCGCGGCGAGATTGTAGAGCGAAGGGATGAGCTTGCGCCGCGTGAGGTCGCCGGACGCACCGAAGATCACGATGGCACAAGGGCCGGACGAACGAACCGCACCGCGAGCGGCAAGAAATTTTCCCTGGCACTGCTCACTGCAAAAATAAAACGTCTGCCCGCTGCGCTCCGCGCGGGGAGCGGTGTCCGGCTCGACAGTCATGCCGCAGATTGGGTCTTTCATTTAGATGTTTCCTCAGTCGGCAGGTGCTCCGGCCAGTCCAGCCGCGCCACGCCGATGCAGTTGTCCGCCATGCCATAGTAAACGTCGAAGCGGCCCGGCATCCCCAAGTCATCCCGCCGGTCAATCGCCGTCGGGAAGACGACATTGGGCACGACGCCCTCGCGCTCTTTGGGCAGTTCCGGCGTCAAGACCGGCTCGGGCGAGCGATAGCGGATAAGATGGGGATGTTTCTCATCCAGCAAGAGAAGCCCCGCGGAGTAACTCAGCCTGCGGCCCGCATCCGATTCGTCCACTGCCTCACACACCCCATGATAGAGGACCAGCCATCCTTGCGGAGTCAGCATCGGCGGAGTGCCACCGCCGATTTTCAACTGCTCCCAAGGCGCGACCGGACACGCCAGCCGCCGGTGCGAATCGAAGTGGCAGAGGTGATGATGTTTTTCGCAGACCTCATGGACCAGCGAGTGATAGGAAATCCAGATGCTCTCCCGCAGAATATCCACCACGCGCGGAACCCGGCAGTGAAGGGTTTCATCCGGCCCGGTGCCGGGAAAGAGCGGACGATGGATGAGCGCCATCGCGGGTTGTCCGTCCGGATCGGGGATGGCGACGGGAAAGAGCAGTGCGTCTTTGTTGGCGACCTCGTTGAAGTCCACGCCCTCATAAGGCATGAAGATCGCCTGCCCCAATCGTTCCCAGCGAAACAAGTCTTCCGACATGGCCAGCGCGATGCGCGGCCCGCGGGATGAGAGCGCCGTGTAAGTCATCACATACCTTTGCAGCGGCTCGATGAACGTGATCCGCGGGTCTTCGCAACCGCCGCCGCCGGGTCGTAGTTCGTAATCAGCCTCCGGCTCCAGCGCGATGCCGAGTCGCTCGACGCCCACCGGGTCGCCAGCCTCGTTGAAGCGCACCCGCGCGATGCCAATGCGCGAGTAGTTCCCCCGCGCCACCAATCGCGGAAAGAGATAGAGTTGCCCGTCGCGACCGCGCGCCGATGCCGGATTCAACACGCCTTCCACCTCCATCGGATTGCCTGGCTCCGGCTCCAGCACCACCCCGATGCGTTGTAACTGGAAAGGGTGACTCGTCAGCCTCTCTTGATTCAACTTTGGCTCCGCCGCTGTCTGTTGCTGATGCGTCATCTAGGGTTTGATCGCCACCTTCAGAACGCCATCCGAGCGTTCGCCGAAGAGCTGGTAGGCTTGGGGAATTTCATCGAGCGAGAACCGGTGGGTGATGAGCGGAGTGGGATCGAACCGCCCGGATTGCACCAGACTCAGCAACCGCCGCATCCGCTCCTTCCCACCGGGACAAAGCGTGGTGACAATGCGGTGATCGCCGAGGCCGGCGGAGAAAGCGTCATAGGGCATTTGCAGTTTGCCGGAATAAACGCCGAGGCTCGAAAGCGTGCCCGCAGGTCGCAGACTGCGCAGCGCGCTTTCAAAGGTCTGTTGCGTGCCCAAGGCTTCAATGGCGACATCCGCCCCACCGCCGGTCAGACGTTTGATTTCTGCCACGACATCCACTGCGCGGTAGTCGAGGACCACGTTCGCACCCATGCGCCGCGCCATCGCGAGCCGCGTGTCGTCGCCATCAATTCCAATGATGAGCGAGGCACCCATCAGCCTGGCTCCGGCGGTGGCGCACAAACCGATCGGCCCTTGAGCGAAGATCACCACGGCATCTCCGAGGCGAACCGGGGCGGCTTCCGCACCGGAAAAACCAGTCGAGGCGATGTCCGAGAGCAAGAGCGCCTGCTCGTCCGTCACGTCGTCGGGAATCTTCGCCAAATTGGCCTGTGCGGACGGCACGAGAAGATATTCAGCCTGCGCGCCGTTGATGGTATTCCCAAACCGCCAACCCCCGATGGCTTCGTAGCCGTCGCCGTGTCCGCATTGGGAAAGGTGTCCGGAGAGACAGGCGCGGCACTGACCGCAAGGGGTGATGGCACCAACCAACACCCGATCACCAATGTGGTAGCCCGTGACGCCCGGCCCGAGTTCTTCAATCACACCCACCGGTTCGTGACCGATGACCAAGCCCGGCTTCACTGGATACTCCCCGCGCAAGATGTGGAGGTCGGTGCCGCAAATCGTGGTCAACGTCACGCGGATGACCGCCTCGCCAATTCCGGCACGAGGGCGCTCTACTTCCTCGATACGGATGTCGTTCGTTCCGTGAAAGACGGTCGCTTTCATTGCTTTCATAGCTCAGTTCGTTTTCCTCAATGGTGCTTGTAAAAGCCGATGCCTTTGAGGTCGTTCCACGAGGTCGTTTGGTGGCAGAGGAAGCATTGGTTCACCTTGGCGTTCGGCTGTTTGCAGATTGCCTGGTCGATCATTTGAAAGTGCATCATGTAATGGCTCGGCGGGGCTTGATGGCATTGCGCGCAGGACTGCGAGGCGGATGAGGGATGGCGGAATTCCGGGAGCGTCCATTTTGTCGTGCCGTGGCATTGCGCGCAGTCGTTGCCGAAGAGGCCACGGTGCCGGTCTTTGGTTTGGTGGCAAGTCGCGCAGTTCAGCAACGCTTCTTCGGGTCGCAACTGAGCGAGCGCCGGTTGCGGCGCAGCGGTGGTGTCTTCGAGCCAGCGTTTGATCTGCGCTACGTCCACGCCTGCTTGGTGCGGCTGGCTTTGCAACTGTTTGAAACCAATCCGGGCGAGGGCTGCGTGATCCATCCGGGTAATGCGGGGCACACGGCCCTGGTGTTCGAGATGGCACGCGACGCAGCTTTGAATGTCGGCGTGAAAGGCGCTTGGTTGGCGTTGCAGAACGGTCTTGTTGTCGGCGTGGCAGACGATGCAGTTCTTCGCCTCGACTCCCTTGTTCGGGGTGTGGCACGCGGCGCAGTTGCTTTCGAGAAAGGCGTGCGCGTTCGACAACTCGCCGGGAAGGACCGTGTGCTGCCACGAGGCGGGTAGCAAAACCGCGCGCACCGTCTTATCCCGATGACGAGGGGAGAAGGCAAAGAAAGCCAGCGCGAGCAGTACGAATGCGAGCGCGGCAAGCAGGAAGGCAGTTCGCAGCTTCATGAAAACCACCTCAGTCCGAAATGAATCCCCGCCCAAATGTGCAGCCCGAGCAGCGCGTAGAGAAGCACGGAGAGAACGATATGCACGGCCAGACACCGGGTGAACCAGCGTTTGAAAAACTCATGCGTGCGGACGGCATACTCGAGGTCCGCCACGGCCTCGGCGGTGCGGGTGACTTCACCGGCGGGGCTGCCGGAGGAGAGGTCGATCCCGATGGAGGCTAGTCCGGCTGCGAGAAGCGGCGACTTGGGCAGACCGCGCCTTTCGAGCGGAGTGTTTTCGAGTACTCCCCACGCATGGTCGAGGTCGCCGCGGGCCGTCTGGAGGAGGAGTAACTTGTCTTTGATCTCATGGGTAACAAAGGTCAGCAGATAGCGCAGGGCGAACCCACTGACGACGACGAGTAATATCACGGCGGTTAGCGTGATGCCCAGCCAGCTTTCATACTTGTGGCCGGTGTGGATGATCGCGAACACCGGGCCGAGAATGCCCGCATAGACATGCACGGCGAGTAGTGTCTGCAAGGAGACGCGCTTCGTGATCCGCTCGTTGATGAAATGGATGCGCTTAACGATGGGATAGGCGAGCGGAATGAGCATGAGCACCGCCCCCGCGATCCCAAATACCGCTCCCATCGCGCTCCCTGCAAAGCGCGGCGAGCTGTGCAGGAGAAAGCCGAGCCAGCTTAACAGCAGGACACTAAAAACACCGCTGACGATGATGCGTTCACGGTCCTTCATTGCTATGCCTCCACCGTGACAGCTTCCTTGGGCTTGGCCTGGCAGGCTAGGATGATGCCATTGGCCTTATCGTCATCGTCGAGAGCATCCTGCACCTCTTGATCCACCTCCCCGGCGGTCATCCTTACTTTGCACAAGCCGCAGGTGCCGACGCGGCACGAGTTCTCGATGCCGATGCCTAGTTCCTCGGATAGTTCAAGAACGGTCTGCCCGTCGTGGATATTCGCCGTCTTGTTGTTCTTGGAAAAGGTGACTGTTGGGCCGGTCGCGGCGGCGCTCGGTTTGGCCGTGGTTCCGGCGGGAGAGATGGCGGGCTTTGTCGCGCCGAAGAGTTCCATCTTCACCTGCTCCGGCGGCACGCCTAGCTCGGTGAGCAGCGCCTTGGTCGCGTCCATCATCGTCGCTGGCCCGCAAATGTGGACTCGGCGCTTGGTTATATCGGGCACCGTCTGCGTGAGAAACTCCTTGGTCATGCGTCCGCGTGGACCCTTCCAGTCCGTCCCTTCTGCCCTCGTCATCGTGACCGCGACGTGCAGCTTCTGATTGCTACTTTCGAGCGCGGCTATTTCCTTCCCCAAGATGTAGTCAGCCGGCGTGCGGCAGGTATAAATAAAGAAGATGTCTCCGGGCCACGCGCGCTCCGTGAGATAGCGACTGATGCTCACCATCGGCGTGATCCCCACGCCCGCGGAGATGAGGACGATGTTCTCTGCCTCGGTTCCATCGAACGTGAATTTCCCGACCGGGCCTCCCGCTTCGATCAAATCGCCCACCTTGAGTAGATCCACGACGTGACGGGAGACCGCGCCGCGCGGCTCACGCTTGATGGTCAGCTCCAGGTATTCGCGCTGCGTCGGCGAGGAGGAGATCGAGTAGGAGCGATTCATTCGCGCACCGCCGATCCCGAACGCGACGTTGAGGAACTGGCCGGGGACAAAGGTGAACGGCATTAAGCCTTCGCCGGACGACGGCAGGAGCCGAAAAGTTTTCACGCCCGGTGTTTCCGCGACGATGCTCCCAACGCGCAGATACCCTCGCCAGTTCTTAGTTAAGGGTGGCGCGGTGCTATGGGCAGTTAGATCGCTCATCTTGCTGTCACATCAATGAAACGATTCATTTTCCACTCGGTGGCGCGTCCGGTGCGGGGTTGTCGGCAGGTGGTGGTTTCCCTTC